>NZ_JBSFAI010000007.1:0-293432 GCF_056280165.1 Ralstonia sp. 110700041-2 | reverse complement strand
CTACCTGACCCCGATGCAGTTTGCGCAGGGGCATGAGCAAGAGTTTTTAACCTCGGACTCTAACTGTGCTTCGTACTAAAACCGGGGGCAGGTCACCATAGCTGGTCGTCGATCAGCGTGTTGTCCATCCCCCTACCCGCCTGTCAGCTTAATATTGAACCGGCTCTAGCCATCGGACACCCGATACCCTATCGGGTGATCTGTACGCCCAGATAGACCAGGACTTGCCGCTTGTCATCGGAGGACGAGCCGAACTCGCGCCCGACCGCGCCCAGCAGCGTGTACGTCTCGTTGATCTTCCAGTGCATGCCAAGGTTCAGCAGCGTGAGGTGTGTGCCGGGCGCCTGCGTCCGGCGCACCTCGGCAATGCACTCGCGCCCTTCGCCGCACGCGTGGCCGGCGACAATGCCGGCAATCCATTGGCTGTCTCCGCCACCGGAAACGAAGTTGCGGCCCACCTCGGTCGAGACCCCAAAGCCACCAACGTCGGTGGCAAGCTCAAGTGGCAGGAAGAACTCATGCCCGCCACCGGTAATACCGCGCCGGATGGACCCATCCAACATGCTGCGGGTGTACTGCGGATAGGTCGACAGCGAAAAGCCCGCCTGTTCCTGGTCGATGAAGCGCCATTTCACGCCGAAGTTGCCGCTGCCCAGCCCCGACCTCCAGCGCTGGCCATCGTCGCGGGCAAAGACCCATGGCACGTCGGCCTTGAACTGGATGTGGTCCCCCCAACCGTAATTGATGTCCGCGTCGGGTGCCGCTATTTCCAGGCGCCCGTGCGTACGGGTTGCAATCGCGCCGAGGTTGATTTCCCAATGGCCATCGCCCGGCGTTTCCGGATCGTCGGTCACCATCGGCGGGCCGCCCTGGGCCAATGCAGGTCCTGCGATGGCGACTGCAGCAATCAGCGCCAGCCAGCGCACGGTGCGGCGCTGGCGTACGCGCCGGCTGCTCGGAAATGGCTTGTGCATAAACGTCTCGTGATGCGTTGAAAAGAAGAGGGACGTGTCCGCTCAGGATTGCGGTGACATCGCAGATATGGGCTTCGCTTGCCTGCGCGACGCGCCAAACAAATCGAACCCGAGGTACAGCACTGGGGTGATGAACAGCGTGATCAGTTGGGGAAGCAGCGGGCCACCCACGATCGACACGCCAAGCGGCTGGCGCAGTTCGGCCGTTGCACCGAGGCCAAGGGCAATCGGCAGCACGCCTGTCAATGCGCACAGCGTCGTCATCATGATTGGCCGGAAGCGCAGCAGACAGGCCTTGCGGATGGCGTCTTCCGCGTTCAACCCTTCATCGCGGCGCGCCCCAATCGCAATATCGATCATCATGATGGCGCTCTTCTTGACGATGCCGATCATCGCGATGAAGCTGACTTCCATACCCGCAAGCCGAAGGCAAGTAGCGCTAGACATTCGCCGAAAATAAGTCGAGCAGGATCGTCACGGATGAGCACAGCTCTCCTACCACATGCCAAGATTCACGTAGACAACCGCGACGACGATCACGATCACCCAGAACTGCGTTGCCTGCGACTGCTGGAGAAACGCCGTTCGGTCACTGAAGGCGCCGACACTTGTGGCGGCCGGCTTCAGTTCCTCCTGCACGGAGGGAGTCTCGGCGGGCGGCGTCCGATTGCGACTTGCCCGCCGCCAACTTGAACGACAGTGTCACTGGCGGCGGCACCTCCTGCAGGGGAGGAATTGGCGAACCGGAATGTGCGTCAGGTACAGCCCGGCCTTAATTCGCGTCGCCGGGCACCACTTCATATTGCAGCAATCCGGCCTTGGCTTGGGCTGAGCCGCCAACGGCAACATACAACCGATGCAACTCGGGGACCAAGAACGCCGTCTTGGCACCCTTCTCTGATGGCACTCGTGCTATCTCGTCATAGTGGTCGGCATCGCGCTGGCGGAAGACCGCGACGTAATCGTCACCGGCGGCGTAGATGCGCCGGTTGACCGCGTCAAACATCATCCCGTTGGTGCGGCCAGGCGCATTGAAGCTCGCAACCGACTGTCCCGTTTCCGTATTCACTACGACCAGCTTGAACGGCTTGCGCGTAATCACGAACAGCCGCTTGTTCTTCTCGTCTAGATCGATCTGCGAGTTGTCCTTCCCTTCCTTGACCAGCCATGTCTGAAGCAGCTGCCCCGTCTTCTTGTCGAGCACTGCGATTTCACCCTTGCCGGCAACATTAACGAAAGCGCGCGATCCGTTCTGCTCGGCCACGATGCCTTCGGTAAAGTCGGTGTCGAACGTGGTTTCGCCCAGCGTCTTGCCGGAGTCGACGTCAACCCGCGCCACCATAGTCTGTGTCATCTTGGTGGGTGCGTTCTTTCCGCCGGTGACGAACCACAGGCGGCGCGAGGAGGCGTCGTAGCTCATCACGTCCGCGCCCGGCGTGAGCTTGATCGTGTCGAGCAACGCATAGCTTTTGCCATCGAGCACCTTACTCAGACCAGCGCCGCTGTTGCTGACAAACAGCCGATTCGTCTTCGCTTCGTAGTGGATCGCGTGCGGCGTCTCCATGCCCTTGACGGTCTTCAGATGCGCCCCGCTCCGCAGGTCGAAGACCTCCAGCGTGCCACCATCCTCTCCGGCGAGGAATAGGCGGTTGGAGCCTTCTGCGCCGCCCGCAGCGCCCTCACGTTCGAATCCTTTCAATTCATCCCAAAGTGCCTGGCGCCCCATCGGCGCTAGGTCGGCGACCCCCGCGATTATCTCCCTTCAGTTTCCGGATGCCATGGGCATTGTGTATGGATTGCACCGTCCTGTCCTTCATAGCCAAACCATTGCACCCCATCTGCCTTGTAGCTATGCAGCGCCTTGATCGGATCAAGCTGACTGTGCTCTCCTGAATTGCCCGACAGGTCGACCTTACAGACGCGGCAATCCTGACCGAGGAACTCGATGACCTGAAGCAGTTCTTCCGCAGATGGGACAAGGTAAGCGCTCAATAATGATGCTGCGCCATGGCCTGGACGATCCCGCTCAATCAGGAAGCACGGCGATTCCGAAGTGATAGCCACGTAGCGCCATGGCTGGTAAGGGCGTACCAAGTGCTGCCGAACGGACTGAGGTTCTTCGCACCCAAATTCAGTGAGCAACATAGACGGATTTGGCGCGCGATCATCACAGGTCTGTCGACGTGCAACGGCGCTTAATTACACAAGATTCTTATTGTATATATTTGACTTGCATAGCTCAATATTTACAACGATTGACATTACAACCTGAATGTTGTAGACAGGCCTCTACCCCCTGCGCAATAGTCGGGACTTTTCAATGGTCCCCTCCAGCATGCAGGACTTGGCACAGCTGTTTGTTTCCGAGATGCGCCGGCGACGCCAAGCGATGGGACTGTCTCAGCAAGCTCTAGGCGACATGCTTGGGCTAGACAGGAACACAATCAGCCGAATCGAGCGCGGCGCCCCAAATCTCTCTCTATTGAACGCAGCAGAAATCGCGAGTGCACTGGGAACGAGCCTGTCGGCAATGATCGACGAGAAGGCGAAGCCGGGGCCGGAGCAGGTGCAGGCGTTCGGTAGCAGGGTGAGAGAGTGCAGGACTGCGAAAGGGTGGAACCAGCGCGAGTTAGCCGAACGCATCGGCGTTGACAGAAACTGGGTCAGCGCGATCGAGTCCGGTAGACAAAACGTGTCGCTACAAACGCTTCGCAAATTCGCCGATGCGTTGTCGATGGCTCCGACTGACTTGCTCCGCTAGAACTAGCAGGCTGTTGAAAAACCTCCTGCGGCCGTCATCCGCGCAGGAGAGGTAAACGTTGAAACGAACAATCGGACAACACTGAGACAGACACGATGCGCGGAGCGGATGGCTATACCGAGGCGATGTTCACCGTGGCGAAGCTGGATGACTTCGTGCCGGCCAACCATCCGTTGCGACCAATTCGGGCTTGGCTGAACGACGCACTCAAGCGCATGGATGCAGTGTTCTCTCGCATGTATGAGGGCGACGCGAAAGGCGGCCGACCAAGCATCGCGCCGGAGAAGCTGGTTCGGGCGCTGTTGCTGCAAGTGCTGTATTCGATTCGCAGCGAACGCATGCTGATGGAGCAAATCTCCTACAACATGCTGTTCCGTTGGTTCGTGGGTCTTGCCATGGACGATGCGGTGTGGGACCACTCGACCTTCAGCAAGAACCGGGACCGGCTGCTGACTCACGACGTCATCGTGGGCTTGTTTAACGAAACGGTTGAGACGGCGCACACGCGCGGCTACCTGTCGGGCGAGCATTTCAGCGTGGACGGCACGCTGATTCAAGCTTGGGCAGGCCATAAGAGCTTCGTACGCAAGAACCAATCCGACGACGATGCGCCGCCCGATGGTGGTGCTCGCCAGCGCGAGAACTGGCACGGCGAGAAGCGGAGCAACGAAACGCATGAATCGAGCACGGACAGCCAGGCGAAGCTGTTTCGCAAGAGCCGCCGTACCGGCGCGCTGCTCTGCTACATGGGCCACGTGCTGAGCGATAACCGGCATGGCTTGGTGGTCAACGCGCAGGTGACGCAGGCCAGTGGCATAGCCGAGCGCGACGCTGCGGCCGACATGCTCGCGGATACGGCGGAACTTGCCGGCGTCCCCATTACGGTTGGGGCCGACAAGAACTACGACACGGCGGGCTTCGTAGCAAGCTGCCGCGCCAATCGCGTGACGCCGCACGTGGCGCAAAACGACGGCCGCACAGGTGGCTCGGCGATTGACGGCCGTACAACGCGCTGGCCCGGCTACGCCATCAGTCAGCGCAAGCGCAAATGCATTGAGCAGGTCTTCGGTTGGGGCAAGACGGTCGGTCGAATTCGGCAGGCGATGTATCGCGGCCGCGAGCGAGTCGAGCAGCTCTTCCTGTTGACTCAGGCGGCCTACAACCTGACTCGCATGCGTACGCTCGCCGCAAGGGCGGCGTAGGGGCGCAAATCGGGGAGGAGATGACATCGGTTCCATCTGAATTAAACAAGTCCAGCGCGAAATCGACAGCAACCGAACCGGCACGACACTTCATTCGACGGGAACGCCGTGCTTCGGCGAGGTGTATTTCAACAGCCTGCTAGGCCCACTCGTATCCACGTCGGACATGACGGGTTAGCGATACCGCTCGGCACACAGCGTCACCCGATCAAAGAGGCGAAAGGGCTGCGCCCCGTCATCGCCGTTTTCTAGACTTGATTTTGGGGTCTACCAACGGCCGAAGAGGCGCGTCTAACTGTGCCTCCGTCAAACCGTGCGCGAGAGCATTCCCGACATACCGAACCAGCCGACAGTCATATTCTCGCAGGACTGCGCGCAGCTTCTCATTCTCCGCGCGAAGATTCACAACCCGTCGATCGTCATCGGAGCTGTCCGCGCTGCTTTTCAGTCTAGGCCCTGCGGCACCGTTTTCTGCAGTGCGCAAAGCGACGCGGCGCAAGTAAGCCGCCTTGATACCAGCGCGCTTCTCCAAGGTCTGCCGACTCCACGCAACCTGAAAATGTTGCCGGCCTAGATCGACTATCGTGTTCCAAGTTACCGCGTCACTACGTCGATACCGCGGCCGGAGAGAAAGCTCAAAGCGAGCCCAAGGGCATCAAGACGCTCCCTTATGCTTTTCCGCCGTAAGCCGCGCGCCCGCAGTTTAGTGAGTGTGTATTGAAGGGCGCCTTGCACTGGCAACCCGAGTGGACCGCCCTCGACAAGGAGCGGCAGACGTTCTCCGCTGTCAAGGCGAACTTCACGAATAGAAAACAAATTGACCCCGCACTCCATCTTGTGACGGGGAGCATTCTTTACTGTTTAGGCACCTTCCGCCTAGCGGCAAGAAAAACCCAAAACCGAAGGCCCCGCAAATTCCCATCTAACCCATTGATTAGACGAGAACTTCGGGGCCTTGCTTTACAAAATTAGGTCAAGTTCCTCTTAGAACGGAATATCGTCGTCCATATCCTCAAAACCGTTCGACGTTGCAGGCTGGCGACGCGCGCCACCGCCTTGGCCACCGCCACCTTCGCCGCCGCGCGTGTAGCCGCCGCCTTGGCCTTGGCTTTGACCTTGGCTACGGCCACCGCCGTAACCACCGCCGCCGCCTTCACCGCCACGTGAGTAGCCACCACCACCGCCACCGCTGCTGCCACCGCCCTCACCACCACGGCCGCCGAGCATCTGCATTTGGTCTGCGACGATTTCCGTGCTGTATTGCTTCTGGCCGTCCTTTTCCCATTGACGGGTCTTGAGCCGGCCTTCGATGTAGACCGACGAACCCTTCTTCAGGTATTCACCGGCAATTTCAGCCAGGCGGCCGAAGAAGGCGATTCGGTGCCACTCGGTGGCTTCCTTCATTTCGCCGCTGGCCTTGTCTTTGTAGCGGTCGGTGGTTGCCACGCGAATGTTGGTGACAGCATCGCCACTGGGCATGTAACGCGTTTCAGGATCGGCGCCGAGATTGCCGACGATGATGACTTTGTTGACGGACGCCATGATGAGTTTCCGAAGGTAATTGAAGTGATGCCGCCGTTGGGCCCGGGGTTTTCAGTGTCGGCGCAGCGCCGGCATCTGCATGGGGCTCGCAATTATAAGCCAGGCAAAAGCCAGCGCGGCGCAGGTTAGGAATACCGCGTGCTGCCCTGCGTGCAGCAGAATCCAGCCGCCGCCCGCGCCGCCCGCAAACAGGCCCAGCGCCTGCGTCGTGTTGTACACGCCCATAGCCGCGCCCTTGCGCACGCCCGGCGCGTACTTCGACACCAGCGACGGCTGCGACGCCTCCAGCACGTTGAAACCGAGGAAGTAGACCAGTAGCGCAATCGCCAGCGCGGCAAGTGTCGGATTCACTTCGCCGAGTGCCAGCTGCGCCACCATCACCAGCGCCACGGCAGACAGCAGCACCGCTTTCATCTTGCCGCGTTTTTCTGCCGCAATGATGGCAGGCACCATCAGCACAAACGACACGCCCATCACCGGCAGGTAGATCTTCCAGTGCGAATCGACGGGCAGGCCGGCGGCTTCCAGCATGTGCGGCAGCACGACGAACAACGCCGTCTGCGTGGCGTGCAGGGCGAACACGCCAAAGTTCAGTCGCAGCAGCTCGGGATGGCGCAGAACTTCGCGGAACGGTGCTTTCACGTGTTCGGGCGGACGCGGCGGGTTGGGCACGACCCACAGCACCACGCCGATGGCGACGATGGCCAGCACGCCAATCGCCGTGAACATGCCGGGCATGCCGACCCAGCGGAAGATGACCGGCGCACTCACGATGGCCACGGCAAACGACAGGCCGATGCTGCCCCCGATCATGGCCATGGCCTTGGTGCGATGCTCCTCGCGCGTGAGGTCGGCCACGAAGGCGATCACCGCCGACGAGATCGCCCCCGCGCCCTGGATGGCCCGCCCCACGGCGATTCCCGCAACGCTGTGCGAAAACGCCGCCACCAGGCTGCCCACCGCAAAGATCACCAGCCCCGTCACGATGACCGGCTTGCGTCCGAAGCGATCCGACAGCCAGCCGTACGGGATATAGAGCACCGCCTGCGTGAGGCCATACACGCCGATGGCAAAGGCGACGAGTTGGGTGTTGTTGCCGTCGGGCAGCGTTTTCGCGAACACCGCGAAGACCGGCATGATCATGAACAAACCCAACATGCGCAGCGCGAAGATGCCGGCCAGCGAGGCGGCCGCGCGCAGCTCAAGGCCGTTCATGCGGCCGGAAGCGGAAGTCATGGATGCGGAAGCGGAGGACATGGTGCGGAAACCGCCGCAAAACAACCGAAGAAAAGCGGCGACAAAGACACTTGGACGGTTTTACGGATTGCCCCATCTGGGAGCAGATACCGGCAAAACCGAAGTTCGGTATATTAGCAGGCTTACCCTTTTCCACCCTCCCGCCGATTGCCGCAGGCGGTCCGCCCTCCGACGCCGCATTCAGCTGCACTCAGCCGCACATGGACGAAATCAAGATTCGTGGGGCCCGTACCCACAACCTGAAGAACATCAACCTCGATCTGCCGCGCAACCAGCTGATCGTGATCACCGGGCTTTCGGGGTCGGGCAAGTCGTCGCTCGCGTTCGACACGCTGTATGCGGAGGGGCAGCGGCGCTATGTGGAATCGCTGTCGGCATATGCCCGGCAATTTCTGCAACTGATGGAAAAGCCTGACGTGGACCTGATCGAAGGTCTGTCCCCGGCCATTTCCATCGAGCAAAAGGCCACGAGCCACAACCCACGCTCGACGGTCGGCACCGTTACCGAGATCCACGACTACCTGCGTCTGCTGTATGCGCGCGCCGGTACGCCTTACTGCCCCGATCACGGCCAGCCGCTGGAAGCGCAAAGCGTGTCGCAAATGGTGGATGCCGTGCTGGCGCTGCCGGCCGACACCAAGCTGATGATCCTGGCACCCGTGGTGGCCAACCGCAAAGGCGAGCACGTCGACCTGTTCGAAGCGATGCAGGCTCAGGGTTTTGTGCGCTTTCGCATCCGCTCGGGCGGCGGCACGGCGCACGAGGCCGAGGCCAAGGTCTACGAAGTCGACAACCTGCCCAAGCTCAAGAAGAACGACAAACATTCGATCGAGGTCGTGGTCGACCGCGTGAAGGTGAACCCGGAACTCAAGCAGCGTCTGGCCGAGTCGTTCGAAACCGCGCTGCGCCTGGCAGACGGCCGCGCGATCGCGCTGGAAATGGACTCCGGCAAGGAACACGGCTTCAGCTCCAAGTTTGCCTGTCCGATCTGCTCGTATTCACTGCAGGAGCTGGAGCCGCGGCTGTTCTCGTTCAACAACCCGATGGGCGCCTGCCCGCACTGCGACGGCCTGGGCCAGATCACGTTCTTCGATCCGAAGCGCGTGGTGGCCTTTCCGAATCTGTCGCTGGCTTCCGGCGCCATCAAGGGGTGGGACCGCCGCAATCAGTTCTATTTCCAGATGCTGCAAAGCCTGGCGGCGTTCTACGACGTCGACATCGATGTCGCGTTTGAAGACCTGCCGGCTGAAATCCAGCAGATCGTGCTGCACGGCTCGGGCAAGCAGCAGATTCCGTTCACGTATATCAACGAGCGCGGCAAGACCACCGTGCGCGAGCACGCGTTCGAGGGGATCATCCCCAACCTGGAGCGGCGCTACAAAGAGACCGACTCCATCGCCGTGCGCGAGGAGCTGGCCAAGTACCAGAACAACCAGCCGTGCCCGGAATGCCACGGCACCCGCCTGCGCCGCGAGGCCCGGTTCGTCAAGATCGGCGAAGCCGACCAGGCACGCGGCATCTACGAGATCAACGGCTGGCCGCTGCGCGATGCGCTCACGTATTTCCTGACGCTGAACATGCACGGCGCCAAGCGCGAGATCGCCGACAAGATCGTCAAGGAGATCAGCGCGCGGCTGAACTTCCTGAACAACGTCGGGCTCGATTACCTGTCGCTGGAACGCAGCGCCGATACGCTGTCGGGCGGCGAGGCGCAGCGCATCCGGCTGGCGTCGCAGATCGGCTCGGGGCTGACCGGCGTGATGTACGTGCTGGACGAGCCGTCCATCGGCCTGCACCAGCGCGACAACGATCGGCTGATCGGCACGCTCAAGCACCTGCGCGATCTCGGCAACTCCGTGCTGGTGGTGGAGCACGATGAAGACATGATTCGCGCGTCGGACTACGTGGTCGACATCGGCCCCGGTGCCGGCGTGCATGGCGGCCAGATCATCGCTGAGGGCACGCCCCAGCAGGTCGAGCAATCGCCGGCGTCGCTGACGGGCGATTACCTGTCGGGCAAGCGCCGCATCGAAGTGCCCAAGCAGCGCACGGCCCCCGATGAAGAACGCTGGCTGCGCATCATCAACGCCAGCGGCAACAACCTGAAGAACGTGTCGGCAGACATCCCGGTCGGGCTGCTGACGTGCATCACGGGTGTGTCGGGTTCGGGCAAGTCGACGCTGATCAACGACACGCTGTACCACGCGGTGGCGCGCCATCTGTATGGCTCGACGCCGGAGCCCGCAGCGCACGATCGCATCGACGGCCTGGAGCATTTCGACAAGGTCATCAACGTCGACCAGTCGCCGATTGGCCGCACGCCGCGTTCGAACCCGGCCACCTACACGGGCCTGTTTACGCCGATCCGCGAGCTGTTTGCCGGCGTGCCGTCCGCCAAGGAGCGCGGGTACGACCCCGGCCGCTTCTCGTTCAACGTCAAGGGCGGCCGCTGCGAGGCTTGCCAGGGCGACGGTGTGCTGAAGGTCGAGATGCACTTCCTGCCAGACGTGTACGTGCCCTGCGACGTGTGCCACGGTAAGCGCTACAACCGCGAAACGCTCGAAGTGCTCTACAAGGGCAAGAACATCACCGAAGTGCTGGAGATGACGGTGGAGCAGGCGCACGAGTTCTTCGCGCCGGTGCCGGTGGTGCGCCGCAAGCTGCAGACGCTGCTGGATGTGGGCCTGGGCTACATCCGCCTGGGGCAATCGGCGACCACGCTATCCGGTGGCGAAGCGCAGCGCGTGAAGCTGTCGCTCGAGCTATCGAAGCGCGACACGGGCCGCACGCTGTACATCCTGGACGAACCGACGACCGGCCTGCACTTCCACGATATCGAGCTGCTGCTGAAGGTCATCTACAAGCTGCGCGATCACGGCAATACGATCGTGATCATCGAGCACAACCTCGACGTGATCAAAACGGCGGACTGGCTGCTGGATCTGGGCCCGGAGGGCGGTGCGGGCGGTGGGCAGATCATCGCCAAAGGCACGCCCGAGGATGTGGCCAAGAGCAAGGCGAGCTTTACCGGCAAGTACCTGGCGCCGCTGCTCAAGCGCAAATAAGGCGGCACCGGCGCAGCCGCTTGCAATCAAGCCGCTGCGCCCTACGATGAAGAGCGTTCCCATCGTCGCACAGGAGCGTCGCCATGGACCTCACCGTGGTGCCCATCGTCAAGCCGGAGGCGACCAACTTCATCTTCGGCCAGTCGCATTTCATCAAGACCGTGGAAGACCTCCACGAGGCGCTCGTGGGCGCGGTGCCGGGTATCCGCTTCGGCATTGCGTTCTGCGAGGCATCGGGCAAGCGGCTCGTGCGCTGGTCAGGCAATGACGAAACCGCTCTTCAGCTCGCGCGTGACAACGCGCTCGCCATTGGCGCGGGCCATACCTTTTTGATCTTCCTGGGTGACGGGTTCTTTCCCGTCAATGTGCTGGCTGCCGTGCGCGCGGTACCGGAGGTGTGCCGCATCTACTGCGCCACAGCCAATCCGACGCAGGTGATCGTCGCGCAGACGGAGCTGGGGCGCGGCGTGCTCGGCGTGGTGGACGGCGCCTCGCCGCTGGGTGTCGAAACCGATGCCGACATCGCTTGGCGCAAGGACCTGCTGCGGCAGATCGGCTACAAGCTCTAAGTCAAACGCCCGGGGGATCCGGGCGTTTGCTTATTTGGTCAGGGCCACGCGCAAGCCCAACCCGATGAAGATGCAACCGCTCAAGCGATCGAGCCACAGCGATGCGCGCGGCGTACGGCGCATCCAGCCGCCCAGCGCCGCCGCGCACCAGCCGTACGCGCTGAACACCACGATGGTCTGCGCCATGAACACGCCGCCCAGCAGCAGCATTTGCAGCGCCGCATGGCCGGCCTGCGCATCGACGAACTGCGGCAGGAACACCACGAAGAACAGCGTCACCTTCGGATTGAGCAGATTCGCAAAGACACTCTGGCGATACACCTGCCAGAGGCCCGGGGCCCCCTGCGGTCCAGCATGACCCAGGCCGCCGCCCTTGCTGCGCAGCGCCTGGATGCCCAGCCAGATGAGATACGCCGCGCCCAGCCACCGGATCGCTTGGAACGCCACGGGCGACGATTGCAGCACCGCAGCCAGCCCGAGTGCGGCCAGCGTCGTATGAAACAGGCAGCCCGACGCAAATCCCGCCGCCGCCGTCAGCCCAGCCTTGCGGCCTTGGCTCGCGCCGCGTGCAATCACCTGCAAATTGTCCGGCCCGGGCATCACCGTGATCGCAATCGAGGTCAGCAGGAACAGCCATACGTGAGGCATCGACGTCTCCCAGGGTGCCGCGGAAATGGAAGGGGTGATGCTACTGCGCGCAGCAGCAAGTCGTCATATTTTTGTCACATGAGCGTATGCGGCTAGCGCATCACGCGAAAGCAGCAGACAGCTGCTCAGTGTCCGTCAAAGCGGCAGACCGTGAAGAGCGGCAGGCCGCCCTCGATCAGCAGTTGCGAGCCGCCCAGTTCGGGCAGGTCGACAATCGCCGCGCCCTCCACCACCGTCGCCCCCAGCCGTTCGAGCAGACGCTTGCCGGCCAGCATGGTGCCGCCAGTGGCGATCAGGTCGTCGATCAACAGGACGCGGTCGCCGGGCTTGCAGGCATCGGCATGGATTTCCACTGTCGCGCTGCCGTATTCGAGCATGTACTCCTCGGCCACCGTGTTGAACGGCAGCTTGCCTTTCTTGCGGATCGGCACGAAGCCAAGGTTCAACTCATACGCCACGATCGAGCCCAGGATGAATCCGCGCGCGTCGATGCCCGCCACCAGGTTCAGCCCCTGCCCCATGTAGCGATGGACGAACACGTCCACCAGCACGCGCAGGCTCTTCGGGTCCTGCAGCAGCGGCGTGATATCGCGAAACATCACCCCGGCCTGCGGCCAGTCCGGCACCGTGCGGATACGGTCACGCAGGTAGCGCGACACATCGCCCAGTTCGGTGGACGCGGGAACGGACGACGGCGTCAGCAGCGCCGCCTGGTGATGAGGGACTTGGCTCATGGCAAAAACAGGAAAGCAGGAAACGTGGTCTGCGGTAATGGGCTACCACCCGGGCCGAATGGCGCCGAACCACAATGGGCAAACCGCAACCATACAGGAGACACGGCGATGGCAAAGAAAATTCTGATGCTGGTCGGCGACTACGTAGAGGACTACGAGGTCATGGTTCCCTTCCAGGCGCTGCAGATGGTCGGTCACACCGTGCACGCCGTCTGTCCGGACAAGCGCGCTGGCGATTCCGTGGCGACCGCCGTCCACGATTTCGAAGGCGCACAGACGTATTCCGAAAAACCCGGTCATCGCTTCACCGTCAACGCCACCTTTGCAGATGTTGACCCGGCAGCGTACGACGCGCTGGTCGTGCCCGGCGGCCGTGCGCCCGAATACCTGCGCCTGAACGCCCGCGTGCTTGAGGTCGTACGTCACTTCTTCCAGGCGGACAAACCCGTCGCAGCGATTTGCCACGGTGCCCAGTTGCTGTCGGCCGCGGGTGTGCTGGAGGGCAAGGCGTGTTCGGCCTATCCGGCATGTGGCCCGGAAGTCACGGCAGCGGGCGGCACGTTCAAGGACATCCCCGTTGACCAGGCGCACACCGACGGCAAGCTCGTCACGGCACCCGCCTGGCCGGCACATCCGGCCTGGTTGGCGCAGTTTCTTGAAGTCCTGGGCACGCGGGTTCTACACTGATCCGGCTGCCCGCACGCCGGGCACTCCAGGAGCCCCGGCCATGTGCGAAATCTTCATCCGCGCCAATCCCCATTCGTATGACAGCCTCGCGCGCTCGCTACGCCTGCACGGCGTAGCGACCAGCGTGCGGCTGGAGTGCCTGTTCTGGGAGGTGCTCGAGGAGATCGGCCAGCGCGACGGCCTGACGGTCAACCAGCTCATCAGCAAGCTCTATGACGAGTTGTTTGAGCGTCGCGGCGAGGTGGCGAACTTTGCATCGTTCCTGCGCGTCTGCTGTCTGCGCTATCTCATGTTGAAGCAGGACGGGCGCATTCCCGCCGATACGCGAGTGTCGATCAGCTCGCTCGATGCCGCAGCAGTGCTCGACGGCCTGCCGCCCAACATGGCGGATGCCCCGCCGCCGCGCCGCTCACGCGGGCCACTGCTCGAATCGCTCGTGAAGTAAGCGGCGGCATCAACGCGGCGAGAGCCGCTCCTCCGCCATCTGCAGCCCCTCGGGCGTGCCGCGCAGCACAACGATATCGCCCAGCTCCAGCACGGTGTCCGGATCGGGATCGAGCGCGCGAATGCCCTGGCGCCGGATCGCCGTGACCGACGTCTTGAACGTCTCCAGCCCCATCGTGCCCAGCTTGCGGCCAATGGCGGGCGAACCCTTGGCCAGCGGCACCGAATGCAGGCGCACGGCGTCGCGCTCGAGCATGTCTTCCTCGTCGTCCTGACCGTGGAAGTAGCCGCGCAGCAGGCTGTAGCGTGCGTCGCGCATCTCTTGCGCACGGCGCACCACACGGCGCAAGGGCACGCCCAGCAGCACCAGCGCGTGTGAGGCCAGCATCAGGCTCCCTTCGATGATCTCGGGAACGACCTCGGTGGCGCCAGCTTGCTGCAGGCGATCGAGGTCGGCATCGTCGATGGTGCGCACGATCACGGGCAGGGTCGGCTCCAGCGCCTGCACGTGGTGTAGCACCTTCAGCGCTGACGCCGTGTCGGCATAGGTAATGGCGACCGCCGCTGCGCGATGGATGCCGGCCGCCACCAGCGACTCGCGCCGCGCCGCGTCGCCATAGACGACATGCTCGCCGGCGGCCGCGGCGTCGCGCACGCGGTCGGGGTCCAGATCCAGCGCGACATAGCCGATGCCTTCCTGCTCCACCATGTGCGCCAGGTTCTGGCCACTGCGCCCGTAGCCGCAGATGATGACGTGGCGCTCGGTGGCAATGCTCTGCGCGGCGATCTTGGTCATTGCCAGCGATTGCATCAGCCAGTCCGTGCGCGACAGGCGCATGGCGATCACATCGCTGTACTGGATCAGGAACGGCGCCAGCAGCATCGACAGCAGCATGGCCGCCAGGATTGCCTGGCCGAGCAGCGGGTCGATCAGCCGCATGCCGTCAATCTGGTTGAGCAGCACAAAGCCGAACTCACCGGCCTGCGCCAGGCCCAGCGCCGTACGGATCGCCGCGCCGCCACCGGAACCGAAGACCCGCGCCAGCAGCGCAATCAGCACAAACTTGAACAGCACCGGCGCCATCACCAGCCCCAGGACGAGCGCCCAGTGCTCGAAGACCACGCGCGGGTCCAGCAGCATGCCGACCGTCACGAAGAACAGGCCCAGCAGCACGTCGCGAAACGGCTTGATGTCTTCTTCCACCTGCAGCTTGTAAGGCGTTTCCGACACCAGCATGCCGGCCAGGAAGGCGCCCAGCGCCATCGACAAGCCCAGCCGCTCCGTCAGCGCCGCCATGCCCAGCGTAACCAGCAGCAGGTTCAGCATGAACAGCTCCTGCGAGCGCCGCGCCGCCACCAGGTGGAACCAGCGCGACAGCAGCTTCTGCCCCAGAAACAGGATCAGCACCAGCGCAACGGTGATCTTGAGCGCGGCAATGGACAGCGCGAGCACGAGGTCGGTCGGGTTCTTGCCCAATGACGGCACCACGATCAGCAGCAGCACGACCGCCAGATCCTGGAACAGCAACACGCTGATGATGTTGCGGCCGTGCTCGGTCTCCAACTGCAGACGCTCGGCCAGCATTTTTGAGACGATGGCCGTGGACGACATGGCCAACGCGCCACCCAGCGCCAGTCCTGCTTGCCACGATAGCGGGTACCAGTGGGACAGCACCATCGAAACTGGAATCGTGAGCAGGATGGTCAGCCCCACCTGCGACGCCCCGAGCCCCAGCACCAGCCGCCGCATCGAACGCAGCTTGGAGAGGTTGAACTCCAGCCCGATCGAGAACATCAGGAACACCACCCCGAACTCGGCCAGATAGCGCGTCTGGGCCGAATCGGACTCCAGCCCCGTCGCCTTCGGCCCGATCAGCACGCCCACCACCAGGTAGGCCAGCATCGGCGGCAATTGCAGCATGCGGAACAGCACCACGCCGATCACGGCGGCGGCCAGCAACACGAGGGTGAGTTCCAGCGGCGAATGCATGCGACGCGAAAAAACCAATCGAAAGGGGTTGGACAGGAGGGCCGGCAACTACGCATCAAGACGGTGCGTGCGCAAACGAGCACGCAGGCGCTGCAAGACCGATGCCAAGGTATAAACGAAGAGCGCGATACGCGAGACGCCGCAGAGCAAAAAATGACGGCGTGGCGACGGGAAGAAAGAGATTTGGAAGCCGAATGCCGCGGCGCAGCAAAACGGAGCGCCCGCACGCTCCGCCCACTCCCCGCAAGTCAAGTCCCAACGCGCCGCCAGCGGCCGAGGACTGTGTCAATCGTTGTTATACTTCGCCGCCATGATAGCGAATTTCAATCCGGACCGAGCGCTTGCGCTGGCGCAGCAAACCTTCGACATCGAAGCGCGAGCCGTACTCGGTCTCAAGACCCAGGTGTCCGCCGACTTTGCGCGCGCGGTCGAAATGGTGCTCGGCTGCACCGGCCGCGTCGTCGTGTCCGGCATGGGCAAATCGGGCCACGTGGCGCGCAAGATTGCCGCCACGCTGGCCTCGACCGGCACGCCGGCCTTCTTCGTGCACCCGGCCGAGGCCAGCCATGGCGATCTCGGCATGGTCACCCGCGACGACGTTTTCATCGGCTTTTCCAATTCCGGCGAAGTGTCGGAGCTGAACGTCATCCTGCCGCTGGTCAAGCGGATGGGCGCCAAGCTGATCGCCGTCACGGGCAACCCGGGGTCCTCGCTCGGCAAGCATGCCGACGTGGTGCTCAACTCGCACGTCGACGTCGAAGCCTGTCCGCTGAACCTTGCCCCCACCGCCAGCACTACCGCGCAGATCGCGCTGGGCGATGCGCTGGCCGTGGCCGTGCTCGACGCACGCGGCTTCGGTGCAGAAGACTTCGCACGCTCGCATCCGGGCGGATCGCTCGGCCGCAAGCTGCTGACGCACGTGCGCGACGTCATGCGCGCCGGCGACGCCATCCCCCGCGTGGACCAAGACACGCCGCTGTCGCAGGCGCTGATGGAAATCACCCGCAAGGGCATGGCGATGACCGCCGTGGTCGATGCCCAAGGCCACGCCGTGGGCGTGTTCACCGACGGCGACCTGCGCCGCCTGCTCGAGACCCCGCGCGACTGGCGCACCGTGCCAATCAACGAGGTCATGCATCGCAACCCGCGCTCGATCGGCCCCGACCAGCTCGCCGTTGAAGCCGTCGAAGTCATGGAAACGCACCGCATCAACCAGTTGCTGGTGGTCGATGCCGCCGGCCTGCTGGTGGGCGCGCTGCACATCCACGACCTGACGCGGGCCAAGGTCATCTGACCAGCCCACGCCGCTGATGATCACCCTGGCCCCATTTCCCACCGACAGCGTCCACAGCAACATCGACGCGCGCTTTCCGCAAGCAATGGAACGCGCCGCGCGCGTGCGCCTGATGGTGTTCGATGTGGATGGCGTGCTGACCGACGGCCGCTTGCTCGTTGGACCGGAGGGTGAGATCAGCAAGGCGTTCGACACCCTCGACGGCCACGGCATCAAACTGCTGGCACAGGCCGGCGTCACGCCGGCCATCATTACCGGACGGCAATCCGAAATCGTGGCCTGGCGCGCCGGGGAACTCGGCATCGAACATCTGTA
This sequence comes from Ralstonia sp. 110700041-2, assembly GCF_056280165.1. NCBI lineage: Bacteria > Pseudomonadati > Pseudomonadota > Betaproteobacteria > Burkholderiales > Burkholderiaceae > Ralstonia > Ralstonia sp. 110700041-2. The sequence continues at coordinate 275,950 of NZ_JBSFAI010000007.1, read as the reverse complement.
CCAAGGCGTAGCCGACAAGCGCGAGGCGTTTGGCCACCTGCTGGCGGCAACGCAACTGCAAGCCGCCGACGCCGGCTACATGGGCGACGACTGGCCCGACCTGCCGGTGATGACGATGGCGGGCTTTACCGCCTGCCCTGCCCAGGCCCATGCCGAACTGCGCAGCCGTGCCCACTACGTCGCCCAGGCCACGGGCGGGCGCGGCGCGGTGCGCGAAGTGGCCGACCTGATCCTCAAGGCCCAAGGCGCCTACGACGCCCTGCTCGCGCAACTGCTGCAGGCCCCGCAACCTTTCTGACTCCATGGCCAGCGAACGCTCCCAACGCCTCGTCTCCTCCGTGCTGCAGATCATGCTGCGCGGGCTGCCGATCCTGCTGATGGCAATCGTCTGCGGCGTCACGTTCCTGCTCGTGCAGGTCAACACGCCGCAGACCGACGAAGCCGCCACGCAGCCCAAGCGCCACACCGCCGACTACACCATGGACGGCATCTCGGCCACCGCACTGGACGAGACCGGCACGACCAAATACCGCTTCACCGGCGTCCACATGAATCACTATGAGGACGACCTGACCTACGACGTCACGTATCCCGCACTGCGCGTTTATGCGCCCGATCGCCCGCAGGTCACCGCCCGTGCAGACCTCGGCAAGATGAACAGCGACGGCACCGTCGTCGATCTGTACAACAACGCCAAGGTCATCCGCGCGCAGGGCTCCGACGCCCGTCAGGACCCGCTGATGACGGCCGATTCGACCTACTTCCAGGTGCTGCTCAACGACGACATCGTGCGCACCGACAAGCCGGTCGAGCTGCATCGCGGGCCGTCGATCATGAACGCCAACGGCCTCACCTTCAACAACGTGACGCGCCAAGTACAATTGCTGGGCAATGTGCGGGGCCGAATCGAAGGGCTGGGGGCGCCGAAGCAGTAAACTCTGCCCCCGACACCTGACTACGCCCACCGACCGCGCCCATCTCCGACGTGATCCCCATGACTCTTTCCCTCCGTGCTGCCGGCCTCGCCATCGTCGCTGCGCTGCTGCTCCCGGCCCTGCCCGCGCATGCCGAGCGCGCCGACCGAGACAAGCCGCTCGTGCTCGAAGCCGACAACGCCAGCTACGACGATCTGAAGCAGGTCTATCACTTGACCGGCAACGTGGTGCTGACCAAGGGCACCATGGTGCTGCGCTCCGACCAGGCCGATCTGCGTACCGACCCCGAGGGCTACAACTACGCCGTCGCCACGTCCAAGCCCGGCAACCTCGCCTTCATTCGCCAGAAGCGCGACAACGTCGACGAATACATCCAGGGTTGGGGCGAGCGCATCGAATACGACGGCAAGCAAGAGATTTCCAAGCTGATCACCCGCGCACGCATGGAACGCCTCCAAGGCGCGACGCAGCTCGACGAGATCCGCGGCGCAGTAATCACGTACGACGGCCAGAAAGAGTTCTACACGGCCTCGGGCGGCGCAGAGAACGCCACTGCAGCCAACCCGTCGGGCCGCGTGCGCGCCGTTCTGGCACCGCGCACGAGCGCGCCTGCCGCGCCGGCATCTGCCCCGGCTGCCAAGCCCTGATCCGTACCGCCTGCCTTTTCAGCTTCGCTTATGTCCGCCACCACCCTCGCCCCCAAGACTGCAGCGCCGCAGGCCACGACTTCCAGCACGCTGGTCGTCCGCCATCTGAAGAAGCGCTACGGTACGCGCACGGTGGTCAAGGACGTGTCGCTTGACGTGAAAAGCGGCGAGGTGGTCGGCCTGCTCGGCCCCAACGGCGCGGGCAAGACGACCTCGTTCTACATGATCGTCGGCCTGGTGGCGCTGGACGCCGGCGACATCGTGCTCGACGGCGAGCACATCAGCCGCCTGCCGATCCACCAGCGTGCGCGCATGGGCCTGTCGTATTTGCCGCAGGAGGCCTCGGTGTTCCGCAAGCTCAATGTGCAGGAAAACATCCGCGCGGTGCTCGAATTGCAAGAGCAGAACGGCAAGAAGCTCTCGCAAGACGAAGTCAATCGCCGCCTCGACGGCCTGCTCGACGACTTGCAGATCGCTCACCTGCGCGACAACCCTGCGCTGTCCCTATCGGGTGGTGAACGCCGCCGCGTGGAGATTGCCCGCGCGCTGGCCTCATCGCCGCGCTTCATCCTGCTCGATGAACCGTTTGCCGGCGTCGATCCGATCGCGGTGGGCGAGATTCAACGCATCGTCAGCTTCCTGAAAGACCGCAATATCGGCGTGCTGATCACCGATCACAACGTGCGCGAAACGCTGGGCATCTGCGATCACGCCTACATCATCAGCGAAGGCACCGTGCTGGCTGCAGGCATGCCGGAGCAGATCATCGAAAACGAGGATGTACGCAAGGTCTATCTGGGCGATAACTTCCGGATGTAAGCCGCGCTGCACGCTTACGCCTTAAGGACGTGGCAAAGGCGCACCTTAAAGCAAAATCCGTTCCATCGGCGAAGTGTTGGGCATAGAATAGCCCGCATGAAACAGTCGCTCCAGCTCCGTCTCTCTCAGCATCTCGCGCTCACGCCGCAGTTGCAGCAATCGATCCGACTGCTGCAGTTGTCGACCATCGAACTGCAGCAGGAAGTTGAACAGGCCCTGACCGAAAACCCGCTGCTGGAGCGGGAAAACGAGTGGCTCGACACCTCCGCCCGCATTGGAGCGGACGGCTCCTTGAACGCGCTGCAAAGCAACAGCGCGACGCCCCTGCCCACCGAATCGCCTCCGCCCGCACCCAACGGCGGCGACAGCAGCGACAGCTCGGACAGCAGCTACGAAAACGGCCACGACAACGGTGCCGATTTCGACAGCGATTACGGCTCCGACCGCTCCGACTGGAGCCTCGACGACTTCGCCCGCAAGCCGCAATCCGACGAAGACGATCGCGCGCCACTGCAGTTGCGCGAAGCCGAGCAAAGCCTGCGCGAATTCCTCATGGAACAACTCGCGCCGCTCAAGCTCTCGATGCGCGACAAGGGCCTCGTCATCTTCCTGATCGAATCGCTCGACGACGAAGGTTATCTGTCGGGCACGCTCGACGAAATCCTCGCAGATCTGCCGGCCGAACTCGAAGTCGAACTCGACGAACTGCAAGCCGCGCTGCGCATGCTGCAGAGCTTTGATCCGCCCGGCATTGGCGCGCGCTCAGCGGCCGAATGCCTGTCGTTGCAATTGCATCGGCTCGATTCGCCAGCGAAAGGGCTGGCGCTCATCATCGTTAATCAGCATCTCGAACTGCTGGCCGCGCGCGACTACACGCGCTTGAAGAAGGCATTGTGCGTCGACGAACCCACACTGAAAGCTGCGCATGAGCTGATTCGTTCACTGGCACCGTTTCCGGGTCATGCATTCGGCCGCGCCGAAGCGGATTTCGTGGTGCCCGACGTGATTGTGCGCAAGACAAGCGCAGGCTGGATGGCGCAACTGAACCCCGACGTCATGCCGCGGCTGCGCATCAACGACATGTACGCGCAGATCCTGCGCAGCAGCCGCGGTGAATCGGGCGCTGCCAATCTGCAGCAGAAGCTGCAGGAAGCACGTTGGCTGATCAAGAACATCCAGCAGCGCTTCGATACGATCCTGCGTGTCTCGCAAGCGATTGTCGAGCGTCAAAAGAGCTTCTTCACGCACGGCGAAATCGCCATGCGCCCCTTGGTTTTGCGGGAAATAGCCGATACACTGGGTCTACACGAGTCCACGATCTCCCGTGTGACAACGAACAAATACATGGCGACCCCGATGGGGACGTTCGAGTTGAAGTACTTCTTCGGCAGCCATGTATCGACGGAAACCGGCGGGGCCGCGTCGTCCACTGCGATACGCGCGCTCATCAAGCAACTTGTAGGAGCCGAAGACCCGAAGAATCCTCTGTCCGATAGCAGAATTGCCGAGCTGTTAGGCGAACAAGGATTCGTGGTGGCCCGTCGGACGGTGGCCAAATACCGCGAAGCCCTCAAGATCCCTGCAGTGAATTTGCGCAAGTCTTTATAGCCGCATCGCGGGCAGTTCCGGTGCGGCCCATCTTGAGAAGGAGAACCGCTATGAACTTCAAACTCAGTGGACACCACCTGGACATCACGCCTGCTTTGCGTGAGTACGTGGAAACGAAACTGGAGCGTGTGATCAGGCACTTCGATCAGGTGATTGGCGTCAGCGTGTTGCTATCGGTCGATAACCACAAGGAGAAGGATCGGCGTCAGTACGCGGAAATCAACCTGCACCTCAAGGGTAAGGACGTCTTCGTCGAATCACACCATGAAGATCTTTATGCGGCCATCGACCTACTCGTCGATAAGCTCGACCGGCAAGTGATCAAATACAAGGACCGCGTGCAAGGGCACGATCGTGACAGCATGAAGCACCAGGCCTTTCAAGCCGTGCAGATGCAGCAATAGCAAGACCGCACCACAGAAACCGCGCCCCGAGGTGGCGCGGTTTTTTTATGCCGTGGTGCATTCGTGACGAATCCGATTGCAACGGATTTAAGTCGGGCTAAAATCTGACGAAAGTATGAACGCTGGCGTGGCGCGGCTTTTGGCGCGATGCTGGCAAAAACAGGGTCGATGCCGCGCGCACATTGCCGGCACCGGCTGATCGCAGCCCCGGGGGATTCGCTTCTCTGCCCTGCGCGGTGCACCACTGGTGCGCCGCACAAAGCCGCGCGACACGTGGTCTATAATGACCCCATTGTCCGCGCGCCATCTTGGTGCAGAAAGACGCCGCTCATTTCACGCATTGCACATGAATCGCTTGGCCAAACTGCTGCCGCCCGGGAACATTGCCCTCGACGTCAGCGTAACCAGCAAAAAGCGGGTATTTGAACAGGCCGGCCTGCTGTTCGAGAACAACCACGGCGTGGCCCGCGCAGTGGTCACCGACAACCTCTTTGCACGCGAGTCGCTGGGCTCCACGGGCTTGGGCGCTGGCGTGGCCATCCCGCACGGCCGGATCAAGGGGCTCAAGCAACCGCTGGCTGCATTCATGCGCCTCTCTGAACCGGTGCCTTTTGAGTCACCCGACGGCAAACCTGTCTCGCTGCTGATCTTTCTGCTGGTGCCTGAGCAGGCCACCCAGCAGCATCTGGAAATCCTCTCTGAAATCGCCCAACTGCTGTCCGACCGGGACATGCGCGAAGGCCTCGCCACCCTGCCGTCGCCCGAGGCGATTCACCAGCTACTGACCGACTGGCGGCCCTGATCGCGGCGCAATCGGGGGCAAGCGCAACCGATTGCGAACGCGCTATGCCCCGTCGGCATCACTGTGCCCTGCTATGGAACTGACCGGCGTCATCGCCCAATCGATCTTTGACGACAACGCAGCTGATCTGAAGCTCTCGTGGGTCGCCGGCCTGGAGGGCGCGGACCGCGCGTTCGACGTGGACTTCGCCAAGGAGGCGACGTCTGCAGCCGACCTGGTCGGGCACTTGAACCTCATCCACCCGAACCGCATCCAGGTGCTCGGCAAGCCCGAGATCACCTACTACCAACGCTTGTCGGAAGAAAACCGCAAGCGCCAGATGGGCGAGTTGATCCTGCTGGAGCCGCCCTTCCTGGTGGTGGCCGATGGCGTCGATCCGCCGCCCGATCTGGAACTGCGCTGCACGCGCTCGTCCACACCGCTGTTCACGTCACCGATTTCCTCGGCTGCCGTCATTGATCATCTGCGCCTGTATCTGTCGCGCATCTCGGCGCCGCGCGTGACGATGCACGGGGTGTTTCTCGACATCCTCGGCATGGGCGTGCTGATCATGGGCGATTCGGGTCTGGGCAAGAGCGAGTTGGGCCTGGAACTGATCTCGCGCGGCCACGGCCTTGTTGCCGACGACGCAGTCGACTTCGTGCGGTTGGGGCCGGACTTTATCGAAGGCCGCTGCCCGCCGCTGCTGCAGAATCTGCTGGAAGTGCGCGGCCTGGGCCTGCTCGACATCAAGACGATCTTCGGTGAAACGGCGGTGCGCCGGAAGATGAAGATCAAGCTGATCGTGCAACTCGTGCGCCGCAACGATGGCGAATTCGAGCGCCTGCCGCTCGATTCGCAGTACCTCGATGTGCTCGGTCTGCCAATCCACATGGTGAAGATTCAGGTGGCTGCTGGCCGCAACTTGGCCGTGCTGGTCGAAGCCGCCGTGCGCAACACCATCCTGCGCCTGCGCGGCATTGATACGTTGCGCGACTTCATGGACCGCCAGCGAGCCGCCATGCAGGCTGAAGCCGCTTCCCACTCGCCCCAGGGCCGTCTGCTTTAACAAAGCCGCTACAAAGTTTCGTCTCCAGGTCGGTTTTACCCTAGTTTTCGCTGCGAAACGTCAACCCGACATGCTGCCTCTCCGTTGTGGGAGGGAATGCGCCGAGCACGCACGCGGCGGCGTTCATCGCGAGCGTGGCGGTTTGTCTCCGCCCGCTCTTCTGTCGGTACCCAAGGAGAACACGACGATGAAACAACTGATTGCCGCTTGCGCCCTGGCGCTCCCGTTCCTGGCTGGCCAGGCATTCGCCCAAGGCAGCGCACCCGCAGCCGCGCCGGCCGCACCTGCTGCCGCCCCGGCAGCCAAGAATTCGCAGCAAGACAAGATGAAGCAATGCAACATGGACGCCGCCGGCAAGAAAGGCGACGAGCGCAAGGCTTTCATGAAAGGCTGCCTGTCGGACAAGCCGGCAGCTGCCGCCAAGCCGATGACGCAGCAGGAAAAGATGGCAGCCTGCTCCAAAGCCAACAAGGGCAAGAAGGGCGACGAGTACAAGAACGCCCAGAAAGCGTGCCTCTCGAACGGCTGAGCGCCCGTTAGCCTCGCTTCAAAAAGGCGGCCGCATCGGTCGCCTTTTTTTGTTGGCCGCTGCTTTGCAACACAGGGATGCTATCCTCGCGGCATGCGGATCATTCTCATCACCGGTATGTCGGGTTCAGGGAAATCGGTCGCCCTGAACGTGCTCGAAGACGCAGGTTACTACTGCGTCGACAACCTGCCCGCGCAGTTCATCCCCGAACTGGCGCGCTACCTGGCGGACCAGGGTTATACGCATCTGGGCGTGGCCACTGACATCCGCAGCCGTGAATCGCTGCGCAAGGTGCCCGAGACGGTCACCGTGCTGCGCAAGGAACACGACGTTCGCATGCTGTTTTTGACGGCGAGCACGACCGCGCTGGTGCAGCGCTATTCCGAGACGCGCCGCCGGCATCCGCTATCGATCCGTAACGGCCGCCCGGATACCGCGGCCAATGTGCAGGCGGCTGCCAAGGGCCTCGACACCTCGCTCATCGAAGCGATCGAGATGGAGCGCGAGCTGCTCAGCCCGCTGGCCGATCCAGCGCACCGCATCGACACCAGCACGCTGCGCACGAACGCCCTGCGCGCGTACATCAAAGAATTCATCAGCGACGAGCCGCACGACATCACGTTGATGTTCGAATCGTTCGGCTTCAAGCATGGCGTGCCGACCGACGCCGATCTTGTCTTCGACGTGCGTTCACTGCCCAACCCGTACTACGACACGCAATTGCGCCCACTCACAGGGCGCGACCAGCCTGTCATCGACTTCCTGCAAAGTCAGCCGATGGTGCTTGCGATGGCAGAAGACATTCGCGCCTACGTGGAAAAGTGGCTGCCGAGCTTCATCGCCGACAACCGCAGCTACCTGACCGTCGCGATCGGCTGCACCGGTGGCCAGCATCGTTCCGTGTACATCGCGGAACGGCTTGCCACGTACTTCCGCGCGCATGGTAATGTGTTGGTCCGCCACCGCGAATTGGCCGTAGACGGCTGAACTGCGCCCGACATACCCCGCGCGCGGACCAGTCTCATTTGGATGCGGCTTCTTGCGCGGCGCCACGCGAAAGTCTTGCCGCCGTCTGCTGAATGCCCGTCCATGCAAGAAGACATCGCTCTCTCTCCGTTCTCGCCGCTGCCGCCGCTGCCCACCGAGCTGCCGCTGTTTCCGTTGCATACGGTGCTGTTTCCGGGTGGCCTTCTCCCGCTGCGCATTTTCGAAGCCCGCTACATGGACATGGTGCGCACATGCCTGCGCGACAAGACGCCGTTCGGCGTCTGCCTGATCGAGCGCGGCAATGAAGTCGCCACGACAGACGGCACAACCGTGCCGGTTGACGTGGGCTGCATCGCCCACATCGTCGAATGCGATATGGAGCAGCTCGGCCTGCTGATGATCAAGGTGCGTGGCACGCAGCGCTTCAAGGTGCTGTCGTTCGAGACGACGCCAGACGGCCTCATGCGCGGCACGGTTGAGCCCATCGGCGCCGACGTGGAAGACTGCAAGGGCGAACTCTTCGACGATTGCGTGGGCGCCCTTCGCCGCATCATCACCACGCTCGGCTCGCGCGAAGACGGCAACGTTCCGATGGTCGAACCGTACGAGTGGAACAGCCCGAGCTGGGTCGCGAATCGGCTGTGCGAACTGCTGCCGGTGCCGCTCAAGGCCAAGCAGAAGTTGATGGAACTGATGGACGCCGGCATGCGCATCGAGATCGTCCATCGCTACATGAAGCAACACCACATTCTGTGATGCCGTATCCGCCTGGCCAGACCGGGCTGGCTAGATCAGGCTTGGCTGCACCAGCGTCTCCAGCGCCAACTTCACCGGCGCAGGCAATCCCACTGAATTGAGTTGTGCAAGCGGTATCCAGCGCCAGTCGTCGCCAAGCGCAGCGGGCGCGGCAATCTCCGCGCGCAGCAGATGCATCTGCAGGCGGAAGTGTGTGAAGGTGTGCGTGAGCGCGCCGGCCATCTCCAAGGTTGAGACCGCGCCATATGCCTGCGCGGCACGACGCACGGTGTCGACATCCAGCGGATGCGCGTCCAGCGCGTTGTCCATCTCGCCCACCAGCGGCAAAGACCACAACCCACCCCAGATACCGCGTTGCGGACGACGCTGCAGCAACACCGCGTCGGCGTGCAGCGCGATGACGAGTGTCGCTGCGCGCTCGGGTATCGCCTTGCGCGGGCGCGGCACGGGTAGCTCCATCACGCGACCGGTGCTGCGCGCTTCGCATAGCGATTCGAGCGGACAGGCGCGTTCGCCGGTCAGGCATGCCGGCTTGCCGCGCGTGCAGACGGTGGCTCCCAGGTCCATCAAACCCTGGGTGTACGGTTGAATGCCTTCGGCCGGCGGCAGCACGGTTTCGGCGATGCGCCACATGGTGTCTTCGACGCGTTTGTCGCCGGGAAAGCCATCGATGCCGAACGCACGTGCAAACACGCGCTTGACGTTGCCATCGAGAATGGCCGCGCGCACGCCGTATGAGAACGCGGCGATGGCCGCGGCGGTCGAGCGGCCGATGCCGGGCAGCGCGACCAACACGTCGGGATCGCGCGGGAAGATGCCGCCGTGTTCTGCCACCACGATTTGCGCGCAGCGATGCAGGTTGCGCGCACGCGTGTAGTAGCCGAGACCGGCCCACGCTGCCATCACGTCGTCTGCCGGCGCAGCGGCCAGCGCCTGCACAGTCGGGAAGCGCTCGATGAAGCGTGCGTAGTAGCCCAGCACCGCGCTCACTTGCGTCTGCTGCAGCATGATCTCGGAGAGCCACGTGCGATACGCATCGCCCGTGTTCTGCCACGGCAGATGGTGACGGCCATGACGCTGCTGCCAGGCGATGACACGCACCGCGAAATCGTCGGGAAGCGAAGGCAAAACGGCAGCAGGTTGCGCGGCGCGGCGCGTGCGGCGAGGGGTGGCGGTCATGCGTGTGATGAAAGAAGCGGCGCGCAGCAGATGCGCGCTGGCGGCGATCCTACCAGAACGAAAAAAGCGCCCGCAGGCGCCCTCTCCGTGAACAACGGTTTGCGTCAGGCCGCGAACGACTGCCGCTCCAGGATCGTTCCAGCCGCGAGAATGCGATCGGTGTACTGCGCGATCGTGCCGCTGCGCTCGTCGAGCGTGTTGAGCAGCGCTTCCAGTTCGGTGATGCGCGCTTCGAGCGTATCGGTGGCCTCGTGAATGCGCTCGATCGAATCGACACGCTTACGCAGTTGTTTCTGGTGATCGCGCACCTGCGCTTCGAGCGGTGTCATGACCGACTTCAGCCAGATCTCGATGTCGCGGTTCATGTCCTGGAAGGTATCCAGCACGCGGCTGGCCACCGTCGAGAACGCGCCGTGCACGAGTTGCGGCTTCGGGCGGGTCAGGAAGCTAAACGCGCCAAAGTGGTTGTGCGCCAGCATCAGCGTTTCTTTCAGATCAGCGTCGTAGCGCGTGCCCAAAAAGCGCAGCGGCGGCGACAGCGTGAAGCCGTGCTCGGCGTTGAACTTCTTGTACATGCCATCAACCATCTGGTGCAGTTGGTCAATGCGATTCGCTGCATCGCGCACCAGGCCGGTCAGGTGGCCGAACAGCTTGTCCATGTCGTCGCGCAGGCCGCGCGAGAACACGCGCTCCTTCATCTTCTCGCGCGCCTCGCGCATGGTCGAGCGGATCTGCTTGAGCTGTACGCTCTTGATGATCTCTGCGCTGTGGCGGCCGAACACCGTGCGCAGCGCTTGGAACTTGGCGATGCTCTGCTCGAACTCCTCCTTCTCGCCCTGCACGCGCATCAGCATGTGCTTGACCATCGTGTGGTTCTTGCCGCGCAGGCCGCGCAGCTCGAACAACTGCTCGACGATATCGCGGCGGCGCATCTGCAGCAGTTGCTGCGCACCGGTGGCCATATCCTTCACCGCCAGTTGCACTTGCTCGGTGACGATCTCGCGACGCTGCGGAATCAGCTGATCCGACAGCACCGACTCCAGCTCCAGCAGCCGGCTCTTGGCCAGCAGCTCATGGTCATGGCTGACCTTGGCCACCAGGCCCTTCTGCGCCGACACCGGATACACGCGCTCGACATCGATATCGAGCACCTGCGCCGTCGTCATGATCTGACGACTGACTTCGTTCTCGACTTCCTCTTCGGACTTGAGCGGATCCCACAGGCCATCGACCTTGTTGAGCACCGCGATGCAGCCCTTGCGTTGGCCACCACCGACGTGCGAGCGCCACAACTCCAGGTCGCTCTTGGTCACGCCGGCGTCCGCTGCCAGCACGAACACCACGACATGTGCATCTGGAATCAGCCGCAGTGTCAGTTCCGGCTCGGTGCCGATGGCGTTCAAGCCCGGCGTATCCAGGATCACCAGCCCCTGCTTGAGCATCGGGTGCGGGAAATTGATGATCGCGTGACGCCACTTCGACACTTCGACCGTGCCGGCGGCATCCACCGAGAACGCGGCGTCGGGATCGGCGTCGTTATAGAGCCCCAGTTGTTCGGCTTCTTCCTTGGGCACGCGCACGGTTTCCACCACGTGGCGGAACGCTTCGAGCATGCCCTCGGGCGACGACGGGTCGAGAGGGACCGACAGCCAGTGGCTGCCCGCATCGCGAAAATCGGCCGTCGATGCGTCGTGCAGACGCGTCTCGATCGGCAGCAGGCGGATCGACGGCGGATAGCTTTCGTCGTACATCAGCTCAGTCGGACACATCGTGGTCCGGCCCGCCGACGATGGCAGGATGCGCCGGCCGAAATCCGCAAAGAAGATCGCGTTGATCAGTTCACTCTTGCCGCGCGAGAACTCGGCAATGAAGGCGACCTTGAGCTTGTCGCTGCGCAGGACGCCGCGGATTCGCTGCGCGCGCATGTCAGCTTGCGCGTCGTACAGCTCCTGGGCTTGCAGCCAGTCCTGGAATTCCCCCACCGATTGCAGTACCGAAGCGCGCCAGGCGCTGTACTGCTCGAACTGTGTGCTCAGTGTGTTGTTCATCATTCTGTCTTATTGTGTGCGCGACCCGACCGCGAAAAATGCGCGCGCCCCTCGACATCGCTGTTACCGCCCAATTACGGCACAGAAATGCACAAATTTAGGTGGAACGATACAGTGAACCGCCACCTTCCGGGCGAACTTTCCGCAAGGTTCCCCAGCCCCGGCGGGTAAGTGTTGCGGGATGCCATCGGCGGCCCCACACCCCACTTCAAAAACCTTGCGAAATGGCGGCCAGATCGCTCCAGCGCCACGTTCCCAGGCGGCTTTCGATGCCTTTCGCAGGCCGATCAGCGCTGGCAGGTCGGGCAATAGAACGTGGAGCGCTGGCCCTGCACGATCTGGCGGATCGGAGTGCCGCACGCGCGGCACGGCAGACCGGCGCGGTCGTACACGAAGGCTTCAAGCTGGAAGTAGCCGCTTTGTCCGTCCGAGCCGACAAAGTCGCGCAGCGTGCTGCCCCCACGCGCGATGGCATCGGCCAAGGTGGCACGAATGGCATCGGCCAACGCCGCATAGCGTGGCCGGCTGATGCGGCCCGCCGCCGTAGTCGGCCGGATACCGGCGCGAAACAGGCTCTCCGAACAATAGATATTGCCCACGCCGACCACGATGTCGCCCGCCAGCAGCGCCGACTTGATGGCCACCCGGCGCCCGCGCGTGCGGGCAAACATCCAGTCGCCGTCGAATCGCGCGTCGAACGGCTCGATGCCGAGGTTGCGCAGCAGCGGGTGTTCGGCCAAGCCGGCTTCATCGCCTGCATGCCAAAGCACGGCACCAAACCGGCGCGGGTCGCGATAGCGCAGTGTGACGTGTACGCCAGTTGCGCCGGCGAGTTCGATATCGACGTGATCGTGCAGGCCTGGCGGCACGGGCGTTTCCAGCACGCGCAAGGTGCCCGTCATACCAAGATGGATGAGCAGCCAGCCCCCCACAGTATCGGCGGCGCGGCCGGACTGCTCCACCTCGGGCACGCATTCGATGAGCAGGTATTTGCCCCGGCGCAGCAGACGCGTAACGGTCAGGCCAGCGAGCAACTCCGGCAGCGCCGGATCGACGGGCCAGCGCAAGCCGTGATGGCGCACCACGGCGCGCACGATACGTCGCCCAGTAATATGCGGTAGCAAGCCCAGGCGAGTGACCTCGACCTCCGGCAACTCAGGCATCGAACCTCCATCCCATGTGCTGCTCCAACTTTTTTTACGATGCGGACGATTGTAGCGGTCAGGCTACAATGCTCTGACCCCCTATCCGGAGCTTCGAGACCATGCCTCACGCCCTCTCCCGTTCGCCTGCGACGCAACGCCCGCGGCGATTCCTGCGCAGCCGAACGGCCCTGCTGGCCGCGCTGGTGGCGGGAGGGCTGACGAGCTTGCCGGCGTGGTCGTCGCAGTCGGTGGCTGGCGCCCCGCTCATTGCCCAGGCTGCGCAGGAAGGCGGCACGGGCGGCCGCGCAGCCATCCAGATTGAACGCTCGCGCCCACGCCCCGGCCTGCTGAGGTCCGAGCGCACCGATTTGCCGCGCGTCGCGCTCACTGAAGACATCATGTACCGCGTGCTGGCCTCGGAAGTGTCGCTGCAGCGCGGGCTGGTCGAACCGGCATACCGAACCTACCTCGGGCTCGCGCAAGACACACGCGACCCCCGCTTTGCCCAGCGCGCCACCGAGATCGCGTTTCTTACGCGCTCCCCCGCGCAAGCGCTGGCCGCCACGCGCCTGTGGGTAGAACTGTCGCCGACGTCCATGCCGGCACGCCAAGTGCAGCAGCTCCTGCTGGTGGCAACGGGCCAGTGGTCGGAAGTCGAACCGATGCTGCAGGCGCAGTTGAACAAGGTCTCGCCTGGCCAGCGTGCCGATGCCCTGCTGCAATTGCAGCAGCAGATGTCCAAGAGCAGCGATCCGGCGGGTGCCGTAGGCGCACTGCAGCGCATCGCCTCGCACGACATGCAGCGCCCCGAAACGCACCTGGCCTTGGCCCGCGCGAAGGTCGCCGCCAAGGACACCGCCGGCGCACTGACGGAACTGGACACCGCGCTCAAGCTGCGTCCCGGGTATGAAGACGCCGCCATCCTCGCCGCCGAACTGCGTGCCGACAGCGACCCCGATGCCGCCATCACTGGCCTGCGCAGCTTCCTGAAAGCCGCGCCAGCGTCCATCGACGGCCACTTGGCGCTCGCCCGCATGTACCTCGTGCGCAATCAGCAGGACAAGGCGCGCGCTGAATTCGAAACGCTCAAGAAGATCGCGCCCAACGATGCGCGCATCACGCTTGCCCTGGGCCTGCTGAATTTGCAGCAGCGCCAGTACGACGACGCCGAGCGTTACCTGAAGGAATACGTCACGGCCACCGCCAAGTCGCCCACCCTGAGCCCAGAACCCGGCTACCAGGGCCTCGCCCAGTTGGCCGAGGAGAAGCGAGACTACGCCGGCGCGCTCGGCTGGGTCGACAAGATCACCGGTTCGGCCAATGGCGACACCGATGGCCAGACCGCGCTGGCAGCCGGCATCAAGCGCGGCCAGTTGCTCGGCAAGCTGCGCCGTATCGACGAGGCGCAACAGACCTTCGATGAACTCGTCGCCGATTCCGAAGACGTGCCCGATGGCCCGCGCCGCCAGGCCCTGATGGACGGCATCCGCCAGGCCGAAATCGGCATGCTGATGGACGCCAAGGCCTACGGCCGCGCCCGCGCCCGCGTCAATGAGCTGCTCAAGAACGATCCGGATAACGTCGAGTATTCGTACCAACTGGCGATGCTCGAAGAGCACGACGGCCACTACGACAACATGGAGACGCTGCTGCGCAAGGTGATCGACCTGCGTCCCGGCCAGGCCATCGGCTACAACGCGCTCGGCTACTCGCTGGCCGATCGCAGCGTGCGCCTGCAGGAGGCGCAGGAGCTACTGGAGAAAGCCGTGTCGCTGGCGCCGGACGATCCCTACATCGCCGACAGCCTCGGCTGGGTCAAGTACCGTCGCGGCGATCTGCCCGCCGCCACTGACATCCTGCGCAAGGCGTGGGCTACCGCCCCGCAAGCCGAAATCGGTGCGCACCTGGGCGAAGTGCTGTGGCAATCGGGCAAGCAGGACGACGCACGCCAGATCTGGACCGAAGCGTCCAAGCTCGACGTAAACGACACCACGCTGCGCGACACGCTGCGCCGCTTCGGCCAGCCGGTGCCCAATGTTCCCGTGAGTACAAATTGATGGCAATGCGGTTCGCGCACGCGCTTGGCGCGCTGATGCTCGGCGCTGGCTGCGCGCTGTTCAGCGGCTGCGCAAGCTTGCGGCCAGCCAACGATCTCTTCGCTGGCACACAAGACGCCGATACCAACATCACGCGTTATCAAGGTCGCTTCTCGGCCCGTTACACGCAAAACAACGCCGAGCAAAGCGCCGTCGGCAGCTTCCTGTGGCGCGAGCGCGGACCCGACGTGCAGCTTGAGTTGATGTCGCCGCTGGGCCAGACGCTTGCCATCGTCAGCCAAAGCAACCAGGGCGCCACGCTCGAACTGCCGAACCAGCCGCCTCGCCGCGCCCCCGAGGTCGACACGCTGATGCAGGATGCGCTCGGCTTTTCGCTGCCGGTCTCCGGCTTGCGCGACTGGCTGCGCGCCCGCCCCGCGCCCGGCACACCGGCACGCGTGGCACGCGATGCGCAATCGCGCCCCGAAACCATCGAGCAGAACGGCTGGACTGTCCACTACGTCGCCTGGACTGACGACGGCAACAACACCGATGGTGCCAAGGTCGGCATCCGCCGGCTCGATCTTGATCGCCCGCAGGGCACCAACGGCCCGCTCTCGGTGCGGCTCGTGCTCGACCAGTAACGCCTCGCTTCGCCATGTCTTCCGCCCCCGTCGAGCTGCGTGATTGCCCCGCGCCTGCCAAGCTCAATCTCTTCCTGCATGTAGTCGGCCGCCGGCCCGATGGCTACCACCTGCTGCAAACCGTCTTCCAGTTGATCGACTGGAGCGACACGCTGCATTTCGCGCGCCGCCCCGACCGCCGCCTCGTGCGCACCACCGACATCCTCGGCGTGCCCGCCGATGACGACCTTGTGATCCGCGCCGCGCGCCTGCTGCAAGCGGAAACCGGCTGCACCTACGGCGTCGACATCGCCATCGAGAAACGCCTGCCGATGGGCGGAGGCCTTGGTGGTGGCTCGTCTGATGCCGCCACCACGCTGCTCGCGCTCAATCGCCTTTGGGGCCTTGATCTGCCGCGCGCGCAACTGATGAAGATCGGCCTCAAGCTCGGCGCCGACGTGCCCTTCTTTGTATTCGGCCAGAACGCCTTCGCCGAGGGGATCGGCGAAAAACTCACGCCCATCACGCTGCCGCCGGCTGCGTTCGTGGTGATTCACCCACGCGTGCATGTGCCCACCCCTGCAATTTTTTCAGATGAAGGGTTGACACGCGATACGCCACTCACCATAATTACGGACTTTCCTGACCAACAAATTGTTTTCGCTTACGGTCGCAACGATCTACAAGCGGTGGCGGAAAGGAAATACGGCGAAATCGCCCGAGCACTTGTCTGGCTGCGTCAGTTCAGCCCTCTGGCAAGAATGACCGGATCCGGCGCCTGCGTATTTGCTCCGTTCGACAACGTTGAGCATGCGCAAGCGGTGGCGGATCAGGTGCCTTCCGAATGGGAAGGTCGGTGTGCGGCAGGTCTGACGCATCACCCGCTCGCAAGATTTGCTGTGTAAAGTTTGCTGTTATCGCTTCTGCAATGGAGGCGGTAACCGATAGGTTGTGTAGGGGCGTCGCCAAGCTGGTTAAGGCACCGGATTTTGATTCCGGCATGCGTAGGTTCGAATCCTTCCGCCCCTGCCATTTTCTTCCTCATATTTCCAGCAATAGCCCGGTTGGTGTTAACTGACCGGCGCGTCTGAAGTCGAAAAACAGGTGCCCCGATGAGCAGCGAAGGCTTGATGGTTTTTACCGGCAACGCCAACCCGAAACTCGCCGAAGCTGTCGTCAAGCACCTAGGCATTCCGCTAGGCAAGGCCCTCGTCGGCCGATTCTCCGATGGTGAAGTCCAGGTCGAGATCCAGGAAAACGTGCGCGGCAAGCACGTATTCATCCTGCAATCCACCTGCGCCCCGACCAACGACAACCTGATGGAATTGATGGTGATGGTCGATGCGCTCAAGCGTGCGTCTGCCCGCCGCATCACGGCCGCCATCCCCTACTTCGGCTATGCCCGACAGGACCGTCGCCCGCGTTCGGCGCGTGTGGCGATCACGGCCAAGGTCGTGGCCAACATGCTAGAGGTCGCCGGCGTCGAACGCGTGCTGACAATGGACCTCCACGCCGACCAGATCCAAGGCTTCTTCGATATCCCGGTCGACAACATCTACGCGTCGCCGATCCTGCTCGAAGACCTGCGCAAGAAGAACTACGAAGACCTGCTGGTGGTATCGCCCGACGTCGGCGGTGTCGTGCGTGCACGTGCACTGGCCAAGCAACTCGGCGTGGATCTGGCGATCATCGACAAGCGTCGCCCGAAAGCCAACGTCGCCGAGGTGATGAACATCATCGGTGAAGTCGACGGCCGCAACTGCGTGATCATGGACGACATGATCGACACCGGCGGCACGCTGTGCAAAGCCGCGCAGGTACTCAAGGAACGCGGTGCCAAGCAAGTGTTCTCGTATTGCACGCACCCGGTGCTGTCGGGTGGTGCGGCCGCCCGCATTGCAGACTCGGCGCTCGACGAAGTGGTCGTGACCGATACCATCCCGCTGCGCGAAGACGCCATCAAGTGCGGCAAGATCCGCCAACTCTCGACCGCGCCGCTGCTGGCCGAGACCTTCACCCGCATCGTGCGCGGTGATTCGATCATGTCGCTGTTTGCTGAATAATTCGGCACCCGAGCGGCTTACTGTTATAATTCAAGGCTTTACTGCAGAAAACGTCGGTTAGACGGCTCTTCTGCGGTGTCTGCGGGGCGCAATATGGCGCTCCGTTCACCAGACGGCTTGGTCGCGAGTCGTCTTTTTCGTTTGGAGCAATCATGAAAGTTGTCGCTTTCGAGCGTAGCGTTCAGGGCACTGGTGCGAGCCGCCGCCTGCGCAATTCCGGCAAGACCCCGGCCATCATTTACGGCGCTGGCGCCGAGCCGAAGCTGATCGAACTCGATCACAACGCGCTGTACCACGCGCTGAAGAAGGAAGCCTTCCACTCGTCGATCCTCGACATCGAAGTGGCTGGCAAGGTTGAAAAGGCGCTGCTGCGTGACTTCCAACTGCACCCGTTCAAGCAACTGGTTCTGCACGTCGACTTCCAACGCGTGTCGGCCAAGGAAAAGATCCACGTCAAGGTGCCGCTGCACTTCCTGAACCAGGAAACCGCACCGGGCGTGAAGCTGGGCCACGGCATCGTGAACCACATCCTGAACGACGTCGAAGTGTCGTGCCTGCCGGCCGACCTGCCGGAGTTCATCGAAGTGGATCTGGGTACGCTGGAAATCGGCCAGACCCTGCACATCGCTGACCTCAAGCTGCCGAAGGGCGTGACCATCCTCACCCACGGTGGCGATGAGAACCCGGCTGTTGCCAACATCAGCGTGCCGGCTGGCGAGAAGTCCGCTGCCGCCGAAGAAGGCGCTGCAGCTGCAGGCGAAGACAAGCCGGCAGCCTAAGTTGCCGCACCTCGCACTTCGGTGCGAGCGAAAAAAGCCCGCCGAGCCTGTCTCGCCGGGCTTTTTTTCTGCCTGAGCGGCCCGAGCCGCCCCGTCTCCAGGCTGTAGAAAGCAGCTATGCTTGTACGATCAAGGGGCGCTTCCTGCACCTGACACTGATACGAATCGCATGATCAAACTCATCGTCGGCCTCGGCAATCCGGGCGCCGAATATGCGGCGACACGACACAACGCCGGCTTCTGGCTGGTCGACCAACTCGCGCGCATGGGCAACGTGACGCTGCGCAACGAGACGCGCTTCCACGGCTATGCAGCCCGCGCCAACCTTTGGGGCAACGAGGTGTGGCTGCTCCAGCCGCAAACCTTCATGAACCGCTCCGGCTTGGCCACCGTGGCGCTGGCACGCTTCTACAAGGTGATGCCCGATGAAATCCTGGTCGTGCATGACGAATTGGATTTGCCGCCCGGCACCGTCAAGCTCAAGCTCGGTGGCGGATCCGGTGGCCACAACGGCCTGAAGGACATTGCCGCACATCTGACCACGCAACAGTTCTGGCGGCTGCGCCTTGGCATCGGCCATCCGCGCAACCTGTTGCCGCCGGGCACGGCAGCGTCCGGTCAGCATGACGTCGCCAACTTCGTGCTCAAAGCGCCTCGCAAGGAAGAACAGGACCTCATCGACCGCGCCATCGACCAGAGCCTCGATGCGCTGCCTGAGCTGATTGCCGGCAATGCCGAGAAAGCGATGATGCGCCTGCACACCGCACGCTGATCCGCCAACACTGAGGACACCGCCATGACACCGTTCGCCATACTGACCTCACGCCCCGCCGTGCTGGCGGGTCTGGCGCTCGGACTTGCAGCCAGCCTGCCGGTGCACGCACAGGTGTATCGCTGCAGCGAGAACGGCCAGACGACCTATTCCGACCATCCGTGCGGTACGCGTGCGAAGCCCGTGCCGCTGATCGACAACACGCCCAGCGCCGCCGACCAGAAGGCTGCCCGCGAACGCGCCAGCGCCGAAGCCGCCGAAGTGCAGCAGATGGAAACCGCGCGCCGCAAAGCGCAGGCTGCGGAAGACGCCCGCCAGGCCCAGATGGCCGCGCAGGCTGCCGAACAGGCGCGCCGCGAGCAACGGCAGAAAGTGGTGGTTGCGCAGGAGGGCGTTCGCTACTGCCATCGCGTCTACGTTGGGCCGCTGCCCTACCCGCAACCTTATCCGACACCGATGCCGGTGATCCGCCAGCCTCCCGCGCCGGCTGCTGGCGCACTTCGCCAACCCGGCAATGGCCCGAAGCCGTTCGCGCAAGCACCTGTGGCGCCCACACCGATCGTGCCGCGCCCCCCGCATCCGCATTACCCGTACTACCGCATCGTCTGCGAGCCCGGCTATGCCTACGAAGGGCCGGAAGATCTGCTGCCGATCCAGTAGGCGCACCGCCAACAAGACGGTAGGCACCAATGAAAAGAGACGGCCAGAGCCGTCTCTTTTTTGTGTGCTCACGCCGCGCGTGGTGGTGCGGAGGTGAGCTGGGTGTACTTCTGCATCAACTGATCGTGCGTTTCCTCATGGGCCGGGTCCTTGGGGATGCAGTCCACCGGACAGACCTGCTGGCACTGAGGCTCGTCAAAGTGGCCGACGCATTCGGTACATTTGCCCGGGTCGATCACGTAGATTTCCGGGCCCATCGAAATCGCGCCGTTGGGGCACTCTGGCTCGCATACGTCGCAATTGATGCACTCATCGGTAATCATGAGCGCCATGATGCCTTCCTTGAAATGGCCGGCGAGCCAGCGCTCGCCAAAGCGTCATTTTATTCCGATTTGCCCGACCCTTCCGTCTTGCCGGTCTTTTCCTTGAGCCATTTTTCGACCGACGGGAACACGAACTTGCTGACGTCACCGCCGAGCACGGCGATTTCGCGGACGAACGTACCGGAGATGAACTGGTACTGATCCGACGGCGTGAGGAACATGGTTTCCACATCCGGCAGCAGGTAGCGGTTCATGCCGGCCATCTGGAATTCGTACTCGAAGTCCGACACGGCACGCAGGCCCCGCACAATGACGCGCGCGCCGTTTTTGCGCACGAAATCTTTCAAGAGACCGGAAAACCCTTCGACCCGCACGTTGGGGTAATGGCCGAGCACTTCACGGGCGATCTCGATGCGCTCTTCCAGCGCGAAGAACGGCCGCTTGTTGGGGCTCTGCGCCACCCCGACGATCAGCTCGTCGAAGATGTTGGACGCACGCCGCACGAGGTCTTCGTGGCCGCGCGTGAACGGATCGAAAGTGCCGGGATAAACCGCGATCACCATGGTTCCTCCACCAAGGGGAAAAGAGCATCCGTAAGCGTCGGCGTGGGACATGGCCGCGCCGGTACTGCATTCGGACACCGTTGCGTTATCGAGCGCGGCAGGTCCCGAGCCTGCCGCCTGTGCCGCCGATATCGATCGAGCGCACCCGCATTGCAGGTGCCGCCCGATGCTCATGCATCGGCTGCGAGCGGCGTAGTTTAACCGTTTTTGCGGAGCAGCAAATGTGCATGCACCGCACCGGCGCGCAGGTGTTTGTGGAGCACCAGGTCAGCCGGTAGCCCGATGCCGGCGGCCGGCTCGCCACCATGTGAATCAGCACTCACATCCGCCAGCTGCTGCGCCGCTTCAACGTAGATCACGCCGCCGGGCTTGACCACCCGGGCCGCGGCTTCCAGCGCGCGTAACGTCCAGTCCTGTGCAAACGGCGGATCGATGAACACGGCATCGAGCGCCGCATCGGGCTGGCGAGCGAGCCAGGCAAAGGCGTCGCCCGATACGATGTCGACCATGCGTGCGCCCAGCTTGTCGCGGATGGCGTGCAACGCGCGCACAGCCTGGGCGTGGTTTTCCACGAGCGTCACGTGCGCGGCGCCGCGCGAAGCCGCCTCAAAGCCGAGCGCCCCGGTGCCGGCAAAGATGTCGGCGCAGCGCCAGCCGGTCAGGTCATGACCAAGCCAGTTGAAGACGGTTTCGCGGACGCGGTCGCTGGTCGGGCGCAGGCCGTCGGCGTCGATCACCGGGAGCGGCGTGCGCTTGTATTGCCCGCCGATGATGCGCACCTGCTGAGGTGCGCGCGCATGCGACGTGGCGGTCTTGGCCTTGGGGCCTTTGGAGCTGGGGGTACGAGGTGCCATGGGCGCGATTTTAGGGGCTGTTGCCCCATAAAACGAGCGCAAACAAAAACCGGCGGGAAATGCCGCCGGTTTTTCGGATAAAGACCCCGTGCGTCAATTCGCGGCGGCCTTCTCCGGACCGCCCACAACGATCGTCGCCATGGTCTGCGGCTGCAGCGCGCGCTGGAATGCCGTACGCACCTGGTCACGCGTGACAGCCGCGATGCGCTGCGTCCAGGTATCCAGGTAGTCGAGCGGCAGGTTGTACCAGCCGATGTTGGCCACGTTGTCCAGCAGCTTGCGGTTGCTGTCCAGGCGCAGCGGGAAGCCGTTGACGAGGTTGTCCTTGGCCGCCTTTAGCTCCACGTCGGTCGGGCCATCGGCGACGAACTTGGCAACGGTGTCACGCACCACGCCCAGCGCCTCCTCGGTCTGGTCCTTGCGCGTCTGCAGTGCCAGTTCGAACGGACCGGGCTGCGCGGCGGGCGCGAAGTAGCTGCCGATGCTGTACGTCAGGCCGCGCTTCTCGCGCACTTCGTTCGTCAGCCGCGCACTGAAACCGCCTCCACCGAGCACGTAGTTGCCGACCAGCAGCGGGAAGTAATCCTTGTCGCCACGCGCGATGCCCGGTTGCCCGAGGATGATGGTCGCCTGCTGCGCCGGATGCGGAATGCGGATCGTCTCCGCCTTGGCCAGCGGCATCTTCACGTCAGGCAGCGCCGGCGGCGTGGCGCCATCAGCTGGCAGGCCGCGCGTGATCTGCTCGGCGATGGCCTCGGCTTCCTGGCGGCTGATCGCGCCGATCAGCGTCACCACGGCACGCTTAGCCGTGTAGTTGGCCTGGTAGTAGCGCACGATGTCGTCGCGCGTGATGCTCTCCACCGTTTCCGGCGCAGCGGTCTGCCCGTACGGATGCGTGCCGTAGATGGCCTTGCCGAATGCGCGCTCGGCGAGCACCGACGGTTTGGTCAACGATTCGCGGATCGCAGCCACCAGGCGCTGCTTGTCGCGCGCGAGGACGGCGTCCGGAAAGGTCGGCGCTGAAATGATCTGCGTCATCAGCGCGATGGCCGGGCCGCGCTCAACGGGGTCGGACAGCGTGCGCAGGCGCAGGCTCGTGCGGTCACCACCGGCACCGCCGCCAAAGCTCGCGCCCACATCGGCGAACGCGTCGGCAATCGCCGCTTCATCGCGGGCGGGCGCGTTGCCCTGCGCCGCGACGCCCTTGTCGAGCATGCCCGCTGTGAGGGAGGCCAGGCCCACCTTGGCAGCCGGCTCATAGCGCGAACCCGCATCCACGTCGAGGTTGATGTCCAGCATCGGAATCGACGGGCTTGGTACGAAGTACACGCGCGCGCCAGTGGTCGCCGTCCAGTGTTCGATGGGCAGCGCGGCCAGGGCACTCTGGGCCGCCGCTGCAACAATGGCGACCAGCGCCGTCTTGAGGGTCAGAGACATGGCGCGCATCAACGCAGCCCTCCTTCATCGCGCATGCCGGGAACGGGCTTGCGCGCCGGTTTGTTGGGATCGATCGGTTGCGGCAGCAGCGTGGCGACGACGAGGTTGTCTTCGCTGAAGTACGTCTGCGCCACGTGCTGGATCTGCGCCGACGTCACGCCCTTGATCTTCTCAAGCTGGCGATCGATGGAGCGCCACGACAGGCCGCTCATCTCGTTCATGCCGATCTCCATGCCCTGCCCGAAAACCGAGTCGCGCTTGTAGATCTGCGCGGCCACAACCTGTGCCTTCACGCGCTTCAGTTCGGCATCGGTCACGCCTTCCTTGGCGATGCGCTCGATCTGCCCGCGCAGCGCCTGTTCGATCTCGGCGGTGGTGTGGCCGTCGGCGGGCGTACCGTCCATCAGGAAAATCGACGGACCGCGGTTCAGACCGTCGTAGCCGGCGTTGACATCGTCGGCGATGCGCTTTTCGCCCTTGACGAGCTGGCTCGGCAGGCGCGCGTTGTCATAGCCATCGAGCACGGCCGACAGGACTTCCAGCGCATACGGATCGACGTCTTTTTCCACATCGCTCAGGCGCGGCACCTTGTAGGCCAGCACAACGTACGGATTCTCGGCCGGCGCCTTCACCCAGATGCGCTTCACGCCGATCTGCTTGGGCTCCTCCTGCGCATAGCGGCGCGGCAGTGCATGCGGCTTGAGCTTGCCGTAGGTGCGCTGCGCGAGGCGGAAGACTTCGTCGGGTTTCACATCGCCCGCGACGATCACGGTGACGTTGTTGGGCGTGTACCAGGCGTGGTACCAGTTCTGGGCGTCCTGCACCGTCATCGTGTCGAGGTCTCCCGGCCAGCCGATGGTCGGGTTGCGGTACGGCGCGGCATTGAACAGCGTGGCGAGCATCTGCTCATAGACAGTGGAACGGGCGGAGTCGTCGATGCGCATGCGGCGCTCTTCCTTCACCACGTTCATCTCCGGCTTGAACTCCTTGTCGGTCAGCTGGAGATGGGCCATGCGATCGGCTTCAAGCCCCATCAGATCGGCCAGGTGCGATTTTTCGATCTGCTGGAAGTACATCGTGAAGTCGCGCGTGGTCATGGCGTTTTCACGGCCACCCAAGGCAGCCACGCGGCGGGAGAACTCGCCCGGGCCAACTGCCTTGGTGCCCTTGAACATCATGTGCTCAAGCATGTGGGCGACACCCGTGGTGCCGTTGTGCTCGTCGATGCTGCCGGCGTGATACCAGACCATGTGCGCCACGGTGGGGGCGCGGTGGTCTTCCTTGACGATCAACTGCAGCCCGTTGGGCAGCTTGTATTCGTGCGTGTCGGACTGGCTGGCACCTACTTTGGCACTGCTGGCTGTGGCCACCGGACGGCCCGGTGCAGCGGCCAGCTCCTGCGCGCCAACATGGCCGGCCAGCAGGCCCGCCGCCAAGGCCATCGCGGCCAATTGCCAGACGCGCGACCGGGCCCGGTTTGAAACGATTCGCATGGAAGAGCGCATAAGGGCTGTCTGATAAAATTCGACGCTTGATTCTAACGGCGAAATAGACTGCCTTTTACGATGTTTAGTTTCTGGAAAAAGCGCAAGGCAGAGCCGCAACCGGCCGCCGAACCCACGCCCGCAGCGGCGCCCGAAGCCGCGCAGGCGCCTGCCCCGGCTGCCATCCCCGGCCCCGCTCCCGTTCCCGCCCCGGTTGTCGCACCCCAGCCCGTCGCTGCACCTGCTCCCGGACCTGTCGCTGCGCCGGTCCACATTGCCGTGCCGGACGCGCCTGCCGTGCAGCCTCCACTCGACATGCAAGCCGACGATATCGAAACCGTGCCGACGCCTGCTGTGATCGAGCAGGCGCGCAAGGGCTGGATGTCACGCCTGCGCTCCGGCCTGTCGAAGACGAGCAAGGGCCTGACCACGCTGTTCGTGGGCGTGAAGGTGGACGAAGCGCTGTTCGAAGAGCTGGAGACCGCCCTGCTCATGGCCGACGCCGGAGTCGACGCCACCGAATACCTGCTCGGCGAACTGCGCCGCCGCATCAAGGCACAGCGCATCGAAACCGCCGAAGGCGTGAAGACCGCCCTGCGTGACCTGCTGGTCGAGCTGCTGCACCCCTTGGAAAAAACCATGGTGCTCGGCCGCGAGCAGCCGATGGTGATCATGATCGCGGGCGTGAACGGCGCCGGCAAGACGACCAGCATCGGCAAGCTGTGCAAGCACTTCCAGACCTACGGCCAATCGGTGCTGCTGGCCGCAGGCGACACGTTCCGTGCCGCCGCGCGCGAGCAACTCGTGATCTGGGGACAGCGCAACAACGTCACGGTCGTGGCGCAGGAATCGGGCGACCCCGCCGCCGTGATCTTCGATGCAGTAAATGCCGCACGCGCACGCGGCATCGACATCGTCATGGCCGACACCGCTGGCCGCCTGCCGACGCAGCTGCACCTGATGGAAGAGCTGAAGAAGGTGCGCCGCGTGACCGCCAAGGCGATGGCCACGGCGCCGCACGAAACGCTGCTGGTGATCGACGGCAACACGGGGCAGAACGCCCTCGCGCAAGTCAAAGCCTTTGACGAAGCGCTGGGCCTCACGGGCCTGATCGTCACCAAGCTGGACGGCACCGCCAAGGGCGGCATCCTGGCCGCCATCGCGCGGCAGCGGCCGGTGCCGGTGTACTTCATCGGCGTGGGAGAGCAGGTGGAGGATTTGCAGCCGTTTTCTGCGCGCGAATTTGCGGATGCGTTGTTGGGTTGACCACCCTCGCGCGCAACGCTCCAACGTAGAAACGCCCTGACTTGATCAGGGCGTTTTGTTTTGCGCAGTACCGCTACAAATTACGCGGAAACCGCATCCGGCTGCGCCGCAGGCGCAGCCCGCTGAAACGCCTCCTGCGCCATACAGTGCGCAAAGATGCGCGCAAGCGTCGGGTAATCTTCCACCGCCACATCGAACCGCTTGCCGTTGAACACCTGCGGCACGAGGCACACGTCGGCCAGCGTTGGCGTGTCGCCAACACAGTAGGCGCCGGTCAGCGGCGACTGTGACAGCCGCGTTTCCAGCGCCGCAAACCCCAGCTTCACCCAGTGGCGATACCACTCGTTGCGCGCTTCTTCTTCCACGTTGAACGAGTGCTTCAGATACTTCAGCACGCGCGGGTTGTTGAGCGGATGGATCTCGCATGCGATCGCCAGCGCAATCGCGCGGATATGCGCGCGATTACTCGCCGAACCCGGCAGCAGCGTGGGCTCGGGATGCGTCTCTTCCAGATACTCGACGATGGCCAAAGACTGGTTCAGCACGTCGTTGCCATCGCACAGCACGGGCACCAGCGCATCGGGGTTCAGCTTGACGAAGTCGGGGGCCAGTTGCTCGCCCTTGAGCAGGTGGACCGGCGCGTAGTCGTACGGCAGGCCCTTGACCTCCAGGGCAATACGCACGCGGAATGACGCCGAACTGCGGAAATAGTTGTACAGCTTGATCGACATGGCTTCTGACTCTTCTAGCGGGTCTATCAAATCACCTTCACGTGCAGCTCTCCCACGCCGTCGATCTTGCCGACCATCAGGTCGCCGACGACGACCGGGCCGACGCCTTCGGGCGTGCCGGTGTAGATCAGATCGCCCGGGCGCAGCTCGAACAGGCGCGACAGATACGCAATGGTTTCCGGCACCGACCAGATCAGGTCCGACAGATCACCGCGCTGGTGTTCGCGGCCGTTGACCGACAGCGTCACGGCGCCCTTGTCCGGGTGGGCCACATCCTTGGCCGGCACGATCGGGCCGATGGGGGCCGAGCCGTCGAAGGCCTTGCCGGTCTCCCACGGGCGGCCGCCCTTCTTGGCAGCGTTCTGCAGGTCGCGGCGCGTCATGTCCAGGCCGATGGCGTAACCGTAGACATGGTGGGCTGCCGTTTCCACGGCGATGTCGCGCCCGCCCGTGCCGATGGCAACCACGAGTTCGATCTCGTAGTGGCAATCCTTGGTTTCAGTCGGGTAGACGAACTGGCCGGTCTCGCCGTCGGCAACGTAGCGCACAGCGTCGGCCGGCTTGCAGAAGAAGAACGGCGGTTCGCGGTCGGGGTCGGAACCCATCTCGCGCGCATGGGCGGCGTAGTTGCGGCCGACGCAGTACACACGGCGCACCGGAAACTGGCCATGCCCGCCACGCACGGGAATGCCATTGACGGCGGGCGGGGTGACGACGAAATCGGTCATGCGGGTCTCCTCGGACTAAGCTGGATTGGAACAGGTGGGAAACTGCGGCCACCGCCCCCCGGCGACCGACGAGTTTGCGAGGATACACCCGCACCGCCCCGGCGCGGTTCTTGCATAAGCGACGTGCACCCTGCCCCACTTTGCACCATGCAAGCGAAACCGCCCACCCCATCCGCCCCGCCCGCTGCCAACCACCCGGCCGCGCCGATGCGCGTGCTGCTGGTGCGCGATCCGCTCGACGCCGAACAGATCAATTTGGAGCTGATCCGCGCCGGGCTGGCCGAGGCCGGCTTCGTGGACGTCGGCTTGGCGGATGCCGACCTGACGCTGCCCGAGCGCATCGCCGAGACCCAGCCCGACATGGTGATCGTCGCCTCCGAATCGGCCGCGCGCGACACCATCGAGCACGTCTGCGTGGCCACGCAGCATGCTCCGCGCCCCATCGTGCTGTTCACCGACAACGACGACGCCACGCGCATCAAGACGGCGTTTGCCGCCGGCATCACCGCCTACATCGTCGACGGCATCAAGCCCACGCGTGTGAAGGCCGTGCTGGACGTTGCCTATGCCCGCTTCGAACACGAGCGTGAGTTGCGTGCCGAGCTGGACACCGCCAAGACGCAACTCGCCGAGCGCAAGGTCCTGGAGCGCGCCAAGGGCATGCTCATGAAGCAGATGAACCTGTCGGAAGACGACGCCTTCAAGCGCCTGCGCAAGATGGCGATGGATCGCAACATCAAGCTGGTGGAAGCCGCACAACGCGTGATCGATGTGATGGCTGGCTGAGCGGTCGGGCCGCCGCCCAGTTTTGGTGCGCCGCACAACTCCGGCGCTGGAAACGCACCAGTCGCGCGCGGCGTCCCGAACCTCGCACGCCGAGTTCCGAACCCCAACCGCCGAGCTAAAAGCCTCGCACGCCGAGTTCCGAACCCCAACCGCCGAGCTAAAAGCCTCGCGCGCCGAGTTCTGAACCTCAACCGCCGAGCTAAAAGCCTCGCGCGCCGAGTTCTGAACCTCAACCGCCAAGCTAAAAGCCTCGCACGCCGAGTTCCGATCCTCGATCGCCGAGCTAAAAGACTCGCGCGCCGAGCTCCGAGCCTCAACCGCCGAGCTAAAAGCCTCGCGCGCCGAGTTCTGAACCTCAACCGCCAAGCTAAAAGCCTCGCACGCCGAGCTCCGAGCTCGGAACGCCGAGAAAAAAGCTCGGCGCGTGGAGATCGGAACGCGGAACGCCAGCATGCATCGCTCAACGTTGGCATACCCCTTGCAAGTGTCGCTGCGAAGCCGGTGCCAACGTGGGTACCGGCACGGGACAACGGCGTCCCGATGCACGGCAGCGCGCCCCTCTTTCGGATGGGCGGCGGTCGCGCGTCGGGACGCTTTTTCTTTGGAGCCATGGATGGCCGCGCCAGACAAGACCGACGCTCTCGTCAACCCGATCAACCCGAAGCGCCGCAGCATCATGAAAGCCGCGGCGACGATTGCAGGAGGCAGTGCCGTGGCATTGATCGATCCGCTGGTGCGTGCCGGGGCCTGGGCCGCCGGCTCCGATGCGCCCGAGAAGACGGAACTGAAGGTGGGTTTCATCCCGCTCACGGACTGTGCTTCGGTGGTCATGGCATCCACGCTCGGCCTCGACAAGAAGTACGGCATCAAGATCACGCCGTCGAAAGAAGCCTCGTGGGCCGGCGTACGCGACAAGCTCGTGTCGGGCGATCTGGATGCGGCGCACGTGCTGTATGGCCTGATCTACGGCGTGCAGCTCGGCATTGGCGGCCCCAAGAAAGACATGGCCGTGCTGATGACGCTCAACAACAACGGCCAGGCGATCACGCTGTCGTCCAAGCTCAAGGAAGCGGGCGTCAAGGATGGGGCGTCGTTGAAGGCCGTCATGGCGAAAGACAAGCGCGAATATGTGTTCGCGCAGACCTTCCCGACCGGCACGCATGCGATGTGGCTGTACTACTGGCTGGCCGCGCACGGCATCCACCCGCTGCAGGACGCGAAGGCGATCACCGTGCCCCCGCCGCAGATGGTCGCGAACATGCGGGTGGGCAACATGGATGGCTACTGCGTGGGCGAGCCGTGGGGTGCCCGCGCGATTGCAGACAACATCGGCTTTACCGCCGAGACCACACAGGCCATCTGGAAAGACCACCCCGAGAAGGTGCTCGGCACCACGGCGGAGTTCGTGCAGAAGTATCCGAACACCGCGCGTGCGCTCACGGCAGCGGTGCTGGAGGCAAGCAAGTTCATCGATGCATCCGCATCGAACCGCCGCAAGACGGCCGAGACCATTGCCGCCAAGTCCTACGTCAACACCGACATGGACATCATTCTCGACCGCATGCTCGGCCGCTATACGAATGGTCTGGGCAAGACGTGGGACGACCCGGACCCGATGCGCTTCTATCACGACGGCGCGGTCAACTTTCCGTACCTGTCGGACGGCATGTGGTTCCTCACGCAGCACAAGCGCTGGGGCCTGCTGAAGGCGCATCCGGATTACCTGGCCGTGGCCAAGCAGGTCAACCGCGTGGACATCTTCAAGCAGGCGGCAACCGCCACCGGCACGCCGCTGCCCAAGAGCGACATGCGCACGGCCAAGTTGATCGACGGCGTGGTGTGGGATGCGAAGAACCCTGCCGCGTATGCGGACGGCTTCAAGCTGAAAGCCTGACGCCGCCGGCCTTCCGAATTTCTGATTGCGGTCCCTCACATCGATGGAGCCCGACATGAACACGCTCGTCAAAACGTTGTCCGGCGTGCAGTCCGATGCCGCCCCTGAACGTCGCCGGTTTATTGCGCGCGACTGGTTTGTCGCCGCCGTTGTGCGCGGCTTTCCGCCCGTGCTGGGCTTGGTGCTGTTCGTGCTGGCGTGGCAGGGCATTGCCACGGCCATCCCCGCATTGCCGACACCAGCGGTGACGTGGAAAGCAGCGGTCGCGTTGTTTGCCGATCCGTTCTACCGCAATGGCCCGAATGACCAGGGCGTGGGCTGGAACGTGCTCGCTTCGCTGGCGCGCGTGGGTGCGGGCTTCGGCATGGCTGCAGTCATCGGCATTCCGGCGGGCTTCCTCATCGGGCGTTTTGCGTTTCTCAACGCGATGGCCTCGCCCATCATCAGCCTGCTGCGGCCCGTGTCGCCGCTGGCGTGGCTGCCGATTGGCCTCTTGCTGTTCAAGTCGGCCAACCCGGCGGCCATCTGGGCGATCTTCATCTGCTCGATCTGGCCGATGGTGATCAACACCGCCGTGGGCGTGACGCGCGTGCCGCAGGACTACCTGAACGTGGCGCGCGTGCTGAACCTTTCTGAATGGAAAGTGTTCACGCGCGTGCTGTTTCCTGCAGTGCTGCCGTACATGTTGACGGGCGTGCGGCTGTCCATCGGCACGGCGTGGCTGGTGATCGTGGCAGCGGAAATGCTGACCGGCGGTGTCGGCATCGGCTTCTGGCTGTGGGATGAGTGGAACAACCTGAAGGTCGAACACATCGTCATCGCGATCTTCGTGATTGGCGTGGTGGGCTTGCTGCTCGAGCACGCGCTGTTGGCGATTGCGCGGCGCTTCTCGTACGACGCGGTTTGAGCGAAATGGGGATCGCCATGACAGACAAAATCCTGCGCATTGAAAACGTTGGGCAGACGTTCAAGACCAAGCGCGGCCCGTTCGTCGCCCTGCGCGACATCAACCTGACGGTTGCGCGCGGTGAGTGCATCGCGCTCATCGGGCACTCGGGCTGCGGTAAATCGACGTTGCTCAATCTCATCGCCGGGCTGACGCGGCCCACCATCGGCGGACTGATCCTGGCCGAGCGCGAGATTGCCGGGCCGGGGCCGGATCGGGCGGTGGTGTTTCAGAACCATTCGCTGCTGCCGTGGCTCACGTGCTTTGACAATGTGTATCTCGCCGTCGAGCGCGTCTTCGGCAAGAGCGAGACCAAAGCGCAGTTGCGTGATCGCACGCATGCGGCGCTGGCACTGGTCGGCTTGTCGCATGCCGAGCAGAAGCATCCGCATGAAATCTCGGGCGGGATGAAGCAGCGTGTCGGGATCGCTCGCGCATTGTCCATGGAGCCGAAGGTGCTGCTGATGGATGAGCCCTTTGGCGCGCTGGATGCACTCACGCGGGCGCATCTGCAGGATGAGCTGCTGAAGATCGTGGCCGCGACCGGCAGCACGGTGGTGATGGTCACGCACGATGTGGATGAAGCGGTGCTGCTGGCGGACCGCATCGTGATGATGACGAATGGGCCGGCTGCGACGATTGGTGAGGTGTTGACGGTGGATTTGCCGCGGCCTCGGGATCGGATGGCGTTGGCGGAGGATGCGACTTATCACGCTTGCCGGACGGCGGTGTTGGATTTTCTGTATCGGAAGCAGAGGCATCCGGTGGCGGAGGCGGCTTGATTCACTGTGGGGATGGCTTTGTTGTTTTACCTTGGTGGTCCATCTCCTGTTTCATGCCCCGGCAGGGGATGAAACAAGGGATGCACCACCAGGGCAAAAAACACCGCGACATGGCGCCAGCGCGCAACCCACAGCGCTATGATCACCCCCGAGCCCATCACCCGCGCCATGAACAATGCCTGCCCCTCCCATCCTCCCCGACACCGCCGCTGAAGACGCCCTCGCGAACGCCCCCTTCCCCGCTGCCCGCTTCATCAAGGAAATTGGCCGCGGCGCAGACGGCGCCCGCGCGCTAGTCAAGCACGATGCCCGTGCGCTCTTCACGGCCATGCTGGAAAGCCGCATCTCCGACGTGCAGCTCGGCGCCATCCTCATGGCCTACCGCATCAAAGGCGAGACCCCGGAAGAACTCGACGGCATGCTCGAAGCCACGCATGCGCATTGCCGGCCGCTGCCGGCGCCGGACACGCCCGAGCATGCGTTGCCAGTTGTCATCCCCAGCTACAACGGCGCCCGCCGCCAGCCGAACCTGGTGCCGCTGCTGGCCAAGCTGCTGGCGCGCGAAGGTGTGCCGGTGCTGGTGCATGGCATCCGCCGCTTCGACGGCCGCGTCACCACGGCTGCGCTGTTCGAAGCGCTCGGCTGGCCGGTCTGCGAACACATGGACGACGCCCGCGAGCGCCTGGAGCGTGATCGCCTGGCCTATGTGCCGATCGACGTGCTCTCTCCCGAACTGACGGCACTGCTGGATAAGCGCGAGATCGTCGGCCTGCGCAATTCCGCCCACACGGTGGTGAAGATGCTGCAGCCCGTCGGCGGGCACGCGCCGCACGAGGCGCTACGGCTGGTCAGCTACACGCACCCGGAATACCGCGACACGCTCACCGATTACTTCCTGCGTCATCCGGCCAACGTGCTGCTGGCGCGCGGCACCGAAGGCGAGGCAGTGGCCGATGCGCGGCGCGGCAGCGCGGTGGAGTGGCTGCACGACGGCGCGCACGAAACGGTGATCGAAGCGGTGGAAGGTTCAAGCGACGCACCGCCTGAGCTGCCCGTGGGGACAGACGTGGCGGCAACGGCGCGGTGGATTGAAGCGGTGCTCGACGGCAAGCAGCCGGTGCCGGAGCCGATCGCCAAGCAGGTCCGCGCGATCGTGCGCTGTGCACGACCGGCGCAGGCTGCCTGATCGATCGCCCGGTCTTACTTGGACGGCAGCGGAATGCGCTCCGTTTCGCCGGGCACGTGAGCGAAGGCGTCGCTCTCCCAGCGCTGCTTGGCGTCTTCAATGTCGGCCTTGTCGCTGGCGACGAAGTTCCAGTAGATGTGACGGTGGCCATCGGTCGGGGCACCGCCCAGCAGCATCACGCGTGACGATGCCTGCGCGGTGAGCGTCACGTCGCCGCCGGGCTCCAGCACGGCCAGGTGCTGCGGGTCGAGCGCCTCGCCGTCGATGGTGACGGCGCCGTCGACCAGATACAGGCCACGGTCTGCATGCTCAGGCGGAATCACCAGCGATGCGCCGGCCGCGAGTTCCAGCGCCACATACAGCGTGCGCGAACTCACCTTCACCGGCGACGTCAGCCCGAACGCATCTCCCGCGATGACCACGCCCTGCACGCCTGGGCACTCCAGCTTGGGCAGCGTCTCGGCCGCATGGTGCGCGAAGCTGGCGTTGACCTTTTCCTGGTCCTTCGGCAGCGCCACCCAGGTCTGGATGCCGTGCATGCGCGCGCCCTTTTCGCGCCCTTCCGGCGAGGAACGCTCGGAGTGGACGATGCCGTTGCCGGCCGTCATCCAGTTCACGTCGCCGGGGGTGATGGTCTGCACGCTGCCGAGGCTGTCTCGGTGGACCATACTGCCGTCAAACAGGTACGTGACGGTGGCCAGCCCGATGTGCGGGTGCGGGCGCACGTCGATGCCCTCGCCGGGGGCGAAATCCACCGGGCCCATGTGATCGAAGAAGATGAACGGCCCCACCGTCTGACGCGCTGCCGAGGGCAGCACGCGCTTGACCGAGAAACCGCCGAGGTCCCGCACGTGCGGGCCAATGATGTGCTGGATGGAAGTCATGACGGAAGCCTCCTCAGGCGTGCTCGGCGAGTTCGGTGTCGACGCTGATCTCGACCTCGGTCATCAGCTTGTGAACGGGGCATTTGCCGGCCACGCGCAGCAGGTCGGCGCGTTGCTCGTCGGTCAGGTTGCCGTGCAGGGTCAGCACGGTGCGCAGCTTGTAGCGGCCCTGGCGTTCCTGGGTGCCGTCGTGCTCCACAGCCACGTCAATCGAATCGAGCGGGTACTTGCGCTGGCGCGCATACAGCGTGACGGTCAGCGCCTTGCAGCTGGCCAGGGCCGCGTCAAAGTAGGCGTGCGGGTCGGGCGCACTGCCCTCGCCAGTCGGCTTGGGCACATCGGTGTAGGTCACGCCTTCGGGAAAGGTGACCTTGTGGCGAAAAAGGCCTTCGGTGTCCTTGCTGACGACGATGCTCATTGACGGCTCCTGTAGCGATTTCTGCGATGTCCGGGCAGTGTAGCCAACTTGCGTGACGGCACGGGAGAAGACCCGACGTGCGTCGCGCATCGCTTTCACGGGCGCTTCGATCACTCGACATTGCAGACATGGCATTTCGGCCCACCCATTGGGGTGGAAACGCTCAAGCGGCGCGGTTTTCGGCCGATCTTCCGGTT
This sequence comes from Ralstonia sp. 110700041-2, assembly GCF_056280165.1. Classification (NCBI taxonomy): domain Bacteria; kingdom Pseudomonadati; phylum Pseudomonadota; class Betaproteobacteria; order Burkholderiales; family Burkholderiaceae; genus Ralstonia; species Ralstonia sp. 110700041-2. The sequence continues at coordinate 241,631 of NZ_JBSFAI010000007.1, read as the reverse complement.
AGAAGACATCCGCCCAGAAACCGCCCCGCTTACGTGTCACCTGCATGGTTCCTCGCCGGCCGCTTGTCGCCATTGCCGGCGGCATCGGCTTCCTCCTCGTCCTTGTTGGGCTGACCGTGATGGTCGGCTGGCTGCGGCATTGGCCGTGGGCAGTGAAGCTCGGCAGCGATCGGCTGCTGATCGTGTTCGCCACCGGCGTCAACCTGACCCTGCTTGGCGCGGGGCTGGCTGCGCTGCTCGTCGGGACGGTACGGCCGAATGTGCGCTGGGCAGATCCGGTGGCCCGCGGGCTGGGCGGCGTGGTGGCGGTGCTGTCCACGCTGCGGCTGGCCGAGATGATCACGGGATGGCCGATCGGGCTCGACTTTCCGGGCATGCACACATGGCTGGACCGCCAATGGGTGACCGGATGGATTGGCGGCATGCACCCCAGCCACGCGCTGGCGATGGCCGCATCGGCGACGGCCCTGAGCCTTGTGCCGACGTTGCGCAAACCGCACCGCGCGCGGTGGTTCTGGGGCTTGGTCGGCCTGGCGATGCTGCTCTGCGCGGGCGACCTGCTTGGCCGCGCCATGGCGCTCGAATATCTGTACCCGGCGTGGTTGGTGTGGCGCGCCTCGGACGTAGCGGCCATCTGCACGCTGCTGGTGGTCATGGGCGTGCTGTGCGTTGCGGTGGTCCGGCAGCCGGGCATGTTGCGCCTGCGCTTGTCGCCGGAAGACACCATCGTGTGGATCAGCGGCGGCTGCGTGGTACTTGCAGGCCTGGGAGCGACCATCACGGCGTTCATCATCCAGGTGGACAGCGTCAGCCTGACATTCGGCACCGCGCGGGCGCGGGCCCTATCCAGCTACGCTGAAGAGCTTGACCAACTGCTGGCCATGCGCGCGGAAAACCCGCGCCTGGTGGCCGCCGCCACGTACATCCAGGAAGTGCTGCGCCATCCCACCGACAATGCGGCGCGCCTGCGCAGCGAGAGCGCGCTGCAGGCGTATCGCCAGCAAGGGTACTCGTACCTGCAACTGCGTACGCTGGCGGACGAGGGCATCGTCAGTCTCGGCACGCAAACGCTTGAGCCCGAGCTGTCGATTCGGCTGCACGCCGGCCTCGCGCCCGAGCGCATCACGCTGCAATGGGTACACGGATTTGCCATGCGCACAGAAACGCCTGTCATGGCAGACGGCATGCAGATCGGCTGGCTGGTCGCAGAGCAACCGCTCGCCCACATGACCGGCCGCTACGCCAGTGAACGCGGCATCGGAAAGACCGAAACGCTGGCGATGTCGGGCTTTGATGCGCGTGGGCGTGCAATGTCGTTTCCGCAGCGCTTCGATGCGTACGTGTTCGAATTGCCGGCTCTTACGGTCGACCGCCGGCCGCTGCCGTCGCGCTTGGCGCTAGCGGGCGAGGCAGGCTACGGCCAGTGGCAGGACATCCACGGCATGCCGACATCGTTCAGCTACACGCCCATCGGCCACACGGGCCTGGCGCTGATCAGCAAGATCGCGAGCGCCGAGCTGTACGCCCCGATGCGCGTGCAGTTCGAGCGGCTCGGCGCCTTCATGCTGTGCCTGATGATCGCCAGCGTGCTGGTCATCCGCCTGACGGTGCGGCCGTTTGCCAACCGGCTGGCCGCGTCCGAACGCGCGCTGCGTACCGCAAACGAAAGCCTGGAACGCCGCCGTGATGCCTTGCGCGCGAGCCGCGAACAACTGCGCCTGGTGGCCGACAACGTCCCCGCGCAGCTCAGCTACGTCGACTCCGACGGCATCGTCCGCTTTGCGAGCCGCACCCTGCTCGAAGCCTTCGGCCGCAGTGAAGGCGAGATGCTCGACCGCCACGTGCGCGACATCTACGCCCCTGAGGACTACCGCACGCTGCTGCCCTACATGACCGAAGTGCTGGCCGGCTACCCCGTGCAGTTCGAGATCACGTCCATGCGCACGGGCGTGCCCCGCTACCTGAGCGGCCACTACTTTCCTGACTACGATGATCGCGGCACGCTGCGCGGCTATTTCTCGGTGCTGCAGGATCTGACGGCGCGCACCGCCGCCGAGCTGGCCCTGGCGCGCAGCGAACGCGCGCTCAAGCTCGTGCTCGACAACGCGCCGCTGCTGGTGTCGCACATCAACCCCGACGGCGTCTTCACCTTCTGCAACGTCACGCATGCGCGCTGGTTGCAGCGCACGCCCGAGGAGGTATGCGGCCAGATGCCGGAACGGGTGTTCACGCCAGGCACGTACGCCTTGCTGGCACCGTATATGGTGCGCGCCCAACGCGGAGAATCGGTCGAATTCGAGATCACCGCGCCCTGGTACGAAAAGCCGCACGCCGCCGGCCCGCGCAACCGCACTCGACATTTCCGCGGCCAGCTCGTCCCCGACTCCGCAGAAGCACATGACGGCCGCTGTGGCTTTTACGCCTTCGTGCAGGACGTGACCGCAGCCAAGCGCAGCGAGATGGAACTGTCACGGATGGCGCACTTTGATGCCCTCACCGGCCTGCCGAACCGCTACGAACTCTACGAGCGCCTGCGCGCCGCACTGGAGCGTCGTCAGCGCCTGCCGGCACCGCTTGGCGTGCTGTACCTGGACGTCGACCACTTCAAGCACATCAACGATACCTACGGCCACGCCGCCGGCGATACGGTGCTGGTGGAGGTCGCACACCGGCTGCAACGTGCCGTGCGCCGCACCGACACCGTCGCCCGCCTCGCAGGTGACGAATTCATCATCCTGCTCGACCCCATCGACGCCCCGGATGATGCGCTGCACACCGCGCAGAAGATCGTCAGCGCGATCCGCCCGCCGATCCACCTGTCGGATGGCACCGTCCTGCACGTCACCACGAGCGTTGGCGTGGCCTGCCCGGGCCCGGAGGTACGTGATCCAGACGCCGCCCTGCGTGAAGCCGATCGCGCACTTTACTGGGCAAAGTCACGCGGCCGTAACACGGCGGCATAGGCGAGAACCGAACCCTTCCATCACGGTCTATGACTGGGTGCGGCGCCTTTTTGTTGCGCCGCAAACATCTCACTATTAGAAGACAAATCCTGATTTACAGGAACTATCAACCGGACAAAAATGTCCTATTAGCACTCATCCGGTTGGAGTGCTAAGATGCCTTTCCAAATCTCCACTGGATTTCGACAGGAGTCCTGAGTGAACGCAGTCATCCCCGTGAATACCGTTTCCGCAATCGCCACCCAGCCGTCCGGCAACGCCGGTAATGGATGGGCGCTGGCGTTCCCCGGCAACCTGGGCAACATCGACGCCTATATCCAGAGCGTCAACCGTGTGCCGATGTTGTCGGCCGAAGAAGAACAGCGTCTGGCCCGCGAATACCGCGACAACGACAACCTCGATGCCGCTCGCCGACTGGTGCTCTCGCACCTGCGTCTGGTGGTGTCGATCGCCCGCGGCTACCTCGGCTATGGCCTGCCGCATGCCGACCTCATCCAGGAAGGCAACATCGGCCTGATGAAGGCCGTCAAGCGCTTCGACCCGGATCAGGGCGTGCGTCTCGTCTCATACGCGATGCACTGGATCAAGGCCGAGATGCACGAGTACATCCTGAAGAACTGGCGCATGGTCAAGGTGGCCACCACCAAGGCCCAGCGCAAGCTGTTCTTCAACCTGCGCAGTCACAAGCAGGATGCGCAGGCGACCTTCACGTCGGACGAGATCGACGCCGTGGCGGCCGAACTCAACGTCAAGGGCACGGAAGTGCGCGAGATGGAAACGCGCCTGTCCGGCGGCGACATTGCGCTGGAAGGCCAGATGGACGACGGTGAGGAGTCGTTCGCTCCCATCGCCTACCTGGCCGATACGCACAACGAGCCGACCCGCGTGATCGAAGCGCGTAGCAACGACCGCATGCAAAGCGAGGGCATCGAAGCCGCCCTCGCCAAGCTGGACGATCGCAGCCGCCGCATCATCGAAGCACGCTGGCTGAACGTGAACGACGACGGATCGGGCGGCTCGACGCTGCACGAGTTGGCCGACGAGTTTGGCGTGTCGGCTGAGCGCATTCGCCAGATCGAATCGGCCGCGATGAAGAAGATGAAGGGTGCGCTGCAGGCTTTCGCCTAAGCTGCCCGCCCTGCAATGAAAAGCCCGCCAAATTGGCGGGCTTTTTCTTTGGGCGGTGGCGGAAGATCAGTCGGCCAGCAGTTGCTTGATGTCGTGCGCGATCGGCTCCGGGCCCTGGCCGTGCTTGATGAACAGGCGCAGGTTGCCCTTCGGATCGAACATGTAGCTGCCGGCGGTGTGATCCATGGTGTAGTTGTCGGGCGAGCTGCCCGGCACCTTGCTGTAGAACACCTTGAAGTCGGACGCGACCTTCTTCAGTTCAGTCTCGTTGGCCGGACGCAGGCCGATGAAGCGCGGATCGAACGCGGGCACGTACTTGGCCAGCAGGTCTTGCGTATCGCGCTCCGGGTCGACGGTGACGAACAGGACCTGGACGCGGTCGGCGTCTTTGCCGAGGGTATCCATCACGGCGCGCAGCTCAGCCAGCGTGGTCGGGCAGACATCGGGGCAATGCGTGTAACCGAAGAACATGACGACGACCTTGCCGCGGAAATCTTCGAGCGTGCGGCGCTTGCCGGTGTGATCGGTCAACGAGAAATCGGTGCCGAAGCTCTTGGATCCGGTGATGTCGAGGTTCTTGAAGGCCGGCTTGTCGCTGCACGCCGCGAGCGCCAGCACGGCGACGGCCAGCATGGCGAACAGCGCGGCGCGGAAGTATCGGAAAGAGAGCATGGTCATTGTGTTGGAAGCAGACCGCCTAGCGTACCGCCAACAGCACATGCTCGCTGGCGCCCCTGTGCGTCACAGCGCCGCGCTTTGCGTGAGCGCCGGCCCGAACTTGAAGTAGTGGTCCACCAGTAGCGCGGCAAACAAAATCGACAGATAGATGATCGAGTAGCGGAAAGTCTTCTGCGCCAGTGCGTCGGAATACTTGCGGTACATGCGCCACGCATACGAGAGGAAGCCGAAGCCCAGCACCAGCGCGGTCACCAGGTAGATGTAGCCGCTCATGCCGTAGACGAACGGCAGGATGGTCGCGGCGATCATGATGAGCGTGTACAAGAGGATATGCAGCAGCGTGTATTTCTCGCCGTGCGTGATCGGCAGCATCGGTAGACCCGACTTGGCGTAGTCTGCGCGGCGGTACAGCGCGAGTGCCCAGAAGTGCGGCGGCGTCCAGGTAAAGATAATCAGCACCAGGATCCACGCCTCGGCCGGCACGCTGTTGGCGACGGCCGCCCAGCCCAGCGCCGGCGGCATCGCCCCCGAGAGACCGCCGATCACGATGTTCTGCGGTGTGGCCGGCTTGAGCAGCAGCGTGTAGATGATCGCGTAGCCGATGAAGGTGGCGAACGTCAGCCACATCGTCAGGTCGTTGGCGAATACGTGCAGCGTCCACATGCCCGCGCCGCCCAGCACCAACGAGAACACCAGGATCTGCCGCGTGCCCAGTTCACCGCTTGCCGACGGGCGCCAGGCCGTGCGGCGCATCATTGCATCGATCTTGCGCTCGACCAGGCAGTTGATGGCGAAGGCGGCGCCGGCGAACAGCCAGATGCCGACCGCGCCGCCGATCAGCACCGACCACGGGACCATGCCCGGCGTGGCCAGGAACATGCCGATCACGGCGCAGAACACGGCGAGCTGCGTGACGCGCGGCTTGGTCAGCGCCGCATACTGCGATGCGGTCGTTCGCCAGCCAGGAAGTTGAGTGGAAGTTGTTGGGGTTGCCACGGTATTCATAAAAAACGGTCAGACGGCATTCAGACGACGGCAGCCGCCACAGGCATCGGCGCCCGCGCCTGCGCGAGCCCGATCAGGTAATGCAGACGCACCATCAGCAACAGCAGCACGGCCGCGCCGCCGTTGTGCGCCACGGCGGCCAGCAGCGGCCACCCCAGCACGATGTTCGAAAGCCCGGTCGCCAATTGCACGGCCAGCACAACGAGCAGCACCGTCGCGACACGGCCGAGGCCGCCAATGCGACGTGCGCGCGCACCGAGCCACGCCAGGTAGCTCAGCACAACGACTGCAAACACCCGGTGCGTCCAATGGATGGCGACCAGCGCATCGTGCGAGATGAAATCGCCGCCGGCGGTCTTGCCGAGCTGGCGCCAGAATGTGAAGCCGTGTGCAAAGTCCATCGGCGGAACCCACTGGCCGTTGCACAGCGGAAAATCGGTACAGGCCAGCACAGCGTAGTTCGTGCTGACCCAGCCACCCAGGGCAATCTGCACAACGAGCAGCACGAGCCCGATGGCCGCCGCCATGCGCAACGAGGCGCCGCGCTCATCGACCGCACGCGGCGCGTCGTTCTTGCTGCCGAGCCAGATCAGCGCGGCGAGCAACGACATGCCGAGCAGCAAGTGCGTCACTACGATGGCCGGCTGCAGCTTGAGCGTGACCGTCCACGCGCCAAAGGCGCCTTGCACACACACCAGCGCCAGCACCGCCGTTGCATACCAGGGAGACTGCTTCAGCTCCTTGCGCTTGACCCACGCCAGCACCACCAGCGTGATGATCAGCACGCCCAGCGCGAGCGCGAAGTAGCGGTGCGTCATCTCGATCCACGCCTTCATCCACGTGACGGGGCCGCTCGGCAAGGCGGCCTGTGCGGCATGGATGTCGTCACGGGCGTGGAACGGGTTGGAGGTGCCGTAGCAGCCCGGCCAATCCGGGCAACCGAGGCCTGAATCCGTCAGACGCGTGAAGCTGCCGAACATGATCAGGTCGAGCGTGAGGAACGCGGTGATCCACACGAGCTTGCGGTACTTGTTGCGATCCCCCTTGACTAGCACGTAGCACAGCGGGATCAGCGCGATCAGGATGCCAATGGAAGCAAGTTGCAGCAGCATGGCTTATCCGATGCGCGAATACTTCAAGAGCCGCGTCATGTCTGCGCGCACCTTCTTCGGATCCGGATCTTTCGGGAACTGCATCATCAGGTTGCCGAGCGGATCGACCAGGAAGAGGTGGTCTGTGGGCGGCGTCTTGCCGCCGGCAAGCCAGTTCTTAGGCAGATCGGGCGCGCGCAGGAAGCGCACGGCACCGTAATCGTCGTTGTAAGCCTTGATGAGGCGCGGGTCGATCTCCCCCCGGTCGGTCACTAGCCAGACAGGGACGATACGGTCGCGGTCCGGGCCCTGGCCGATGCGCAGCTGGCGCATGGTGAACAGCTTGCGCGCGCAGTTGTCGTCGCAGGCGCTGCCATCTACGGACACCATCAGCCATTTGCCCTTGAGGCTGGCGAGCGGCACTTCAGCGCCGTGCTCGTCCTGCACCATCAGACCGGTCGGAATGGGGCGCTGCGGATCGACCAGCGCGCCGTACGCCGCCTTGCCGCCGGCGGGGGTGAAGACGTAATACGCAAGGTACGACGCGATTACCGGAGAGGCGCACACCAGCAGCAGGAACAGCATCATCAAGCGGCCGCGGCGTGTGCGCGCGTCGATGCGCGGGTCTTCGGACGACCCGAGTGTGCCCGGCGCGCCGGGTGCAGATTCCTGATTCACCATGTGATTCCCAATACATTCAGCTGCGGCACTAAGCCGCAACGCGAGTTCGTATTCAGGCAGGCTCGGAGGTGCCTGCCAAGCGGCGATAACGCCGCACGCTGTAGAAGACCATCAGCCCAAGCACTGCCGCCGCCATCGCAAACCATTGGAATGCGTAGCCGTAATTGCGCTCAGCGCCCAAGTCTGCGCGCGGCCAATCGCGCAACAGGCCGTCCTCCACGTCGGACTGCTGCTGCACCACGAAGGGTTGGAGCGGCACGCCGATTTCGCGCGAGAAAGCGTCGAGGTCGATATTCTGCCTAAGTCGCTGGCCAACTTCATCAGCGCCGTCCTTGCTGCCCAGACTGAAGACCCGGCTGGCATGCGGCACCGCCATCCCTTCGACCTGCACTTCGCCCGCCGGCGTGGTGTATGGCGCGATGCGCGTGCGATCGGCGGGATCGCGCGGCAACCAGCCCCGGTCGACCAACACGGCGCGCCCGCCCGCACCTTCCAGCATCAGCGGGATGAGCACCTCGAAACCCGGGCGCGATACGTCGTTGGTGACGTGCGGGCGGTTCTCGAGCAGCACCGTGTGCGCCACGTCGAACGTTCCACGCAGCAGCACCGGCCTGTACATTACTGAATCTGCTGTCACCGGCTGAGCTGTGATGCGCTGGGCGGGCGCATTTTCCAGCGCCATAATGCGGGCTTGGCGCTCGATGCGCTCGTGCGCACGCGAAAGCTGCCAACGCCCCAGCAAGCTCGTGAGCGCGATCAGTGCCACACCTGCCAACATCGGCACAGGCGCAAACCAGCGTCGCATCGGTACGCGCTCGGTCATTGCGCGGCCTCGGTGAGATAATGCCCGGCAGCCATTTCCAACCCGTCATTGCCCAACCGGCAACCCTCCATGCGCATCGTCGTTGCCATTGCGTTTCTGCTGATCCTCGGCAGCCTTGCCTCCGCGCTGTTCTTCCTCATGCGCGACAAGGGCCACAGCAACCGGACCGTTCGATCCTTGATGTTCCGCGTCGGTTTCTCGATCGCGCTGTTCATCTTCATCCTGGTCGCCAATCGGTTGGGGTGGATCCACAGCACCGGCATCCAATTCGGCCAGTAGCCACGGCAAATCCCTCACGCCAGAAAAACGAAAACGCCGCAGCGGTGTCCCGTCTGCGGCATTGTCTTCACCTGTCGTGGGCCGGGCTACGGGGCGGCGCTGCGCTGCCCCATTCCCATGCTGTCTTACAGCCAGTACACCACCACGTACAGGCCCAGCCACACCACGTCCACAAAGTGCCAGTACCACGCGGCGCCTTCGAATGCGAAGTGATGCTCCGGCGTGAAGTGGCCCTTGATCACACGCCCCAGCACCACCGACAGCATGATGGCGCCCATGGTCACGTGGAAGCCATGGAAGCCCGTCAGCAGGAAGAACGTCGAACCGTAGATGCCCGAGGTCAGCTTCAGGTTCAGTTCGTGATAGGCGTGGATGTATTCGAACGCCTGGAAGCCCATGAACGTAAAGCCCAGGAGGATCGTCAGCAGCAGACCCTGGATGACCTGCGCGCGCTTGCCTTCACGCAGCGCATGATGTGCCCACGTGAGCGTCACACCGGAGGTCAGCAGCAGCGCCGTGTTGATGGTCGGGATCGGCCACGGGCCCATCGTCGTGAACGGTGATACCGTGCCGGCGGGGCCAGCGTTCGGCCATAGCGCGTTAAAGTCCGGCCACAGCAGCTTGTTGTTCAGATCGCCCAGCCACGGCATGGCGATCGTGCGGGCATAGAACAGCGCGCCGAAGAACGCCGCGAAGAACATCACTTCCGAGAAGATGAACCAGCTCATCGACCAGCGGAACGAGGCATCCACGCGGTCGCCGTACTTGCCGGTCTCGGATTCGGAGATGGCGTCGGCAAACCACGCGCGCAGCACAAAGAGGAACCACAGCAGCCCGACCAGGAACGTCCACGGGGCCCACGGCTGGGCATTCACCCATGCAGCGGAGCTCAACAGCACGATCAGCAGGCCGAGGCTTGCCGTAATCGGATGCCGCGAGGGCCCGGGCACGAAGTAGTACGGAGCGTTTGCTCGATTCGCACTCATCTCTTTTTCTCCAGCTCTATTTTTTTAAGAATCCACTCGATATTGCCCGGCCCATGCTGCGGGGCCGTCTCCTCAACCTGCTCAATCCTCAACCGACCACGGCTCGCACGATCAGCAACAACACAACCACAAAGATCACCGCCGCCAGAATGCCCGCCACGATCACGTGCACCGGATTCAACTGCGCCATGTCACGGTCGTGGTCGCGGCCTTTGCGCACCCCGAAGAAGGACCAGAACACCGCCTTCATCGTCTGTGCGAATGATGCGCGCCGCTTGGTCGCTTCCTTCAGGTCGTCCATGTCCTCACGTTCCCTTGTTCGGCATCGCCGGCGCAATGACCGACGGCGCGTGGATTTCAAAGAAAGTGTAGGACAGAGTGATCGTCTTCACGTCCTTGGGAAGATCCGGATCAATCACAAACACCACCGGCATCTCGCGTGATTCGTTGGCCGTCAGCGTCTGCTGCTTGAAACAGAAACACTCGATCTTCTTGAAGAACTCGGTTGCCTGCTTGGGCGCGTAACTCGGGATGGCCTGCGCCTCCACCGTACGCCCCTCCTTGTTCACCACCTCGTAGACGATCTGGCTGATCTCGCCGGGGTGCACATCCATGCTGTTCTTGACCGGGCGGAAGCGGAACGGCCCCTGGCTGTTCGAATCGAATTCCACCGTGATCGTGCGCGTCTTATCGACCTGGGAGTTGCGCAGCGCGCCGCCATCCTCATCACGCGTGTTCAGCACGTTGATGTTCGTGATCTCGCAGATCTTCTTGTACAACGGCACCATCGCGTAGCCGAAGCCGAACATGATCGCGACCACGACGGCCAGCTTGCCGAGCATGGAACGGTTCAGGCCGCGCTCGAGAGCTTTGTCGTTTTGGGTCGGGTCCGGCTGCGCCGGTGTCTGGCTCATAGGGGTCTCGCGAAATCTCGGTTCAGCGACCAGCGCGTCGCTTGCCCGGCTAGCCGCCGAACACCACGCGCTTGAAAATCACACCCAGAAAGAAAACCAGCGCGATCGTGCCGAGGATCAACCCCAGGCGACGGTTGGCAGCGCGTTGCTCGGGCGTTGGGCTTTTTTCTGGATTCGACATCGTTTGTCCGGAGGATCGCGGAGCCGGCACTCGCCAGCCCCGCAACACCTGCATTACTTCACGTGCGGCGGTTCTTCAAAGGTGTGGAACGGCGCCGGCGACGGCACGGTCCACTCCAGGCCTTCCGCGCCATCCCAAGGCTTGTCGGCAGCCTTCTCGCCACCGCGGTACGACGGCAGCACCACGAAGAAGAAGAAATACACTTGCATCAGACCGAAGCCCAGAGCTCCGATCGACGCGATCGCATTGAAATCGGCAAACTGCTGCGGGTAGTCCGCATAGCGGCGCGGCATGCCTGCCAGGCCCAGGAAGTGCATCGGGAAGAACGTGAGGTTGAACGTGATCATCGAACCCCAGAAGTGGATCTTGCCGCGCGTCTCGCTGTACATGTAGCCCGACCACTTCGGGCCCCAGTAGTAGAAGCCCGCGAACAGCGCGAACAGCGAACCAGCCACCAGCACGTAGTGGAAGTGCGCCACCACGTAGTAGGTGTCCTGCAGCTGGATGTCGATCGGGGCCACGGCCAGGATCAGGCCCGTGAAGCCGCCCACCGTGAACACGAAGATGAAGCCGATCGCAAACAGCATCGGCGTCTCGAACGTCATCGAGCCGCGCCACATCGTGGCCACCCAGTTGAAGATCTTCACGCCGGTCGGCACCGCAATCAGCATCGTCGCGTACATGAAGAACAGCTGTCCGGTGACGGGCATACCGGTCGTGAACATGTGGTGTGCCCACACGATGAACGACAGGATGGCGATCGACGCCGTGGCATACACCATCGAGCTGTAGCCGAACAGCGGCTTGCGCGCAAAGGCCGGCACGATCTGGCTGACGATACCGAACGCCGGCAAGATCATGATGTACACCTCGGGGTGCCCGAAGAACCAGAAGATGTGCTGGTACATCACCGGGTCACCGCCGCCGGCTGCCGAGAAGAAGCTCGTCCCGAAGTGGCGGTCGGTCAGCACCATGGTGATCGCGCCTGCCAGCACCGGCATCACGGCGATCAGCAGGTACGCCGTGATCAGCCACGTCCAACAGAACATCGGCATCTTCATCAGCGTCATGCCCGGCGCGCGCATGTTCAGGATGGTCACGATGATGTTGATCGCGCCCATGATCGACGATGCGCCCATGATGTGGATCGCGAAGATCGCCATGTCCATGCCCGGGCCCATCTGCACCGACAGCGGCGCGTAGAGCGTCCAGCCGGCAGCGGTGGCCCCGCCCGGGGCAAAGAACGAGCCCACCAGCAGCAGTGCCGCGGGCGGCAACAGCCAGAAGCTGAAGTTGTTCATCCGCGCAAACGCCATGTCGGAGGCACCCACCTGCAGCGGGATCATCCAGTTCGCGAAGCCCACGAAGGCCGGCATGATGGCGCCGAACACCATGATCAGGCCATGCAGGGTGGTGAACTGGTTGAACAGCTCCGGATGGAAGAACTGCAGGCCGGGCTGGAACAGCTCAAGGCGGATCAGCAGGGCCAGCGTGCCGCCTGAAAGCAGCATCATGAAAGAGAACAGCAGGTACAGCGTACCGATGTCCTTGTGGTTGGTCGCGAACAGCCAACGGCGCCAGCCGTGCGGATGGTCGTGCGCGTGGTCGTCTCCATGACCGTGCGCGTGATCTTGCGGGTGCGTAACAGCGGTGCTCATCGAGGAACTCCTAGGTTCGGTTCGTCACGCAGACGATCAATCAGCCAGCGTTGCGGTCTTCGGCCGCATTCGCTTGTTTGGATGCCACCTTACCGGCGGATTCAGTTGCAGCGGTCTTGGCAGCCCCACCTTCGGGCATCTTGCCGCCGCGCGCATCCTTCACTTGCGTCGGCTGCAGCAGGTCACCGGTATGGTTACCCCAGTTGTTGCGCTCGTAAGTGACGACGGCAGCGATTTCGACATCGTTCAGCGCCGAAGCCCAGGGCGGCATCGCGCCCTTGCCGTGCAGCACGATGCCAACGTGGTCGGCCAGCGGGCCATTGGCGATCTTCGAGCCATCGAGCGCCGGGAACGGACCACCGCCCTTGCCGTTCGGCTGGTGGCAGACCGCACAGTTGGCGGTGTAGATCTTCTCGCCGCGCGACTTCAGCTCTTCCAGCGTGTAAGTCTTGTTCGGGTCATCGGCCTTAGCGGCCATTTCCTTCCTCTTGCCGTCGACCCACTTGGTGTAGTCGTCCTGCGAGAGCACGCGCACGACGATCGGCATGAAGGCGTGTTCCTTGCCGCAAAGCTCGGCGCACTGGCCGCGATAGACGCCGACCTTCTCTGCCTTGAACCATGCGTCGCGCACGAAGCCCGGAATCGCATCCTGCTTCACGCCGAACGCCGGGATCATCCACGAGTGGATCACGTCGTTGGCGGTCGTGACGATGCGCACCTTGCGGTTGACCGGCACGACCAGCTCGTTGTCGACCTCGATCAGGTACGTGTTCGACTTGGGCGCCTGGTTGTTGATCTGGTCGCGCGGCGTGGTGAGCGTGGAGAGGAACGAGATGCCCTCGCCTTCGCCCTTCAGGTAGTCGTAACCCCACTTCCACTGGTAGCCGGTGGCCTTGATGGTGAGGTCGGAGTTGGTGGTGTCCTTCATGGCGACCACGGCCTTGGTGGCCGGCAGCGCCATCCCGATCACGATCAGGAACGGCACGATGGTCCAGATGATTTCGACCGTGGTGCTTTCATGGAACGTCGCCGGTTTGTGACCGACCGACTTACGGTGCTTGAAAATGGAGTAGAACATCACCCCGAAAACACCGATGAAGATCACGATACAGATGATCAGCATCATCCAGTGCAGCCAATGGATCTCGGCGGCGATCTTGGTGACCGGAGGCGCGAGATTAAGCTGCCGCACTGCGGGGCCGCCTGGCATGTCTTCCACTGCCAGGGCCGTTTGACTGAGGGCGAGGAGGGAGCCTGCCGCCAGCAAACTTGCCAATGTCTTATTCAACATTTTCATTTTTTATCTACCCAATTGACAGATTCCACTCTGCCCCGGTGCGCGGCTCATGAGACCTGGGTTGGTTGCCCGTGTCCCAAACACCGGGAAAGCTCGTCCGCAAGCTTGCGCCGCCTGGCGCTCACCTGCTGGATCACGCGCGCGCCATCTTCCGGCCAGACGTGCCCGTAATCGGAGGCGTGGCGGGCATAGTACAGCAATGCCCATCCGAGAATCGCGACCTCCAGCCCCGCATCAGGCAACACCAATCACGCGACTTGCCAGGCAGAAAACCAAGCGATTACGAACGGGGGAATGACGACCAAGGGGGTGGACCAGCCAATCTGGCGGGTTGAAAGCGAGCAGTTTCGCTTCATGAGCCAGTTCTTGCGCGGCGATTCCGAGATGGTGGAGGCGCCGCATGCTGGGTGGAGCGCGGTTTCAATGTCGTGCATTGAACCACTCCTGCCTCGGATGCATACCCGAACGGTTCGCCCGTGGCAAAAAACGGGATAGGCCTTTGGGGGACTGCTGCGACAAACTGGCGCATTATATGGCCGCGATTGACCCCGAACAAGGTAAAGCGCCTTTATGCAAGTCCCGGCTTGACAAGGCCGAGCCAATGCCGTTCCCGCACTAAAAGCGCTTCAGGCGCGCGGTTTGCGACCGACCTGATCGATCGGGATCATCGCCCTTCCCTGCTCGTCCAGCGCCTGCCGCTGGGTGGGCGCAAGCTTCCAGGCGTGGCCGTAGACGATTTCGAAGGTCAGCGGAATCAGCCCATCGGGATTGCGTTGCGCGTCGAGTGCGTCGAATAGTCGCTGGCGCCAGCGGGGCGTGTGCAGGCCGGCGCCCGAGAGACTGTGGCCGGCTTCGTCCGTCAAGCCGGCCATGCCGCCCAGCAAATGCACATCGGCCAGCAACGCCTGCGGCGTTTCGTAGGTGATCGTGATCTGCTCCATGTCCATGACGGGTGTAGACCAGCGGCTGTGCACCAGCATGTCGCCAATGTCGTGCATGTCGACAAAGCGCAGCGTATGGACGCCCGCGTCGATGCCGGCCAGGGCGCTGCGCAGCTCGCGCAGGGTATCCGGACCGAACAGGCTGAACATCAGCAGGCCGCCTTCCGTGGTGATGCGGTGCCACTCTGGAAAGATCGCGTGCGGCGCCGGGTCCCAGTGCAGCGCCAGGTTCGACCACAGCAGGTCGAACGACGCGCCAGCAAAGGGCAAAGCGCGAAAGTCCGCCTGGGCAAAGTCAAAGACCGGCCGCTTCTTCAGCAGCCTGCCGAGCCATCCGGCGTCAGTGCGCTGCGGGTCGAGTTTCTGCGCTTGCGCCAGCATGGCGGACGACCAGTCCACCCCGCAGATCTGCGCATCCGGATATTGCGCACGCAGCACCGCCAAGCCTTGTCCCAGACCGCAACCCAAATCCAGCGCGCGGACAGGCGTGGCCTTGATGTAGGACAGCCGGTCCTGCATGCGACTGCCCACTTCGCGCAGCAAAAAGTCCACGTCGGCGAAACGCGCGGCGCGGCGATCGAAGGCGCGCCGCAAGGCGGCAGGGCGAGCAAGGACGGGATCAGACATCGACAAGGCGGGACGGAACACTGCGGTCGCCAAGTATACCGGCCCGCAGTTTGAGGCGCCGTCTGATAGCGCAGAAGCCGCAAATCGGCTTGGATAGCGGCTTTTTGCATGCATAAACACGCGTTATCGGCATGGTTTCGGGCAGGACTGCGCCATTTGTTGCCATGCGCCTGCGCGCTTTGCGGCGCGGTTCAGGGCGACCTGGTGTGCAACGGCTGCACGGGCGACCTGGCCTCGCATCTGCACAGGCGGCGCTGCATCCAATGCGCCATTGCACTGGATGCCCGGCACGCCGCCCGGCATTGCCGCACATGTTTGGCCGGCGCGCCCGACTTTGACGCGACCGTTGTCATCGCCGACTACGCCTGGCCGCTCGACCACCTTGTCACTGGATTGAAATTTCGGGCGCAATTGCCATTGGCAGATTGGCTGGCAGCCCAATTGGGCAACGCACTCGCGGCGGCGCCGGGCGACCTGCCGGACATGCTGCTGCCAGTGCCGCTTTCGCCGGCCCGCCTGCGCTCGCGCGGCTACAACCAGGCATGGGAGGTTGCCCGCCGGATCGCCCGCCGATTGGACATTCCGGCCCACGCCGGCGCCCTGCAGCGTGTGCGCGACAACGTCGCGCAGGCCACGCTGGATCGCGCCGAGCGGCTGGCCAACCTCCACGGCGCATTTGTCGTTGCCGAGCCGGCGCGCATCGCGGGGCGTCACATCGGCGTCGTTGACGATGTGATGACCACCGGCACGACCCTTGGCGAGATCGCCACGCAGCTCAAACGCGCCGGCGCGACCCGCGTCACCAACGTTGTCGCCTTGCGTACGCCTTGATCACGTGCTTGTGCGACATTGTGTCGCGCTGTTTGTGCCAAGCTGTGGCGGGGTGACAACCCTTCCCAATGTGGATAAGCTCGCCGCCGAAATTCCTCCTGCCGCCCGGTCATGTTCAACGTCGTCCTTGTCGAACCCGAAATTCCGCCCAATACGGGCAATGTGATCCGCCTGTGCGCCAATACGGGCGCGCAACTGCATCTGATCGAACCGTTGGGTTTTCCGCTCGAAGATGCCCGCATGCGCCGCGCCGGCCTCGATTACCACGAGTACGCGACGATGCGCGTGCATGCCGATTGGGACGCCTTCCTGCGCGATGCGCAGCCCGATCTCACGCGCATGTTTGCGCTCACCACGCGCGGCTCGACGCCGTTTGCCAGCGTGGTGTTCCAGCCGGGCGACTGGTTTGTCTTCGGGTCGGAAACACGCGGGTTGTCGGAGGAGCGGCGCGAGTGGTTTCCCGCTTCTCAGCGGATTCGCCTGCCAATGCGGCCGGACAACCGCAGCCTGAATCTATCGAACACCGTGGCAGTGGTGGTGTTCGAAGCGTGGCGGCAGAACGGGTTCGCGGGCGGCGCCTGAGCCTGACGCGCCCCTTGATTGCGGCGTGACTAGCGTGCCGATTCGGATTTGGCGTCGCGCTGCAGCAGACGCTCGACCGCCTTCGCAGCAGGAAGCCCTTCGAACAGGACTTCGCAGACGGTAAAGGTGATCGGCATGTCCACGCCCTTGGCGCGCGCGAGCGCCGCAACGGCACGCGCACAACGCACGCCTTCGGCGACGTGACCGAGGCTGTGCAGGATGTCGTCGAGCGTGCGGCCCTGCGCAAGCTGCATCCCGACCGTGCGGTTGCGTGACAGATCGCCGGTGGCGGTCAGCAGCAGATCGCCCACGCCAGTCAGCCCCATGAATGTTTCCAGCCGACCACCGAGCGCCAACCCCAGGCGCGTCATCTCGGCCAGCCCGCGCGTGACCAGTGCGGCGCGCGCGTTCAGCCCGAGGCCCAGGCCGTCGGCGGCGCCTGTCGCAATGGCGAGCACGTTCTTAACGGCACCGCCCACTTCCACGCCGACGAGGTCATCGCTTGCATACACGCGCATCGCGTGATGGTGAAAACCGCGCTGCGTGAGCTTGCACAGCGCATCGCTGGTCGAGGCGACCGTCATGGCGCACGGCAAACCCTGCGCGACTTCCTTGGCGAAACTCGGCCCCGACAGCACCCCGACAGCGAGGTCGGTACGGCCAGACGCCTTCAGCACATCGGCGACGATGGCGTGCGGCAGTGCGCTGGTTTCGGGGTCGAACCCCTTGCACAGCCAGATCACGTTGCGCACGCCGCCGTGCGCGGCAATCGTGCGGGTCAGGTCAGCCAGCCCGGCGACAGGTGAAGCGATGACGGCGAGCGCGTCGTCGCCCGCCGCATGGTCGAGCGCGGCTTGCAGATCAGCAGAAAAATGCAACGACGCCCGCAGCGTCATGCCCGGCAAATACGGCGCGTTGATGTGTGTGGCGGCCATCTGCGCGACGAGGTTCGCGTCACGCCCCCACAGCATGACGTCGTGCGATTGCGCGGCGTGGCTGGCCAGGGCAGTGCCCCAGGCACCGGCACCCAAAACGGAAATTCGCATGCGCGTGTTCAACATCGGTCAGGCAAAGGTCGAGCAACAGGTCGGGCAAAAAAAAGCCCGCGCAAGCGTGCGGCTGGCGCGGGCCTCTGGCGCAGTGCGCCTCGTACTTAGTGGGTGGCCTTCGAGCCGTCCGGCATCACCAGACCAGCGCCACCGGCTTGGCCTTGCTGCTCCATGGCAGCGGCCAGGCGTTGTTCGTACAGCGCCTGGAAGTTGATCTCGGCCAGGTGGATCGGCTGGAAGCCGGCGCGGCCGATGGTGTCGGCAATGTTCGAGCGCAGGTACGGGTACACGATGGTCGGGCAGGCGATACCCAGCAGCGGGTCCATCTGTTCGGCCGGCACGTTGCGGATATCGAAGATGCCAGCTTGCTTGGCTTCCACCAGGAACGCCACCTTCTCTTGCACCTTGGTCGTCACCGTACCGATGACGGTCACTTCGAACACGCCTTCAGCCAGTTGCGAAGCGGCGACGTCGACCTGCACTTCCACGGACGGCTGTTCCTGCTCGAGAAAGATGTGCGGCGAGTTCGGTTGCTCCAGCGACAGGTCCTTCAGATAGACGCGCTGGATGTTGAAGAACGGCTGGCCATCCTGGCCCGGTTGCTGCTGTTGCTGGTCGCTCATGACTCGCCTTCAAATGGGATGTGGACAGTGCTTGGCGGAAGCGTCCGCCGCGCAAGACGCGTATGGTACATGACCAGATGGTGCCCGCTATGAGAGCCGGCCTGAAAGTACAACGCCCGGTCTAAGCCGGGCATTTCTGTGTGGTGCGCAGTCCGCCAAATCAGGCTGCCAGCAACGGAACCAAGCCACCTTCGCGGTCCAGCGCAGACAGATCGTCGAAGCCGCCGATGTGGCGCTCGTCGATGTAGATCTGCGGAACCGTGCGGCGGTTCGTGCGCGTCATCATCTCTTCGCGCTTTCCGGGTTCGCGGTCGATCAGGATCTTCTCGATCTGCTCAACACCGCGCTGCTTCAGGAGTCGTTCCGCTGCCACGCAATAGGGGCAGACGGTGGTGCTGTACATGACCACGTGCGCCATAACTTCAACCTCGTTTCTTTATTTCACAACCGGAAGGCCAGCTTGTTGCCAGGCGGCCAATCCGCCCTCCAGCGAATACACCTCACTGTAACCGGCCTGCCTCAGGACTGCTTGGGCCCGCCCAGCGCGCTGGCCGGTCTGGCACACGAGGATGATGGGGGTCTCTTTGTTCTTTGCAAGCCCGGCAGCCTTGCCTGCAAGCTCCCCAAGCGGCGCGTGCTTGGCTTGCGGCAGATGGCCGGCGGCGTATTCAGCGTTTTCACGCACATCCACCACCACGGCATTGCGGCGATTAATGAGCTGGGTGGCCGCCGAAGCACCTACCTTGGCGCCACCGCCGCCCGCAATGCGGCGCTGGATGGGCGCCCAGAGCAGCAGCAGACCCGAAACGATGGCGACGGCAAGCAGTGCGAGGTTGTTGTAATCGGCGAAGAACTTCACGGTATCGGTTTCCTGGGATGGGTCGAGCAAGTCTACTGGGCGAATATCAGCCGAACGATTCGGGGGCCCAATGCCCGCGGCATTATAAAATAGTTGGTTTCAGCGGCTGCACGATGACGTACGACACGTCGCCACAGCCCCGCGCAGGTTTTCTCACTTCTCATCATGGCAGTCATGCATAAGCTCGTCCTCATCCGCCACGGCGAATCGACGTGGAATCTGGAGAACCGTTTCACCGGCTGGGTCGACGTCGACCTGACCGACACGGGGGTCGCCCAGGCCCGTCAAGGCGGCAAACTGCTGCGCGAAGCCGGCTTCACGTTCGATCTGGCCTACACCTCGGTGCTCAAGCGCGCGATCCGCACGCTCTGGCACGTGCAGGACGAAATGGACCTGATGTGGATCCCGACCCGCAACGAATGGCGTCTGAACGAGCGTCACTACGGGGCGCTGTCGGGCCTGAACAAGGCAGAAACCGCCGCGCAATATGGCGACGAGCAAGTTCTCGTCTGGCGCCGCAGCTACGACACGCCGCCGCCCGCGCTGGAGCCCGGCGCCGACAACGACGCCTTCGGCAACCCGCGTTACGCGGGACTTACGCGCGAGCAGGTGCCCCTGACCGAATGCCTGAAGGACACCGTCGCACGCGTCATGCCGCTGTGGGAAGAATCGATTGCACCGGCCATCAAGAGCGGCAAGCGCGTGGTGATCGCCGCGCACGGCAACAGCATTCGCGCGCTGGTGAAGTACCTGGACGGCATCTCCGACGCGGACATCGTCGGCCTGAACATTCCCAACGGCACGCCGCTTGTGTATGAGCTGGACGCCAACCTCAAGCCGATCCGCCATTACTACCTGGGCGACCAGGAAGCGATTGCCGCGTCGCTCGCGGCGGTGGCCAGCCAAGGCAAGTCGAAATAAACCGTAACGGGCGCTGCGGCACTCCAACGCCTTTATACTGTCGAAGCCTGTAGCCCGGGATGTGCGCGAGCCGTCCCGGGCCATGTTTATCTACTGTTCCCACGTCCACGCTCGACACATGCGAACTTCGCTCAAGAACATCAGCTTGATCGCCATCGGCCTCGTCACCGGGGTCCTGGCGACGCTCCAGCTCTCCGCCACCGCGCAAAACGCGACGGTCGGCCCGCTCCCGCTGGAAAAGCTCAGGCTCATGGCGGACATCTTTGGCCAAATCAAGCGTGAATATGTCGAGCCGGTGGACGACGACAAGCTGCTGACCGAAGCCATCAAGGGCATGGTCGCCAGCCTCGACCCGCATTCGGCTTACCTGGATAAGAAGGACTTCCAGGAGCTGCAGGAAGGGACCCAAGGCCGCTTCGCCGGTCTGGGCATCGAGATCTCGCAGGAAGAAGGTCTGGTTAAGGTCATCAACCCGATCGAAGACACCCCCGCCTTCCGCGCCGGCGTGCAGCCGGGCGACCTGATCACCCGCATCGACGACAAGCCCGTGCGCGGCATGCCGCTGGAGCAAGCCGTCAAGCGCATGCGCGGTGCCCCGGGCACGAAGGTCACGCTGACCATCTACCGCAAGAAGGAAGAGCGCACGTTCCCGCTGACCATCACTCGCGCCGAGATCCAGGTGCAGTCGGTCAAGGCAAAGATGCTGGACAACGGCATTGCCTGGGTGCGCATTACCAGCTTCCAGGAACGTACTGTGCCGGACCTGGCTAAGAAGCTCAATGACCTGGCGAAACAGGACCCCCACCTCAAGGGCCTGATCCTGGACCTGCGCAACAACGGCGGTGGCGTGCTGCAGGCAGCAGTTGGGGTGTCGGCTGCATTCCTGCCGCCGGACGCGACGGTGGTGTCGACCAACGGCCAGGTGCCAGATGCCAAGCGCACGTACAAGGCGACCTTCGCAAACTACCGCTTGAGCAACTTGGATTCCGACCCTCTGGTGGGCCTGGATCCCGAGTTCAAGACCGTGCCGATCATCGTGCTGACCAACGCCTACACGGCTTCGGCCTCAGAAATCGTGGCCGGCGCGCTGCAGGATCATCACCGTGCCAAGACGATGGGCAAGACGACCTTCGGCAAGGGCTCGGTGCAGACGGTGCGTCCGCTGTCGAACGACACCGGCATCAAGCTAACCATCGCCTACTACTACACGCCGTCGGGCAAGTCGATTCAGGCCAAGGGCATCCGCCCGGATATTCCGGTTGACCAGAACCCGGACGGCGACCCGGACGACGCGCTGATCACGCGCGAAATCGACACCGAACGCCACCTGCACAACAAGCAGGAATCGGAAGAAGCCGAGATGACCGAGCGCGAAAAGCGCCGCGTTGAAGAGCTGCGTCGCCTGGAAGAAGAAAACGCCAAGAAGACGCCCGAGCAGCGCGAGAAGGAGCGCAACAAGAAGCCGATCGAGTTCGGTTCGGCCGAAGATTTCATGCTCCAGCAAGCCCTTGCCGACCTGAAGGGTCAGCCGGTCAAGCGCTCGAAGTCGGTGCTGGAAGCCGCGGCTGCCGCGGTGCCGGACAAGGCGGTGAAATCGCCGGCGGCCAAGGATTCTAGCGCCCCGGCCAAGCTGCCCAAGGGCAAGGCCACACCGGCTTCCGAGCCGACTGCACCGAAGCCCAATGTTCCGGCCAGCGGCGTGCAGCCTGCGCCGGAGCCCACCGGCGCACGATAAGACACCTGCCGGCAAACACTGGCAAACTTACGAGGCCGTGCACTGCACGGCCTTTTTCATTGCACCACCATGAACGACGATCAACTGCTGCGCTACTCGCGCCATATCCTGCTCGACGAAATCGGCATCGAGGGGCAGACGCGCCTGCTTGAAAGCCATGCGCTTGTCATCGGCGCGGGCGGGCTGGGCGCTGCGGCCCTGCCGTATCTGGCGGCGGCGGGCATAGGCACGCTCACCATCGTCGACGACGACACGGTGGACCTGACCAACCTGCAGCGCCAGATCATCCACACAACGGAATCGGTCGGGCAGCCGAAGGTGGCATCCGCGCAGGCGGCCATCGCCCGGCTGAATCCCGACGTGCGCGTGCATGCCGTGCAGCGCCGGCTCGATGCGGATGCCATCGGCGCACGCCTTGATGGCGTGAGCGTGGTACTGGACTGCTCCGATAACTTCGGCACTCGCCAGGCCACCAACCTTGCCTGCGTGCGGGCTGGCGTGCCGCTGGTGTCGGGCGCAGCCATCCGTTTCGACGGACAGATCAGCGTGTTCGACAGCCGCGCCGGCGGCCCCTGCTACGCCTGCCTGTTCCCACCCGACGAGCCCGCGCCCGACGTGGCGTGCGCAACGATGGGCGTGTTCTCGCCGCTGGTGGGCATGGTGGGTACGGTGCAGGCCGCCGAGGCACTCAAGCTGATCGCCGGCATCGGCAGTTCGCTTGCCGGCCGCCTTCTGATGCTCGACGGTTTAACGATGGAATGGACGACGATGCGCATCGCTCGACAGCCGTCCTGTCCGGTCTGCGGGGGCATGCACTGACGCGCCGGTACACGCACGACAAAAAAGGAGGCCGAGGCCTCCTTCTTTTTTGCGGCTGACGAGCCTTATTCGCCCTCAGGCTCCATCTGCGATTGCAGGTAGTTCTGAATGCCGACCTTGTCGATCAGCTCAAGCTGCGTTTCCAACCAGTCGATGTGCTCTTCGGTGTCGTCCAGGATGTCGACCAGAATTTCGCGGCTGACGTAATCCTTGACCGATTCGCAGTAGGCAATGCCCTCGACCACGGTGCCGTGTGCTGCGCGCTCAAGCTTCAAGTCGCATTCGATGATCTCTTTCGTGTCCTGGCCGATGAAGATCTTGCCCAGGTCCTGCAGGTTGGGCAGGCCGTCGAGCATCAGGATGCGCTCGATCAGGCGATCGGCATGCTTCATCTCGCCGATCGACTCCTTGTATTCGTGGTCCCCGATGCGCTTGAGCCCCCAGTGGCCGTACATGCGCGCGTGGAGGAAATACTGGTTGATGGCGGTCAGCTCGTTCTTGAGCTGGGCGTTCAGATATTGGATGACCTTCTTATCGCCTTTCATTCTTGGGGCTCCAGCAAAGTGCAACTGCGGTGATGGACGCACGCACGCGTCCGTTCAAGGCGAGCCCCGTGCCTGACTAGAAAGCAACAAATGCCACCGAGGCTCAGCGCCTGGGCGGCAATTCGCGGCGACAGGAAAAGACGGGAGATCAGGCAGCCAATGCACCAGCCACGATGGCCTGATCATTGGCGACGGGCTCGTCGCGACGTTCGATTATGGCATGCGTGCTGGCACGGCCCAAGGTCTGGTCGACAGGGATGCAGCTCACCGCCTCGGCGAGCACCTGCTTGGCGCAGTCCCGGCATTGTCCGCAGCACGTTCCCACGCCGAGCGTTTCGGCGAGTTCGTCCATCGTCGACACGCCCAGACGGGCGGCGCCATGGATTTCGCGGTCGGTCACTTGGTTGCAAATACAGACGTACACGGGATTCCTCCGCAGCGCTCAGAACGCGCTGTGGAACCAGAATAACAGAGAATGGAAATGAGAACAATTCTTGTTCTACCCCATTTCGTGCGGAGGGCCATGCAGGTGCATGTGGGCCGTCTTTTCAGAGAAAGACGTGCAATTTCAGTCACTTAGAGCGAGGTCATGCCCGTGGAAGGCGATGCGCCGGTGCGACACTCGGTGCAGCCGGCGCTTTTGAGATGCGCGCATCAAGCCCGCGCCAGCGCGCCGAGCGCCTCTTCGATTTCGGCCGGCTCGCAGGCGTGCAGCAGGCGGTCGGCCTCGCGCATCAAGCGCGGGCGGTCCGAGCGCAGGATCTGCTGCTTGACACTCAGCAACTGCGACGGATGCATCGAGAATTCGGTGAGGCCCATGCCGAGCAGCAGGCGCGTCATGGAAGCGTCGCCCGCCATCTCGCCGCACACGGAAACGGGCTTGCCCGCCTGATGCGCTTCGCGGATGGTGCGCGCGATCAATTGCAGCACCGCTGGATGCAGCGGGTCGTACAGATGCGCGACGGCGTTGTCGGCGCGATCGATGGCGAGCGTGTACTGGATCAGGTCGTTCGTGCCGATCGAGAGAAAATCCATGCGGCGCAGGAACACCGGCAGGATCAGCACGGCGGCCGGTATCTCGATCATGGCACCGACCTTGATGCCCGGATCATAGGCCAGGCCGTCGGCGTCGAGCGAAGCCTTGGCGCGTGCCAGCAATTCGAGCGTCTGGTCGATTTCGCGGGCGTGCGCAAGCATCGGCACGAGAATCTTGATCGGCCCAAACGCAGATGCCCGCAACAGCGCACGCAACTGCGTCAGGAACATCGCCGGCTCTGACAGCGACCAGCGGATCGCCCGCAAACCCAGCGCCGGATTGGGCGCGGTCTCGAACACGTCGTCGCGGATGTCCAGCGGCTTGTCGGCACCGATGTCGATGGTGCGGATGGTGACGGGCAGGCCCATCATCGATTCAACGGCGGTACGGTACGCGCGGAACTGTTCTTCCTCGTCAGGTAGCGCGCCACGACGGTTCATGAAGAGGAATTCGGAGCGGAACAGGCCCACGCCCACGGCGCCGGCTTTGACAGCGGCAGCCGCATCTTCGGGCATTTCGATGTTCGCCTGCAGTTCGATTTGCGTACCGTCGAGTGTAACGGTAGGCGTATGACGCAGACGTTCGAGACGCTTCTTCTGCAGCTCGCCTTCGCTGCGGCGGTGGCGGTATTCCTCAAGGATGGACGTGCTCGGATCGACAATGACGATGCCGTTGTCGCCGTCAATGACGACGATGTCATCCTGCCGAATCAGCGTACTCGCGTTATGCACACCTACCGCCGCCGGAATGTCGAGGCTACGCGCCACGATGGCGGTGTGCGAGGTGCGGCCGCCCAGGTCGGTCACGAAGCCGGCGAAGGTCTGGCCGCGGAACTGCAGCATGTCGGCCGGCGCAATATCGTGCGCGACGACGATCATGCCGGCATCCGGATCGCAACCAACCGCCACCGGAGCCGGTGCCAACGCGGGCGCGCCGGCCAGTACCTTCAGAATGCGTTCAACCACCTGCTCGATGTCGGCCTTGCGCTCGCGCAGGTATTCGTCTTCGATTTCACCGAACTGGCGGATCAGCTCTTCAAGCTGCGTTGTGAGCGCCCACTCTGCGTTGTAGCGTCGCTGGCGAATCAGCGTCTCGGGCACCTGCGAGAGCAACGCGTCATCCAGAATCATCGCGTGCACATCGAGGAAGGCGCCCATCTCTTCGGGCACATCGCTGGGGAGGTCGCGCTTGAGTGCGGCCAGTTCGGAGCGCACGGTGGCGCGGGCACTGCGCAAGCGCTCGACCTCGGCGTCAAGCTTGTCTTCGTCGACCAGGTAGTGCGACACATCGAGCGCCGCACGCGCCAGCATGTGGGCGCGGCCGATGGAGATGCCGCGCGAGACCGGAATACCGTGAAGGGTAAAAGGCATAGACGCTGGCCGGAGCGGCGTTGAAGTGGAGTGCGGCGGGCGCTTTATTCGCCTTCGCCGAAGCGATCGTTGATGAGCGCGACGAGACCATCCATGGCGTCGTGCTCGTCCGGGCCTTCGATCTCCAGCGTGACGGTAGAGCCAATGCCCGCGGCCAGCATCATCACGCCCATGATGCTCTTGGCGTCGACCTGACGGCCGTTGCGCGACATCTTGATCTGGCTGTCGAACTTGCTGGCGAGCTGCGTGAGTTTGGCGGAGGCTCGGGCATGCAGCCCGAGCTTATTGATGATGGTGATATCCCTCTGCAGCATATTTGTCCGGATGGTTGGCAACCTGGTTCTGAACGGCTGTCGAGCCGACCTGCAGTACGCCTTGCGCGCCGCCGGCCAGGGCCTTGGCGGCAAGTTGTTCGAGTTTTTCGGAGCGATAGCAGATGGCGCGCACGAGCATCGGCAGGTTCACGCCGGCCAGCACGCGCACGCGGCCCGGATCAGCCAGGCGCGAGGCGATATTGGCGGGCGTGGCCCCGAAGATGTCGGTCAGCACCAGCGCGCCGTTGGCTTCAATGAGTTCGGCGAGCTTGTCGCGCGCCTGGGCCAGCACGGCAGCCGGCTCGGCATCGGGCAGGACATCGATTGCGCCCAGCCCTTCAGGCTCTCCGCAATAGACGTGTGCAGCGCAATCGCGCAGTGCGCTGGCCAGCGGCGCATGAGCGATGATCAGAATCCCTGCCATGATTGAAAAGCGAATCGGTGTAACGCCGATTGTATCAGGGCCATTTGGCGCAATTGTGCAGCCGTGCTCCAGACTTCCCCCTTGTGGAGGACCCT
This sequence comes from Ralstonia sp. 110700041-2, assembly GCF_056280165.1. Taxonomy (NCBI): domain Bacteria; kingdom Pseudomonadati; phylum Pseudomonadota; class Betaproteobacteria; order Burkholderiales; family Burkholderiaceae; genus Ralstonia; species Ralstonia sp. 110700041-2. The sequence continues at coordinate 215,176 of NZ_JBSFAI010000007.1, read as the reverse complement.
CGGCGGAAGGGCCATGCCGCCCAATCAGGCGGGCTTGCGGCCCAATCCGCTGCTCTTGCCTGCGGCGCGCTCCAGCGCGTCGATGAACATTCCGGCCACATTGAAGCCCGTCTGCTGCGTGATTTCCTGGAAACACGTCGGACTGGTGACGTTCACCTCGGTGAGGTAATCCCCAATGACGTCGAGGCCGACGAGCAGCAGACCGCGTTGCCACAGCACGGGCGCAAGTGCGTGTGCGATCACCTGATCGCGCTCAGACAGCGGCTGGGCCCTGCCCGTACCGCCAGCCGCCAGATTGCCACGTACCTCGCCCGCCATCGGCACCCGCGCCAGCGAATGCGGCACCGGCGACCCGCCGATCAGGAGAATGCGTTTGTCGCCCTCACGGATCGCCGGAATGTACTGCTGAGCCATGATCGTGCGCGCGCCGTTGTCGGTAAGCGATTCGATCACCGCCCCGAGGTTCAGGCCATCCGGTCCCACGCGGAAGATGCCCGCACCGCCCATGCCGTCGAGCGGCTTGAAGATGACGTCGCCCTGCTCGGCGTGGAATTCGCGCAGACGCTTGGCATCGCGGGACACGATGGTCGGCACGGTGAACTCGCGGAACTGCGCGATGGCGAGCTTCTCCGAATGGTCACGAATCGCCTGCGGCTTGTTGAACACGCGCGCGCCCTGCCGCTCGGCAATCTCCAGCAGCCACGTGCTGGTGACGTATTCCATGTCGAATGGGGGGTCCTTGCGCATCAGCACGGCGTCAAAGCCGGTGAGCGGGAGCAGGCGAGCATCGCCGGCGCGATACCAGTCGTCCTCATCGCCGGTCAGTGCGATAGGCGTGGCAACGGTTTCGACCACGTTGTTCGCCAACGTGAGCTGCGACTGCAGGCACGTGTAGATGGCATAGCCGCGCGCCGCCGCCTCGCGCATCATCGCGAAGGTGGAATCCTTGTAGGTCTTGAACGTCGACAGCGGATCGACGATGAACAGGATGCGCATGGCGGTTCCTTCTGCAGCGGGGATACGGCCGATCAGATCAGCGGGTTCGGGTCGGTCTTCTCAAGCTCGAGCGATGCAGCCAACAGCGCCAAGCGCGCCACGACGCCGTACATATAGAAGCGGTTCGGCTCACCGGCGCCCGGCTTGGCATGGCTGTCCGGCAGCGAATTCGACGCAAACGGCAGCGGCACGAAATGCATGCCTGGCGCGTTGAGATTCTCGTCCACGCCGCGGCCCGTGTGAACCCGGTAGAAACCGCCCACCACATAGCGGTCGATCATGTAGACGACGGGCTCGGCCACGGCTTCGTTGATCTTCTCGAAGGTGTGCACGCCTTCCTGCACGATCACTTCGGAGACCTCCAGGCCCTCCTTGACCACGCTCATCTTGTTGCGCTCCTTCCGGTTGAGGCCCTTGACCTCGGAAGGATCGCGCACGGTCATCACACCCATGCCATAGGTGCCGGCGTCGGCCTTGACCACCACGTAGGGGGTCTCGGTCACGCCGTATTCCTTGTACTTCTTGGCGGTTTTCTTCAGCACCGTCTCGACCGCGTGAGCGAGTTCCTCCTCGCCGGCGCGCTCATGGAAGTCCAGTCCGCTGCATTTGGTGAAGTACGGGTTGACCATCCACGGGTCGATGTCGATCAGCTTGGCGAACTTCTTGGCCACTTCATCGTAGGCGGCAAAGTGGTTGGTCTTGCGGCGCTGCGACCAGCCGGCATGGAGTGGCGGCAGCAGATATTGCTCGTTGATGTTCTCGAGGATGGGCGGCACGCCGGCTGACAGATCGTTGTTCAGCAGGATCGAGCACGGATCGAAGTCTTCCATGCCCAAGCGACGGCCCTTGGTACCGATGCGCTTGATCGGTTCGACCACTAGGCGCTGTCCATCGGGCAGATCGATCGGGGTCGGCTCGGTGATGTCTTCGGAGAGCGAGCCGAGACGCACATTCAGCCCCGCTTGGCGCATGATCTGCGACAGGCGCGCCACGTTCTGCAGATAGAACATGTTGCGCGTGTGGCGCTCGGGGATCAGCAGGAGGTTCTTGGCGTCGGGGCAGATTTTTTCGATGGCGGCCATGGCGGCTTGCACAGCCAGCGGCAGCATCTCGGGCGCGAGGTTGTTGAAGCCGCCCGGGAACAGGTTCGTGTCGACCGGCGCCAGCTTGAAGCCGGCGTTGCGCAAATCGACGGAACAGTAGAACGGCGGCGTGTGTTCCTGCCATTCCAGGCGGAACCAGCGTTCGATGGCGGGCGTGGCGTCAAGAATCTTCTGCTCGAGCTCAAGCAGCGGCCCGTTCAGCGCGGTGATCAAGTGCGGAACCATACCCTTCCTATTGATGTTATTTATCGCCCACTCCAATTGTAGAGGAACAGACAATAGCTTGCAGACGACAGCGGGCTATCGATATGCGGTCAGGAAAGAGGATTCGCAAGAGGCGCTGTGCGGCAGTGCAGCAGGCCACACAAAAAAACCGGACAAAAAAAAGCGCGGGGCTGCCGCGCTTGGGGAATAGCCTGACAGATACGGGGAGCGTTCTGCAGGTGGAGGAAACCACGTCTGCAATGTAAGCGCCCGCATAACGAGAGGCAATTGAAGCTTTTTTACATCGGACTTAAGGACGTCCGGCTCAGGTGGCGACACAAAAAACCCGGCGCGCGGCCGGGTCTTTTGCGGGATGACGCAGACGATCAGTCTTCGTAGGCAGTTTCGCCGTGGGACGTGATGTCCAGGCCCTCGCGCTCCTCTTCTTCCGGCACGCGCAGGCCAACAATGGCATCGACGATCTTGTACGAAATGAACGCCACCACTGCAGACCAGATGACCGTGGTCGCCACGCCCTGGAACTGGATCCACAGCTGGCCGCCGATCGAGTAATCGTCGGCTACCTTGTTGGCGACATAGTCGTAGATGCCGGTGCCGCCCAGGCTCGGCGCCGCGAAGACGCCGGTCAGCAGCGCGCCGAGGATACCGCCCACGCCGTGCACACCGAACACGTCCAGCGTGTCGTCCATGCCCAGCATGCGCTTGAGGCCATTCACGCCCCACAGGCACAGCAGGCCGGCGATGATGCCGAGCGCGATCGAACCCATCGGGCCGACAAAGCCGGCGGCCGGGGTGATGGCCACCAGGCCAGCCACGGCACCCGATGCGGCACCCAGCATCGAAGGCTTGCTCTTGCCGAACCACTCGCCGAAGCTCCACGACAGCACGGCAGCGGCGGTCGCCAGCAGCGTGTTGACGAAGGCCAGCGCGGCGCTGCCGTTGGCTTCCAGGGCCGAGCCGGCGTTGAAGCCGAACCAGCCGAACCAGAGCAGCGAGGCACCGACCATCGTCAGCGTCAGGCTGTGCGGCTTGAGCGCCTCACGGCCAAAGCCGATGCGCTTGCCGAACAGGAAAGCGCCCACCAGACCCGCCACAGCAGCGTTGATGTGCACCACGGTGCCACCGGCAAAGTCCAGCGCGCCCTTCTGGAACAGCCAACCCGACTTGGCCGTCATCACCTCGGCCGCCTTGGCGTCGGTAAAGCCGTCCGGACCCGGCCAGAACCAGACCATGTGGGCGATCGGCACGTAGCTGAAGGTGAACCACAGCACCACGAACAGCAGCACGGCGGAGAACTTCGCACGCTCGGCGAAAGCACCGATGATCAGAGCGCAGGTAATCGCCGCAAACGCGCCTTGGAAGGCGAAGTACGCGTATTCCGGCACCACCACGCCTTTGCTGAAGGTGGCGGCAACCGAATCGGGCGTCAGACCCTTCAGGAACAGGCGATCCAGCCCGCCGAAGAACGCGTTGCCCTCGGTAAACGCAAAGCTGTAACCGTAGATGGCCCACAGGATGATGATGAGCGAGAAGATGCCCATGCACTGCATCAGCACCGACAGCATGTTCTTCTTGCGCACCAGGCCGCCATAGAACAGCGCCAGGCCCGGCAGCGTCATCAAGATGACGAAGGCGGTGGAGACCAGCAGCCACGCCGTGTCGCCCTTGTTGGGGACGGGCGCAGCAGCGGCGGGCGCAGCGGCAGCTGGAGCAGCTGCGGCGGCGGGGGCTGCAGCCGGAGCTGCGGCTGCCGGTGCGGCAGCGGCCGGCTCGGAAGCGGCGGCCGCGGCAACCGGCGCCGAAGCTTCAGCCGCCGGCTTGTCCTGTGCGGCGGCCGGCGCCGAGATCACGGCGCCTGCGAGCACGGCAGCGACGGCCCCAGCCGTCAGGAATCGTGTGAACCAGGTTTTCATGTTTTGACCTCTTCCTTGGCGGATTGGGGCTTATAGGGCGTCGCCACCGGTCTCACCGGTGCGGATGCGGATGACTTGTTCGACGTCGGCCACGAAGATCTTGCCGTCGCCGATCTTGCCGGTGCGCGCAGATTTTTCGATGGCCTCGACGGCGCGCTCGACCACGTCGTCAGGCACGGCCACTTCGATCTTTACTTTAGGCAGGAAGTCGACGATGTACTCCGCGCCGCGGTAAAGCTCGGTATGACCCTTCTGACGTCCGAAGCCTTTGACTTCCGTGACGGTAATGCCCGATACACCCACTTCGGACAATGCCTCGCGGACCTCGTCGAGCTTGAACGGCTTGATGATGGCCATGATGAGTTTCATGCTGGTTCCTCCTCGGTCGGCGGCACCGGGGCGCCGCCCCGCATCGTTATTGGAAAGTCTTGGTGATCGACAGCAGGGCCGTGGCCTTGCCCATGTAGTTGCCGCGCGTGTTCGTATAGAACGCGCGCGAAGCGTTCGTATCGATGTAGGCCAGCGACGCCGCCCAGCCGTTGCCGAAGTCTTTCGTCACGCCGACCTTCCAGTCGGCATACGAAGCGCGCACGGTCTGATGGGGCACTTGCTGGTAGCCCGCATGCAGGTTCAGCGTCAGGCCCCAAAAGCCGGTATCGAAGTTGCCCGACAGATCGAAGTACTGGCTGTGATGCGAATCGGGCGTGCCGAACAGGTTCGAAAACGCGTGCGAATACTTGAACGTGACCGGGCCGTAGCCGATCTGCGCATAGCCTTCGGTCGTGTGCGGACGCGTGAAACCGTCGGGATAGCTGCCCGGGTAGTAGTACTGGAGCACGCCCACGTCGATGGGCACGTCCTTGACGATCTCGGTCTTGTAGCCGCCGTAGAAGTCCATCTCGATCGGTGCGGAGACGTTCGAGTTGGAATCGCTCAACCAGCTGATCGACGAGTTCCAGTTACCGATGTAGAAACCCTCGGGCAACACACCGCCAGGAATGGCGTAGTCAAAGCCGCCCTGAATGGCCGGCTTGTTGTTGGTCTGCATGATGCCGCGGTAGCGGTATTGGCTGGCCAGCGTGACGTTGGCCGTGAGTGCGGCCGGCGCGGGCGCCGGTGCGGCGGCCGGTGCATCAGCCGCGGGTGCGGACTGCGCGATGGCGGTTTGGCTGACACCGGCAACGGCACCGGTCAGCAGTACCAGACTGGCTGCGTACGCAAACTTCTTCATAACGGCTCTCCCCCTTTAGACAGTCGCAACGGAATTGAAAAAAATCGCACCAGTTCTGCAACTGTCATGCCATGTCGATGTCGTCAGCTTGGAGGGCGCCTTCGGTTACGGCCTCGCGTTGCGCCATAGCGCAAAGGCGGAGGAAATTGGGGACGGGTTTCACCTGGCAACGCCTGCTGCCCGTGAACAGTTGCCGCAGGCGGGTTCACGCCATGGCGGCCTACGCCGTCATGGCGCGATAAAAACCATGTGATAGAGTGATTTGAGCCCCATGCGGTGGCGCACAGGGCGCGGCGCGGAAGCTGCGACCATCCGTTCTGTCCCCATTTGGATGGGGACGCCAATGCCGCATCGCAGCGAGATTTGACGCAAGGTGTGCCGTTCACAGCGCTCAGCCGGTACCATCTCGGCCAGCAGCACCGAAACCACGCGCCTGACGCGGGCCTTCGCACCACGACACAGCAATTCACGCGCACGGTTACGGTGCATGCACCGGCCTGGCGCAGACAGCACGACCCACGGAGCAAACGACATGAAACCGACCGATCTCTTTTCCGACTTCCAGAACCGCGTCAGCGAAGCCCTGCGCAACTCGCCGGCGGCCGACATCGAAAAGAACGTCCGCGCGATGATGACCCAGGGCTTCTCCAAGCTCGATCTGGTGACGCGCGAGGAATTCGACGTGCAATCGCAGGTCCTGGCACGTACGCGTGCGCGTCTGGAGGAACTGGAAACGCGCGTGGCCGCACTGGAAGCTCAACTCAAGTCCGCCGCCCCCGCAGATCAGTAAGCAGCGAGCTGCCGCCGGGTGTTGCGCGGGGCGCGCATCTGCCTGGCCGCTGTGCCGACCGCTGCACCCTTGCTGCGGTGCACAGCGAAAAGATTGATGCACCGCCTTGTTGCGGCTGGCGAACTGATCTAGAACGTCCTTAAGACGCATCGCGCAGCTGCGCTTGAGGAGAAGATCATGCAGCATCGCCTCTACTTCCTGATGCCGGACGTCGTCAGCGCCCGGCGCGTGATGAACGACCTTCTGCTGGCGCGCATCACCGAACGCCACATCCACTTCGTCTCCAAGCCCGGCGTCGACCTCACTGGCCTGCATGAGGCCAATATCCTCCAGACTTCCGACATCGTCCACGCCACCCAGAACGGGCTCGTGATCGGCGGGGGTGCAGGGGTGCTGGCGGGCATTGTGGCGGCCATCTTCCCGGTCATTGGCGAAGGGCCGCAGTGGGGCATGGTCGGCATTACCACCGTGGTTGGCGCGCTGTTTGGCGCGTGGGCTTCGAGCATGATCGGCAGTTCGGTGCCCAACAGCCGCCTGAAACCGTTCAAGCAGGCAGTGGAGGATGGGCAGATCCTGCTGATGGTCGATGTGCCGCGCTCGCGCGTAAGCGAGGTACGCGCGCTGCTGCAGAGGACGCATCCCGAAGGCCGCTTCAGCGGCGAAGACTCGGCCATGCCGGCCTTCCCCTGAATTGATCTGCCGACAACAAAGCCGGAGCCCAGTGCTCCGGTTTTTTTGTGCCCGTTTCTCATACCAAAGCGATCGTCAAATTTGGATGCCGATGGCCATGGCAGCGCAACGCGGCTGGCACAGTGGAGGGTTCCGCAACCGTCACACTCCGTCACGCCATGCACCGATGCCAAGCCTTCTGCCTTGCTCGTGAGTTCTCCCGAAGGACTGCGCAATGAGCCTCGCTGTACTGCGTTCGCGCGCGCTCTCGGGTATCGATGCGCCAGCCGTCTCGGTGGAGGTCCATCTGGCGAATGGCCTGCCATCGTTCACCATCGTCGGCCTGCCTGATACCGAGGTGAAGGAAAGCAAGGATCGCGTACGGGCAGCGATCCAGAACAGCCGCTTCGAGTTTCCGGCGCGGCGCATCACCGTCAACCTCGCCCCGGCCGATCTTCCAAAAGAATCGGGCCGGTTCGACCTCGCTATCGCGCTGGGGATTCTCGCTGCGAGCCGGCAGATTCCGCACACGCACCTGGACGCGCACGAGTTTGCGGGCGAGCTGTCGCTGTCCGGCGATCTGCGGCCGATTCGCGGTGCGCTGGCGATGGCGTATGCGCTGTCGCGCAACCCCGTCTCCGCCGATGGCGACGCACCACTTGCCCGCGCCTTCGTGCTGCCCGCCGAGAACGCCGCCGAAGCTGCGCTAGTAAGCGGCACCAAAGTCCTGCCCGCGCGCACGCTCATCGAGGTGTGCGACCACCTGAGCGCGCCGGATCGCAAGCTCGCGCCCGCGCTGCCCGCGCTGGTCGACGCGGACATCCGCTATCCCGACTTGGCGGACGTGCGGGGGCAGCCGCAAGCGCGGCGCGCGCTGGAAGTGGCCGCCGCCGGCGGTCATTCCATGTTGATGATCGGGCCGCCCGGCACCGGCAAGTCGATGCTCGCGCAACGGTTTCCCGGCTTGCTGCCGGACATGAGCGATGACGAAGCGCTTTCCGCCGCCGCGGTGATGAGCCTGACCACGCGCGGCTTCGACGCACGGCGTTGGAAGGTGCGGCCGTTCCGTTCGCCACACCACACAGCATCTGCGGTGGCGATGGTGGGCGGGGGCTGTCATATCTCACAATAGTTGCGACATATTCGAAATAAATGCGACGCTATGATCCGGCCCGGACTCTTATGACTTGCAGGAGATAAGTCAGCACAGCCCGAACATGAGAGTCGTAGAGCACTCGATCGTGAAACATGCTTACCAAAACAGCAGGATGGTCGCAGGGTTGGTGAAACCAACGAACGGGACAACGCTGTACTTCTTAGTCGGCATGCCAGTCGGGGTGACCTGGGCGGACTCCGTCGCACTTATTGATATGCAATGCGTCGCAGAAATTGATGCAGAAACGCCCGCAGAGTCGCATCGTTACGTGTGAATTGTCGCAGCAATTGTTGTAGCTTACAGGGGCAATACGCCAAGGCCGGGCGAAATCTCGCTGGCGCATCAGGGCGTGCTCTTCCTCGACGAGCTTCCCGAGTTCGAGCGCCGTGTGCTCGAAGTCCTGCGTGAGCCATTGGAAACCGGCCACATCACCATCTCACGCGCAGCGCATCAGACAGACTTCCCTGCCAGCTTCCAGCTGATTGCCGCAATGAACCCGTGTCCGTGCGGCTATCGCGGGCATCCGCTGCGGGCGTGCCGCTGCACACCGGATCAGGTGGAGCGATACCAGGCGCGCATTTCGGGGCCACTGCTTGATCGCATCGATGTGCAGATAGAGGTCCCGACGCCCTCGCAGGAGGAGTTGCTCGACGGGCCGCCTGGTGAACCGACGCGCAACGTGGCCGAGCGTGTCTCTGCCGCGCACGCGCGACAGCTCGCACGACAAGGCAAACGCAACGCCTTGCTGGGCGGCCATGAAATCGATCTGCATTGCAGCCGCACCGATGCGGCGGATGGCTTGCTGCGCCACGCGATGACGCGCTTCTCGTGGTCCGCCCGCGCCTATGCGCGTGTGCTCAAGCTCGCCCGCACGATTGCCGATCTGGCAGGCGACGAGCAGATCGACGCGGCGCATGTGGGCGAGGCCATTCAGTATCGGCGCGGGGTGAAGGCGGATTAGCGCGCATCCCCACGCTGTGCCCTCAACGACTTGGCGGGCAGCCCTGCGGCGGTGTGAAGCTCACGCAGTCTGGCGCTTCACGAAGAACAGCGCTGCGCCGATGCTCATCAGCATGCCGCCAAAGAAGCGGCTCTGCCAACGCAGTGCGCGCGGATTGCGGAACAGGCGCTGCGCGCGCGAGGCCAGCAGCGCATAGCCGTGCATGACGATCAGGTCGACGAACACCATCGTCGCCGCCAGGATGCCGAGTTGCGAAAGCAGCGGCTTGGCCGGATCGATGAACTGCGGCAGCACGGCCACCATGAACAGGATGCCCTTCGGGTTCGTCAGATTGGTCAGCAATCCAACCAGGAACCGACGGCGCGCACCGCTGCCCGAGACCTTCAGGGGCTCGCCCTCAGTGGGCTTGGCGATCTGGATGGGCGTGCGCCATTGCACGATACCCAGGTAGATCAGGTACATCGCACCAATGATCTTGATGGCCGTAAAGGCGTGCTCCGACGCGATCAGCAGCGCGCCCAGCCCGGCACCCGCTATGAACAGGATCACGACAATGCCCAGCTCCAGCCCGGCAATCGTGACCGACGTGCGGCGCACGCCATGCGTCAGGCCGTGGCTCATGCACAGGATGGCGCCCGACCCGGGCGAGATGGCGATCACCCAGGCAGCCAAAAAGAAGGCCAGCCAGACTTGCAACGTCATGATGGTTCCCCGTGATGCGTTGTGTTGCGGTAAAGCGCAAAACGATAATTGTGCACCGGCTGCGGCCAGTTCGCCCAGGTCTGTGCGGGCCTAGTACGGATGGAAGCTGGCAAGGAACTGGTCGACCTGCTCCTGCTGGCGCGCGTCGCGGGCGGCATCGCCCGATTCCAGCACGACGGCCTGGTAGGCGTGCTTTCCCGTGGCGACCACGCGGGCGGTCAGCCGGCGCGGCGCGGGATCGTCTCCGCCGGCACCGAGCGCAATCAACTCTAACGCTGGCAATGACAGAGGCGGCTGCGCGGCGGTCTGCACGGCGATGTCGCGCTCGGTCACGTGGCCCTTCAAGTTGGCGGACAGGCCGTTGCGCAGCGCCTCCACGGCGCGCTGGCGCCAGACCGGATCATCCGCGGGCAGTTCCACCACGCCGATGGCGAACAGCGTGCCGTCGACGCTGGCGGCCTGCATCGTCATCGGCATGCGTTGGCCGTTGATGGCGATGGGGCGGGCTTCTGCGGTGGGCTTGGCGGGGTAGTCCACGGCGTAGGCGCCCTCGTTGGAATGCACCGTGCGCCAGTCGTACTTTGGCGAACAGGCCACCAGCAGGGCACAGGCCAACGCACCCAACCCGATCCGCCAACCTGCCGTTACTTTGACTGCCACATCGCCTCCTGTCGGTTTCCGGCCGGTTTCTGAGCCGCCTATTATCCGACACAGACGTCCGCTCTCCCTGTCAAGGACCGCGCCATGCCAATCTCTGTCACCGTCCGTGCCCTGCGTGCCGACATCACCACGCTCGACTGTGATGCCATCGTCAATGCGGCGAACAGCTCGCTGCTCGGCGGGGGCGGCGTGGACGGCGCCATCCACCGCGCGGCGGGGCCAGAACTGCTGGAGGCGTGCCGCGCACTCCATGGCTGCCGCACCGGTGAAGCGAAACTCACGCCGGGTTTTCGCCTGCCTGCCCGCTACGTCATCCACACCGTCGGGCCGATCTGGCACGGTGGCCGGCAGGACGAGGCGGCGTTGCTGGCCGCGTGCTATCGCAACAGCCTGGAACTGGCGCGCAAGCACGAGGTGCGCAGCATCGCGTTTCCGTGCATCAGCACCGGTGTGTATGGCTTCCCGCCGCAGTTGGCTGCACCGATTGCCGTACGTGCCGCGCGCGAGCATGGCGCCGGCTTGGACGCAATCACCTTTTGCTGCTTTTCCGCCACTGACCTCGCTCTGTACGAAGCCGCCCTCGCCAGCGATAAGTGACGCACGCATCGCGCCATGGACGGATTGTCGCGGCGGACATGCGGCGCCGGCGCGTCGGGCCTACAATAGATGCTTGATTTTTCTTCCTGACCCGTTGCCGACATGGCCTCGACCCTGACTTCCTCCGCAGCCCCAGCAACTGCCACCGCCACGTCCGGCGGCCGCCGCTGGCTGCTGCCCGTGATCATGCTGGTGCTGGCTGTGGGCGGCTGGTTCGGCTGGCGTGCGTTCTCGCCGTCGCAGCAGGTCCCTGCTGCCACGTTCACGCTGCTGGATGGGCAAAAGCTTTCGACGCAAGACCTGAAGGGCAAGGTCTATCTCGTCAACTTCTGGGCCACGAGTTGCGCCACCTGCATCAAGGAAATGCCCAACATGATCCAGACGTACAACAAGTACAAAGGCGAAGGCCTGGAATACGTGGCCGTGGCGATGAGCTACGACGCGCCGATGTATGTGATGAATTTCAGCCAGACGCGACAGTTGCCCTTCAAGGTTGCCATGGACGCGGACGGCTCCGCCGCCAAGGCGTTCGGCGACGTGCAGCTCACGCCGACCACGTTCCTGGTTGACCGCGAAGGCCGCATCCTCAAGCGCTATGTGGGCGAACCGGAATGGTCGTCGTTCGATGCTCTGCTCAAGCAGGCGCTGGACAAGCAGGCTTAAGCGGTCCGCGCCCCCGATTCAAGCGAAACGCCCGGTCGATGCCGGGCGTTTTTGTTTTCGGGCGATACAGGTTCCACACTAGGTTCACGCGAGCCTGTTGTAATGACGGTCCATCAGTGCCTGGTTCGATGGAGTGCGCATGGTCAATCACTACTGCATGTTCAAGGGCAAGCTGAAATTCGGCGTGCCCTACCTGGAGGGCTACAACGGCAATCCGCATTACGCCATCGTGCTGGAAGCGCCGGATGGCGCGGACTTTGTGGTGCTCGCCAATGTGAAATCCGACTCGAGCATGCCAGGTGCGGGTGCTGCCGGCTATCACGTGCTGTATCAGTGGACAACGGATCTGCAGTTGCCGATCACCGCCGACCTGACTGCGCTCGCCCCCGGGCTGCACGCAGGCGGCTTCCCACGCCTGGACTACCTGCGCGACGCCGGGCTCGTGGACTTCCCGAACATGCGGCCGATCGCGCTGGACACCGAAACCGAACACAACGACATCAACGCGCTCGTTGACGACATGCTCAACCTCGACCGCACCGCCACGCCGATCGACTACGTCTACCACGGCAGTTCTGGCGACGACGACCGTAAAGGCTGGCCGCCGCGCACCGACGTCAAGGTCTACGGCTTCGGTTTCTTGTTCGAGCCGCAGCACAACGGACTGCACGAGACGCACATGAACCAAGGCAACCCGGTCGTGCATACACCGGGCGTGAAGGACCATTCGCGCGAAAACGGCACGCAGCAGGACGGTGCTGTCATCGTGGAAATCGACGGCAAATTTCAGGCGCTGCTGATCGCGTTTCAGACGCAGCGGATTCCGACGGATGACCGTGGATATCCGGTGGCGGATGCGCATCCGATCCCGAGTTGAGCGCGAAAAGACAACGCCCGGTTTGTGCCGGGCGTTGTCGCGTGCGGGCGTGCCAAGTCAAAGGCCGTACCGCTTGATCTTGTCATACAGCGTCGCACGGCCGACCTGCAGAATGTCCGCCGCCTGGTGGACCGAGCCGCCCGTGCGCGCCAGTGTTTCGGCAATCACCGTGCGCTCGTAGCGCTCGACGCGCTCCTTGAGCGGCATGCCGTCTTCCGAAGCATCCGGCACGACCGGCATGCGGCCGACGCCAAGCACAAGACGGTCGGCCGCATTACGCAGCTCGCGCACGTTGCCGGGCCAGTTCGATTGCATCAGCTCGTGGCGCTGACGCTCGGCCAGCATCGGCAGCGGACGCTGATAGCGCACAGCGGCTTCGAGCAGGAAATGTTCGAACAGCGGGATGATGTCTTCGCGGCGTTCGCGCAGCGGTGGCAGGTCGATGACGACGACATTCAGGCGGTAGTACAGATCGCGCCGGAAACCGCCCGCCTCGATCAGCGCTTCCATATCGCCCTTGGCGGCCGCAACGATGCGCACGTCGATGCGCACCGAAGCATTCGAGCCCAGCCGCTCCAGCGCGCCCTCCTGCAACACGCGCAGCAGCTTGACCTGCAGCGCGATCGGCATGCTCTCGATTTCGTCGAGGAACAGCGTGCCGCCCGATGCGTGCTCAAGCTTGCCGATGCGCCGCTTGCCCGCACCGGTGAAGGCACCGGCCTCGTAGCCGAACATCTCGCTCTCGAAAATCTGTTCAGGCACGGCGCCGCAGTTCAGCGCGATGAACGGCTTGTCGTGACGCGGCGAGAGCATGTGCAGACTGCGCGCGACGAGTTCCTTGCCCGTGCCGGTCTCGCCGTTGATGAGCACCGGCGCATCGGTGGTCGCGACGTTCTCGATCAGCGCGCGTACGGCGGCCATCGCTGGTGAGCGCCCGATGATGCGCGTGCCAGCCGCCGGGCCGGCCAGTTCACGACGCAGTGCGCGGTTTTCCAACTCCAGCGCGCGGCGTTCGACGGCGCGACGCACCGTCTCGGTCAAGCGTTCGGCGGGAAACGGCTTCTCGATGAAGTCGAACGCGCCTTCGCGCATGGCCTGCACGGCCATCGTGATGTCGCCATGGCCGGTGACAAGCACCACGGGAATGCCCGTGCCAAACGACTGGCAGTGCGTGAGCACGTCCAGGCCGCTCGCGCCCGGCAGGCGCAGGTCGCTCACGACCACGCCGGGAAAGTTCGCGTCGATCTTGCCGACGGCTTCTTCGGCGCTGCCGAACGCCTGCACATTGAAGCCGGCCAGTTCCAGGCTCTGCGCGGTGGCCTGGCGCACAGGCGGGTCGTCTTCGATGAAGAGAACGTTCAAGCCTTCGGACATGGTTCGTATCTGTGTGGAAAACGGATCAGGTGGTTGCCGCGGAGGTGACGTCGGCGCGTACCAATGTCAGCGTAAATTGGGCCCCGCCGCCCGGCATGTTGGCCGCCGACAGCGAGCCGCCAAAGTCGCGCGCGATGCTGGTGGAAATCGCCAGTCCAAGGCCGAGCCCCTGGCCGATCTCCTTGGTGGTGAAGAACGGCTCGAACAGGTGCGGCATGGCGTCGGGCGGAATGCCAGGGCCGTTGTCGCGCACGGCGATGGTCAGTTGATTCGATTGCGCCTGCGCTCCCTCGGTGGGGCCGATGGTGATGTCGATGCGGCCGGCGCGTACCGGTTCATTGGCGTTGATCGCATCGAGCGCGTTGCCAATCAGATTGATCAGCACTTGCTCCAGCTTCAGTTCATCTGCGCGAACGACGGCCTCTGTCTCGGGGATGCGCCAGTGCAGTTCGACCAACACGTCGCCCAGGCGAGGGCGCAGCAGCGCGAGCGTGTGATCCAGCGCCACGCGCACCTGCACATCCACCACCTTGCGCCGTGAGCGTCCCGCAAACAACTTGAGCTGTGCGGTGATCTTGCCCATGCGCTCGGTCAGGTCGGCAATTGCCTGCAGGTTATCGGTGGCAGCGCCGTGCTGGCCGCGTTCGAGCAGGATACGGGTGTTGTCGGAGAACGTGCGCAGCGCAGCCAGCGGCTGGTTCAGTTCGTGCGTGATGCCGGCGGCCATCTGGCCCAGCGCGGCAAGCTTGCTGGCCTGCACGAGTTCATCCTGCGTGGCGCGCAGTTCGGCCTCGGCACGCGTGCGGTCGACGATCTCGTGCTGCAGTTGTTCATTGGTGGCCATCAGGTCGGCCGTGCGGTCTTCGACACGGCGCTCGAGCTGGTCATATGCGGCTTCCAGCAGGCGGCGGCTACGCAGCATCTCCATCATGCGCAGGCGCCGCTGACGCCAGTAGAAGAGCAGCAGGCACGCGAACGCAAAGGCAAATGCGGCCGCCACGGTGGCGCTGCGCGCAGCACTCATCACGGGCTCCACCGGCGTGAGATACATCAGCGTCCAGTCCGGCTCGACCAGTTCACGCGAAACCTGCAGATAGCGCGTGGCGTTCGTGCGCTCGCCAACGCGAATCAGTTCTGCGCCTTCGGGCAATCGCCCGGTCAATCGCAGGAAGGCCGGCGCCTCGGGCTGCAGCGGCAGCGGCGTGATCTGCTTGCGGTAATACTGGCGCGTCGCCTCCAACTGCGCCTGCAGTTTGGACGTGAGCGGCTCCACCGTGCGGTACTGCCACGCGGGTACGGACGACAGGAAAATCACGCCGTTCTCGTCGGCCACCATCACCGGTTCCGACGCGTCGTGGCTGGCGCGGCCGAACCATTCGAGGTTGAGTTTGACCACCGTCACGCCGATCACGCGGCCATCCTGCATGACCGGCTGGGAGATGTAATAGCCGGGCTCTTCACGCGTAATGCCAATACCGTAGAAGCGCCCGACGTGGCCTTCCGCTGCCTGCTGGAAATACGGCCGGAACAGATATTCGGCGCCGACGAAGCTGTCGGGCTGGTTGTAGTTGGATGCTGCCAGCGCCTTGCCGCTGGGGGCGATCACGTAGGTGGCAGTGGCGTGCGCGCGATCGTTGACTTCGCGCAGATAGCGGTTCGCGCGGTCGACGTTGGCAGGTGTCGGATTGGCGAGCAGATCGTGGATGAACGGATGCAGCGCCACCAGGGCCGGCAGGTATTCGTAGCGATCGAGCGTGCTCTTGAGGTTGGCGGCATAGCGGTCGACCCGCCCGCCGGCGGCCTGCTGGGCCTGCGTGAGGCCCCGGTTCCACGCGACCACAAAGGTGGTCGCGCACACTACGGCCATCACCACCACGAGCCCGAGCGCCACCAGCCACCAGAAGCCGCGTCGCGAGCCGGAGGCGCTGGTGAAGGAGAAATCGGGATCGGACATCGGCTGGAGGTCGGCGGCAGAGAGTGTTGCCGTGCCTTCCAACGCCGTGCCCGCAGTCGGCATGTCGCCGAGGTGCTTCACGAGGTGCATCCCAAAAAAACGCGGGGCCGTCTGGAAGGACAGGCCCCGCAATCATACGCTTTGCGCTTTCAGGCGCCGGCTAGAACCGATCGATCAAACTGCCGGGGTGGCCGGCACGCCCTCGTCGCTGCGGTCGCCCGACAGCACGCGAGCCAGTTTGGCGCGATCCAATTCACGCTCCCAGGCCGAGATCACCACGCAGGCCACGCCGTTGCCGGTGATGTTGGTCAGGGCACGGCATTCGCTCATGAAGCGGTCGATACCGAGAATCAGCACCATGCCCGCCACCGGAATATCCGGCACCACGGCCAGCGTTGCGGCCAGCGTGATGAAGCCCGCACCAGTGATGCCCGATGCGCCCTTCGACGTCAGCATGGCAACGGCCAGGATGGTCAGCTGCTGCGTCCAGGTCAGCTCGATGTTCAGTGCTTGTGAGATGAAGATCACCGCCATCGTCATGTAGATGTTGGTGCCGTCCAGGTTGAACGAGTAACCGGTCGGAACCACCAGGCCCACCACCGACTTCGAGCAGCCCAGCTTCTCCATCTTTTCCATCAGGTGCGGCAGCGCCGATTCCGACGAGCTGGTGCCGAGCACGATTAGCAGTTCTTCCTTGATGTACGCAACGAAGCGGAAGATGTTGAAGCCGACCACCCGCGCGATGGTGCCCAGCACCACCACGACAAAGATGATCGCCGTGAAGTAGAACGTGCCGACCAGCTTGAGCAGCGGCACCAGCGAGATCACGCCGTATTTGCCGATGGTGAAAGCCATGGCGCCAAAGGCACCGATCGGGGCCACACGCGTGATGACGTGCACGATGCGGAAGAACACGTGCGAGATCTGGTCGATGAAGTCCGTCACCATCTGCGCGCGCTCGCCCATGGCAGAAAGCGCACCGCCAAACAGCAGCGCGATCAGCAGGATCTGCAGGATGTCGCCCTTGGCGAAGGCATCCACCACCGTGCTCGGGATGATGTTGAGCAGGAAGTCGACCGTGCTGGCCGAGTGCGCCTTGGCGGCGTACTGCGCCACAGCCTTGGCATCGATGGTGTTGACGTCGACGTTAAAGCCCGCGCCGGGGTTGAAGATGTGGCCCGCCGCGAGACCGATGATCAGCGCGAAGGTCGAGACGACCTCGAAGTAGAGCAACGCCTTGCCGCCCACGCGGCCCACCTTCTTCATGTCGCGCATGCCGGCAATGCCGGAGACGACAGTACAGAAGATGATCGGGCCGATCACCATCTTGATCAGTTGGATGAAGCCATCGCCGAGCGGCTTCATCTTGACGGCGAGTTCGGGCGAGTAATGGCCCAGCAGAACGCCGATGACGATGGCCGCCAGCACCTGTACGTACAGGATTTTGTAGAACGGTTTTTTCATGTCTTCCTCGAGTGTCACAGACCGGCCGTGCGCTCAGCTGCTCGCCCGGTCCGACCCGCCCTGGTGTGGTCTCTCTCCTGCCTCGATACGCTGATGTGTCCGGCATCTCCCGCAGCAGGTCGCTCTTAATTGCAAGGGCTATGCCAACCTCAATTTCAGACACTGACGGCCCGCCAGCCCTTGTACCAGCTTGGTGTGACTACGATGGCACCCGCCCCAACCGTCGTCAATCCCGGAATCCGCGCACAGCGGATGTCCGGACATCCGGATAACGTGTTGCAACGCAGCATCGCGCGGTTGCCTCGCGCCCGCCTGCTGGGGGAGAGGAGACATCGGGGCCGTATAATGCCGGCTCGTTACGCAAATCCACATGTGTGCGCGACGCCAGGAAGCTATTCGCGTCCTGCCGTGCGCGCTGTCACGCAGCCCTCCCAGCCTTCTCGGTCCGCCCATGAGCAGCCACTACCAGCACCACGTTTTCTTTTGCCTGAACGAACGCGAGGACGGCTCGCGCTGCTGCGCCGACTTTGGCGCCAAGGCCATGCAGGAATACGCCAAGAAGCGCTGCAAGGAACTCGGCATCAACGGTGAAGGCCGCGTGCGCATCAACAAGGCCGGCTGCCTGGACCGCTGCGAACTCGGTCCGGTCATGGTGGTCTACCCCGAGGCCGTCTGGTACACCTTCGTCGACAAGGAAGACATCGACGAGATCATCCAGAGCCATCTGATCGAAGGCAAACCGGTCGAACGGCTGATGGTCGACCGCCCTGCCAGCGCGTGAGCCCGCGCTTTACTGCATCTGCTTTTCCCTTCTCCATGAACGTTCATACCGAAGAACGCCGAATTCCCGGCCCGGTCGGACAGATCGACCTGTCGATCGACCGGCCAGACACCGCGCCGCGCGGCTTGGCCCTCATCGGCCATCCTCATCCGCTGTTCGGCGGCACCAAGGACAACAAAGTCGCGCAGACGCTGGCACGCACCTTCGTCGGCCTCGGCTATGTGACGGTGCGCCTGAACTTCCGCGGCGTAGGCAAGACCGAGGGCACGCACGACAACGGCATCGGCGAGCAGGACGACATGCTGGCCGTGCTCGACTGGATGCGTACACAGACCGAATGGTCCGCCGATGTGGCCACACTGCCGCTGGCACTGGGCGGCTTCTCCTTCGGCAGCTTTGTCGTGTCTCAGGTGGCACGCCGCCTGGCCGAGGCCGGCACGCCTGCCGAACGCCTGGCGCTGGTCGGCACCGCCACCTCGCGCTGGGATGTCGCCCCGGTGCCGGCCGACACCATCATCATCCACGGCGAACAGGATGACACCGTGCCGCTGATCGACGTGCTCAACTGGGCGCGGCCGCAGGAGCTGCCCGTGATCGTCATCCCGGGCGCCGATCATTTCTTCCACCGCAAGCTGCATCTGATCCGGCAGCTCATTACAGGCGCCTGGGCGCCAAAACCGTAACACCCACCCGTTGATTTTCCGGACGCCGCGCCTCCCCCCCTTTTTTCTGGCAGGCGGCGCCATTGAATTCCAAGCAGACCGCAGGACCCGACATGCAGACCCGCTTCGCCCATTTCACGCCCTTCGCCTTCCATTCCGCCGCCGCAACCGCCGTGGCGGCCGCCGTGCTGGTCACTGCGCTACCCGCTATGGCGCAGCCGGTGCCCGCACCGCAGGTCGCGGCCCGCTCATGGATGCTGACCGACGTGACCAGCGGCCAGGTGCTCGGCGGCACCAACATGGACGAACGCATCGAGCCCGCCTCGCTCACCAAGCTGATGACGGCCTATCTGGTCTTCGAAGCCGTGCGCGACGGCAAGCTCAAGTACGACCAGATGATCACGCCCACCGAGACCGTGCGCTCCGTCAAGACCGACGAATCGCGCATGTTCCTGGAAGCCGGCAAACCGGCCTCGGTGCGGGAGATGACGCAAGGCCTGATCATCCAGTCTGGCAACGATGCAGCCCTCGTGCTGGCAGAGGCCGTAGGCGGCACCGAGACGAACTTCGTGATGCTGATGAACCGCGAAGCCGAGCGTCTGGGCATGAAGAACACGCATTTCGCGAACGCCGCGGGCCTGCCTGATCCGAACCACTACTCCACGGCACGTGATCTTTCGATCCTGACCGCGGCGCTGATCAAGGATTTCCCGCAGGACTACAAGTTCTACTCGCAGAAGGAATTCACCTATAACAACATCAAGCAGTCCAACCGCAACCGCCTGCTGTGGCTCGACCCGACCGTCGACGGCGGCAAGACGGGCCACACCAAGTCGGCCGGGTACTGCCTCGTCACCTCTGCCAACCGTCCGCTGCCGGACGTGCCCGGCGCGAACCGTCGCTTGCTGTCGGTCATCATCGGTACCAAGAGCGACGCTATCCGCACACAGGAGAGCCTGAAAGTTCTGAACTACGGCTATCAGTTCTTCGATACCGTGCGCCTGTACAAGGCCAAGGAAGCGCTGCAGACGCCCGACGTGTACAAGGGCCAGGCCAAGAGCGTGAAGCTGGGCGTGCCGGAGGACAAGTGGATCACCGTGCCCAAGGGCGCAGGTGCGCGCCTGAAGCCTGTGCTCGAGCGCAAGGACCCGCTGATCGCCCCGATCGCACAAGGCCAGCAGCTGGGCACTGTGAAGGTGATGGACGGTTCGACCGTGGTGTCGGAGTTCCCGGTGGTGGCGCTCGAAGCGGTGCCGGAAGCCGGCTTCGTCGGCCGCACGATCGACGCGGTCAAGCTGTGGTTTAAAAAGAAGTAGTCGTCCCCACTTACTTCGACATGACCTCCTCTCACACGCCCCCGCCGGGCCATATTCCGCCCGAACAGTCGCTCATCGAGTACCCGAGCGATTTCCCCATCAAGGTGATGGGGCCGATGCATGACGACTTTGCCGCGACCATTGTCGAGGTCGTCCGCCTGCACGATCCGGAGTTCCACGAAGGGCGCCTGGAAAAGCGTCCGTCCTCCAGTGGCAACTACCTGGGCCTGACGGTGATCGTGCGTGCGACGAGCCGCGAACAGCTCGACGCGCTTTACCAGGCGCTGACGAGCCATCCGATGGTAAAAATCGTGCTGTAACGCACCTCCGCAGCACTCAGCAGAACGCAAAACGCCCCGGTCATGCCGGGGCGTTTTGCTTTGTGGAGGATTTTTTCCGATGCCCGGGCTCAGCCCTTGGACACGTGCCCCAGGCACACCGCGTTGTCGTTCATCAGCCCCGCCAGCTTGAGCTTGAACGCCGCAATCTCCGGCAGCAGCCACGTGCGGAACGCCTGCATCTTGGGCGTCTGCAGCGCGCTGTGTGGACAGACGAAGTAGTAGTTCCACGGACAGGGGATCGTCGTCTCGAACAGGCGCACCACGCGGCCGGCCAGCAATTCGTTGAACGCCAGCGTCGGGCGGATCAGCGCAATGCCCTGCCCCGCTGCCGCGGCCTGCAACAGCAATGACGAATCCTGGAACATCAGCCCCCCGCGCGGCTCCACAAACCCCTCAAGGCCGGCCGCATCGAACCACGGTTTCCATGCCTCGCCCTCGCTGCGCAGCAGGGTCATGCTTGCCATCTCGGCCAGCGTGCGCGGCAGGCGTCCGCCGTTGAACGACGGGCTGCAGATCGGGAAGAACACATCGTCGAGCAGCTTTTCCACGTACAGGCCCGGATAGTTGCCCGAACCCATGCGCAGCGCCACGTCCACCTCTTCGCGCGCAAAATCGACCAGCGCGGGGCTGGAGAACAGTTCCACTTCCAACTCGGGATGGCGCTCGATGAAGGTGCCGATATGCGGCGTCAGCCAGCGCGCCGCAAACGACGGCATCGTGCTGATGGCCAGGCGGTTGTCGCGGTTACCGGCGCGCAGTTGGTGCGTAGCCTGGGCGATCTGGTCGAGCGCCTCGCGCACGCGATCGGCATAGGCGCGGCCCGCGTGCGTGAGCATGACGCGCTTGCCC
Organism: Ralstonia sp. 110700041-2; assembly: GCF_056280165.1. NCBI lineage: Bacteria > Pseudomonadati > Pseudomonadota > Betaproteobacteria > Burkholderiales > Burkholderiaceae > Ralstonia > Ralstonia sp. 110700041-2. The sequence goes on along the minus strand of NZ_JBSFAI010000007.1, from coordinate 193,892 downwards.
CGCCGCTCGAACAACGGCACGCCCAGCTCGTCTTCCAGAGTGCGCATCTGATGGCTGACGGCGCCGTGCGTAACGAACAGCTCCGTCGCTGCACGCGAAAAACTCTCATAGCGGGCTGCCGCCTCGAACACCCTCAGCGCGCCAAGTGACGGCAAGCGCATCGGTTCGCGGATTTCGGTCATCTTTCCCTCCGGATTTTCGTAGCGCCGGGTGATTTTTATGTGAGCTGCACTATCAAGAAACGCAATATATATCGTTTGGTACTAGGCAACCAAGCGCCTAGACTTCCTTCAACGGCAAGGCCCCATCCCGATGCCGTGAAGGAGCCGATCATGAAAGCTGTACTAACAAAAATTGTATTCACTCTGCAGCCCGGCGAAGTGGTGGCATTGCGCATGCCGGCCAACCAGAATCTGCGCGTCGAAGAAGCCTGCGGTCGCGACGTATGGGTCACGCACGAGAACAAAGCCGGCGACGAATGGCTGCGCGCGGGCGGCAGCGTTGCCGTGAAGCGCGGCGAAGAAATCGTCGTCTCGGTAGACCCGAAAGCCCTTGGCCCAGTGGCATTGGCAGTAGAAGCCACCGACGGCCACATGCCGCGCAAGCCGTGGCACGTCACGAACGGCTGGCGCCACACGCTCGCGGCGCTCGGCTGGAACGAGCACGCCGACACGCCCATCGTGGCGGCCTGAGCGCGAAATCTGTTTCAAGCCTCCTTTTGCGGCATCTGCCGCAAAAGCCGATGCCGGCGCCGATGCCTCCCATCGCGCCGGCATTTTTTTGCCCGACCCTGCGACCGAAGCGGGCAAAGGCGCACGGCGACATCGACGGCCCTGCGCTACACTCGCGGGCATGATTCCGATTGACATCGTCGAACGCGGCCTGCAGGACTACGCCGCTTGCTTCGACGAAATGCAGACATTTACCGCGCGGCGCGGGCCCGATACTCCTGACACGATCTGGCTGGTCGAACACCCGCCGGTGTTCACGCTCGGCCTGGCCGGTGATCCCGCGCATCTGTTGGCCCCCGGCAACATTCCGCTGGTGAAAGTCGACCGTGGCGGTCAGATCACTTATCACGGCCCCGGCCAAGTTGTCGCTTACCTTTTGCTGGATTTGCGCCGACGCGGGCTGTTCGTGAAGGCGCTGGTCGATGCCATCGAGGCGGCCGTCATCCAGACGCTCGCCACGTATAATGTTGCCTCCGAACGTAAGGCTGGCGCCCCCGGCATCTACCTGTCGAGCGGGCCGCATGCCGGCGCCAAGATCGCCGCGCTGGGACTGAAGATCCGCAACGGCTGCAGCTACCACGGCGTGAGCCTGAACCTGGCGATGGACCTGTCGCCCTTCACGCAGATCAACCCGTGTGGCTATGCCGGCCTGGAAACCGTCGATATGGTGACCGCCGGCGCCCGTGATGCGTCCGGACGCGCCGTCGATGCGAACGACTGGCAAACCGTTTCCCGCGACCTGGCCAATGCGCTGGTCGCTCAATTGCAGCAACGCGCGCAAGCGCACCCCGCCGAGGCCGCTACCGCATAGCGCCCGGATATGCACGAGCCGCAAGCCCGTGCGGAGAACACGATGACCGATTCCGCCGCCGGCGCCACTGAAGTCGCCACCCCTGCCACCCCGTCGAACAAACCGTACGACGCGACGGCCAAGCAGAAGTCGCTCGACAAAACCGCACGCATCCCCATCAAGATCGTGCCGGCCGAGAAGCTCAAGAAGCCGGATTGGATTCGCGTGCGCGCCGCCACCGGCAACTCGCGCTTCTACGAAATCAAAGACATCCTGCGCGCCAACAACCTCGTGACGGTGTGCGAAGAGGCCAGCTGCCCGAATATCGGCGAGTGCTTCGGCAAGGGCACGGCCACGTTCATGATCATGGGCGACAAATGCACGCGCCGCTGCCCGTTCTGCGATGTCGGGCACGGCCGCCCGGATCCGCTCGACGTGAACGAGCCGGAAAACCTGGCCAAGACGATCGCTGAACTCAAGCTCAACTACGTCGTCATCACCAGCGTCGACCGCGACGACCTGCGTGACGGCGGCGCCCAGCATTACGTCGATTGCATCTCGCGCACGCGCGCCCTGTCGCCGGCCACGCGCATCGAAGTGCTGGTGCCGGACTTCCGCGGCCGCCTGGAGAAGGCGCTGGACATCCTGCAGGAATGCCCGCCCGACGTGATGAACCACAACCTCGAAACGGTGCCGCGCCTGTACAAGCAGGCGCGCCCGGGTGCGGATTACGCGCACTCGCTGAAGCTGCTGAAGGACTTCAAGGCCCGCAACCCGAACGTGCCGACCAAGTCCGGCCTGATGGTCGGCCTGGGCGAGACGGATGAGGAAATCCTGGAAGTCATGCGCGACATGCGCGAGCACGACATCGACATGCTGACCATCGGCCAGTATCTGGCGCCGTCGGGCCACCATCTGCCGGTGCTGCGCTATGTGCACCCGGACACCTTCAAGATGTTCGAAGAGAAGGCGTACGAGATGGGCTTCACGCACGCGGCCGTGGGCGCCATGGTGCGCAGTTCGTACCACGCGGATCAGCAGGCACACGAAGCCGGCGTGGTCTGATTACCGCCGGAACGCTGCAGAAACAAAAAGGGCCTTGGGGTAGAACCCAAGGCCCTTTTGCTTTGGTACGGCTCGATCAGGCTTGCGAAGCGGCGGCCTTCGGATACGAGGCATCGCCGTTCCACGACAGATAGCCGTAGGTGTCGGCCTGGCGATCGGCACCCTGCGTGTAGACGTCGTACTTGGCAGCAGCGCCGTCGGTGTACGGATCAGCCTTGGCGATGGCGCCATCGGTGTATGGATCAGCCTTGCCGACGGCACCTTGGGTGTACGGATCGAAGCGATCGTTCTTCCACGACAGATAGCCGTAGGTATCAGCTTGACGGTCCGCACCCTGGGTATAGACGTCGTACTTGGCGGCAGCACCCTGCGTGTAGGGGTCAGCCTTGGCAACGGCGCCTTGCGTGTACGGATCGGCGCTGCTTTGGACCGCTGCAGCTGCCGGCTGGGCCGATAGCAGAGCGGCGGAAGCGGAAACTGTGGCCACCAGGGCCACCAGGGTGTGACGGGAGAAAGCGATTGCGAGGCGGGTGTTCATGATGGGCTCCTGATCTGTCTGGATATTCGGTTGCGCTCAGTTCGTTGCGCTTGTGATCAGAATAGATCGTTGCCCTTGATGGATAAATACAAGATTGAAGAAAATACTGTTCTCCATATATCAACAATCGTTTGGCACACTTGCCGGGAAGAAGAGGCACTTGAGCCGAGATGGTGTCGGAGAGCGCGGAAAACCTGGAGGTCATCCGCGGCGGTGTCCCTCCTGAGGCCACGGAGACGCCACCGAGTTCGGCCGTCAACGTATGGCCGATACCGGCCTGCTTGACCCCGAACCGAGGGAGACCACGCAATGACGCACTATTGGGGCTATCCGTTTGCCGATGTCTTGGCGATCGTGGTGATCGTCGGGCTGAGCGCGCTGGCGCTGCATCAGGCACACACGTACACGATGCAACTCTGACGCTGAGCGTCGCAAGAAAAAAAAGTGGCCCGCTGGCAAATCAAGCCAGCGGGCCGTTTTGCTTGGGTCTCGCTTATGCGCTCAGCGCTGGATCGGACGCGCTGACGCGGCCGGTTTCAACGTGGCCGGCAAGGCGACGCGCGAAACCGGCATCGGTGCTGGCCGTGACGGTCAGGTCGTACCAGGCGTGGTGGCTGCGCAAGTCGAGGTACACCGACGCATCGTCACCGCCGCGCACTTCGCGTTGCACGCTTTCGCCCGTGTAAGCGCTCTTGATGGTGAAGACGGTCGGCGCACGGCCGTGATTGATGAGGCGCAGTTGCAGGTTGCCGTTGGCCACGTCGTAGCCTTCCTTCACTTCCAGCGCGTGACCGTGCGGACTCAGCAGGCCCGACAGCGTGAGCTTGCCGACAAAGCGGCGCAGGAAGCCGTTCGGGCCGTGCACCGTGAAGTCGTAGGCACCGCCTGCGTTCACGGCCAGCTTGTCCGACAGCCGCTTGCCTGCCTCGACCGTGTAGGTGCGCGGCGCATCCGTGCTGCCGGCGGTGTAGACGAGGAAGGCAGCCCCCACGTCCCCGGTGTTCACGAATTCAAGCTGGAACTTGCCGGCGGCTTCGTCCTGGCGCCCGCGCACGAACAGTTCGTACGGCAGCGCACGCGACGCTCGCACGCCGGCTTCCTGCTTCGGCACGGCCTGCACCAGCGGGGGCAGCGGCACGTAGCTGGCGTGGCGCAGCTTGTCCTTCGGCACGTAGGCCGCGGTGCTAGGCAATGCAGGCACCACCTCGTTGGGCGTGGCGAAGTTGAACGCCGACGTCAGATCACCGCAAACGGCGCGACGCCACTTCGAGATGTTCGGCGAGCGCACGTTGTGCGTGCGCTTGAAGCGCTGCTCGATGAAACGAATGATCGACGTGTGGTCGAACGTTTCAGAGCACACGTAGCCGCCCTTTGACCACGGCGATACCACGAGCATCGGCACGCGCTGGCCCAGGCCGTAGCTGCCGGCGCCGTACGTGCTGTTGCCCGGAAAGTACTCGCCCGTGGTGTCGACCGTCGACAGGCCATTGCTGCCCGATGAGGCAAACGGCGGGACGAGGTGGTCGAAGAAACCGTCGTTCTCGTCGTAGGTAACGAACACCGCGGTCTTGCTCCACACCTCGGGGTTGGAAGTCAGGATCTGCAGGACTTGGTCGATGTACCACGCGCCGTAGTTGGCCGGCCAGTTCGGATGCTCGGAGAACGCTTCCGGCGCGGCAATCCACGACACCTGCGGCAGCGTGCCGTTCTGCACATCGCGCTTGAGGATGTCGAAGTAGCCCTCTCCGGCCGCTGCGTTGGTGCCGGTGCGCGCCTTGTCGTACAGCGGGTTGCCAGGCTGCGCGTTCTGATATTGCTTGAAGTACAGCAGCGAGTTGTCGCCGTAGTTGCCGATGTAGGCGTCGCTCGTCCAGCCCCATGAGCCTGCGGCGTCCAGGCCCGTACCGATGTCCTGGTAGATCTTCCACGAGATGCCGGCGGCTTCGAGCACTTCGGGATACGTCGACCAGCCGTAGCCGGCTTCTGCGTTGTCGATCACGGGGCCGCCGCCGACGTTGTCGTTACCGACATAGCCGGTCCACATGTAGTAGCGGTTCGGGTCGGTCGACGTGGGCGTGGCGCAGTGATAGGCGTCGCAGATGGTGAAGGCGTCGGCCAGCGCATAGTGGAACGGAATGTCCTGGCGCGTCAGGTACGCCATCGTCGTGGTGCCCTTGTGTGGGACCCAGCCATCGTAACGCCCGCCGTTGACGGCAAGGTGCGTGTCGTTCCAGCCGTGCGGCAAGTCTTGCAGGAACTGCAGGCCGAGATCAGGCGCGCTCGGGCGGAACGGCAGCACCTCGCCCGCGCCGCCGGCCACCGGCTGATGCCACACGCTCTTGCCGCTCGGCAGCGTGACGGTACGCGTATCGCCATACCCGCGCACGCCACGGAGCGTGCCGAAGTAATGATCGAACGAGCGGTTTTCCTGCATGAGGATCACGATGTGCTGCACATCTTCGATATTGCGGTGCGCGTTGTGGGCGGGAATCGCCAGCGCCTGGCGAATGCCTTCGGGCACCGCGCCCATGGCTGCCGATGCAGCAGCCAGTTGGGCAGCGGAACGGAGAAAACCACGGCGACTGTTGGAGGTCATGTTCTCGTCCTGATGTCTGTGTATTTGGGAGGTTGGGGGGGACAACACGGGGCAACGCCTGACTGAGCGCGAGCAACGAAGTCAGTCGACGGTATGGATCACAGGAGGCGCCAGGCCGTCTCGCGAAGCAACCGATTGAGGCGGCGACGCAGGCAACGCGGGGGCGCCCGCAGACACCACGAGCAATCGACGGGTAGCGTGGGCCTTTCGGGTGGCAGACACGGATGACCTCCTGATGACATCAGCGAGCCGGACCGAGCAGCGCGCGCCGTCAACTCACCACGCGCTAAGGTAGAAAGGATTCATGTCGGTTGCGTGAAGACGGCACGCGCCGGTGCTGTCACTCGATCGCCTTAAGTTGATGGAATAATTTTGCAAGTGGGAATCATTCTCATCTAAACTGCAGCACACCAAATGATGCCTTCATGCAGCCGACCAGGCTGCCTGCACTGCGCACATACCTAGAAGAGAACAAGCCTCCCGTGCAGCTTCGTCATGGGAGCGTTGCATTCCCGCCTGTCTCTGAAGCGGCCCCTACATCTGGACCCCCTGTGCTGCAGGGTCGAGCCCCGCTCGCCTGCACACGCTCATGTCCCGTAGGAGCCCTCGTGCAACGTCGATCTGATACCGCCGCCCACACCGAAACCGCATCCGCTGCCGCTGCAGCCGGCAACCTCCGTCTTGAATCCATTCCCGCGCTGCGCGATGCCGGCGTGCAGACCGAACATTGGTCGGCGGCGCAGCAGTTGGCACGCTGCCGGGTGCTGTCGCGCCTGCTGCAGGCGCTGTTTCGTGAAGCGCTGCTCAGCGCAGATCGACTCATCGCCGATACGCGCGCCGATGTGACGTTGCTGCCGATCTGGCAGCAGCGCGTGCTGTTACGCTTCACTGGCTTGCGGCCGGGCGCACTCGGCAGCTGGACATTGACGGGCGACGTCGCTGTGCTGGCGCACGATCGCCCGCCGACGCCGATTGAACGTCCATCAGCCCTGCTCCACTGGCTCGCGCCCATGCTGGACATGGGCGATGCCGCCGAGGCCCATCGCCTCGCCGCCATCGACCGGCTCGCGGCAGAACTCGACAACAGCCAGGACAACGACACGCTGTGCCAGGCCTATCGACTCGCCTGGGGCGCACGTCTCGCTGCCGAGCACCGCACCGCCGCGTGGCAAGACGCGCTGGCCCTGCTCTGCGGCGACGGCACGCCCCACGCCTTGGCGCGCACCGAGCAATGGGGCACCGGCGGCCACCCGTGGCATCCGGCCTACAAGACACGGCTGGGACTGGCTCCCGACCAGGTGATTGCGCTGTCGCCAGAGTTCGAGGCACAGGTGCCCCTCGGCGTGGTGGCGGTGGCGGCGCATCGACTGCAGGTCACGACGATGGACGGAGTGCAGCCGTACGCCAATTGGTTCGCGGCGACGTTCCCGGAGACCATGGCGGCGTTTCGCAAAGCCCTGTTGGCGCGCCAGCTTGCGCCCGAAGCGTGGCTGCCGCTGCCCGTTCACCCGTGGCAGCGCGACACGACACTCGGTGAGACCTTCGCCGCAGAATTTGCCGCAGGCGAATTGATCCGTTTGCCGGACATCAACATTGCCGCCCGGCCAACGATGTCATTCCGCACCGTGGCCGCGACCGACGCGCCGGGCGGCCCGATGCTCAAGCTGCCGGTCAGCATGCGGCTGACCAGCGTTGAGCGCACCGTATCGCCCAAATCGGCGGTGATGGGCCCGCGCGTGAGCGCCCTGCTGGAACGCATCCTCGCGAACGACGCAGCATTGGCGAGCGTCTTGTCGATCGTGCCGGAGCGCCATGGCATCCATTTGACCGGCACCGACGACGATCGCGCCCGGCATCTCTCGATGATCGTGCGCGACAACCCGACCGCACGCATTGCCGGCAACGAACGGCTGCTGCCGGTCGGCACCCTCTTCACGCCCGACTTCACCGCCGACATGACGCACGCAGCAGCACCGCTGCTGCTCGACACCGTGCTGGCGCGCCAGGCCGACGGCACGCGCGCCGAGCGGGCTGCGCGCTTTTTCGATGCGTACCTGCACGTCGCCATTCCGGCCATCGTCGGCCTGTATCTGCGTTACGGCATCGCTTTGGAGGCGCATCAGCAGAACACCTTCGTCGTCATCGACGAGGCCGGTATGCCGGTGCGCCTGGTGGTGCGTGACTTTGGCGACGTGAAGATCGCGTTGCCGACGCTGCAGACGCAAGGCTTCTCGATCACGCCGTTCCGCGCCGGCCACACCACGTATCCCGATCGGGACAATCCGCGCAAGAAGCTGATCCACGCCTTCCTGCTGTGCCATATCGGTGAGCTGGCGCTGGCGCTGTTTCCCGAACACGGTAGCGCCGTCGGGCTACGCCAGTGGCATGACGCCATGCAGGTCGTGTTCGAAGCAAACCGCTCGGCGCTGGATGCCGACACCTGGAAGCAGGAGCGTCACGCGCTGCTCGAAGCGCCATGGTCGTTCAAGACGTTCGTTCGCATGCGCCTGCGCGACCAGTCTGACGACATGCACGCCGCGCTGCCTAACCCGCTGGCCGACGCGGTTCGGACATGAGCCCCGCAACGCCCGTGGACGCGTGGCGCGAGGCCATTCGGTGGCTCCTCGTCATCCAGGCCCTTTCAATGGGCGCGATGGAAATGACAGGGCCGTTCTGGCCACTGTTCCTGCGCGAGCTGTCGCCTGTGCCGCATGTGCCGTTCGCGTGGGTGGCGAGCGCAGCGTACTTCGCGCCGATGGCCGCCACGCTTGTCACCGCGCCCTGGTGGGGCCGCCTGGCTGATCGCGTCGGGCCCAAGCCGATGATCTTGCGAGCGCTCATCGCGCTGGCAGCGTCGCAGCTGTGGTCGGTCCATGCGGACTCGGCGGCCAGCGTGCTGCTGGCGCGCACCGTGCAAGGCGGGCTGGCCGGCTTTCTGGCAGCCGCACAGATCTATGCGATGCGCGTGGCACCTGCCGACATGCGCCGGCGCGTCTTCGCCGATCTGCAGACCGTCACGGCGTGCGGCAGCTTCATGGCTCCGCCGGTCGGCGCATGGCTCGTCTCGTGGATGGGCTTCCGGATGGCCAACACGGCGGGCGCGGTGGTGATTCTGGCGTGCATTCCGCTGGCGATGTTCTGCTTGCCGGGCATCGGCCCCGCCCCGCGCAGCGCGTCGAAATCGACCTCCGACATGCTGCAATCACGGCACGCGCCCTTGAGCGGCCTAGTGATCGGCTTGTTGCTCGGGACGGTAGCTGTGCAGGCGGCGCGCGTCATGCCCCAAGGCTTTCTCGCGCCGTACATCACCGAGACACTGCATGGCTCGGTGATACTGGCAGGTCTCGCCTACAGCGCGACGGCGGCAACACTGGCGCTGTCTGCGCGCTGGTGGGCAAAGCGGTTTGCCGGACTGCCCGTGCATGTCACGCTGGGGCGCGTGTGCGCATTGACCGCGGTATGCGGCGTCACCGCGCTCTGGCAAGGCCTTGCGCAAGAGGAAGTCGGCTTCATTGCCGCACGTTTGGCCTGGGGCCTGTGCCTTGGCGGCCTGCTGCCGGTCCTCAACAGCCTGGTCGCTGAGACAAGCCCGGAAGATCGTCAAGGTTTTGCGTTGGGATTGTGTAGTAGCGCAGCCAAGGGCGGTGCCCTCGTCGGCTTGGGCGTGGCCGCCTGGTCGACAGGCGTGTTCGGGTGGCGCGCGGGTTTTATCGCCATGGCGGCGATGTACCTGGCGGCGCTGGCAGCACTGATTGCGGTGCGGCGCGCTGCCTCACCGCATCCCGCATCTGCTGCGGCGGGCACTCAACGCGCGTGACGTCCGGCGCGCCGCTGCAGCTGCGTCTGCTCGGCGCGCCAGGCGAGATAGCCGAGGCCCAGAAACGGCCACAGCCAGCCGATCCATTGCGACAGGCTGTTGAAATGGACGAAGCGCCCGAGCCGCCAGCTTTGCGCCGACACCCACGAATACGGGCTCGGCGGCAGCACATTGGACAGGATGATCAGCGCGATCAGCAGCGTCATGGCCAGCGCGCCGCGCAACCAGCGCGGCAGCCGCACCAGCAGCACGAGCACCAGCGAGCCGACAATCAACCCGAAACGCGCGCCGGACGAAAGCCAGTCCCACGCGCCGCCCAGCGGAAACTGCAGCACCGTCGCCCCCGCCTTGACCAGCAGCGCGCCGGCCAGCAGCGCAGCCAGCAGGCGCAGCATGGGCGCACCGCTGCGCATGGCCACGCTGGCCAGCAGCCCCGTGCCGATCCAGCTGCAGGCGGTGATGAGCGCTTCCAGCAGTTCCTGGCGCTGCAGTGCTTCCGGGTGCGCCGTCAGCTTGTCCTGCCAGTCGAACAGCTCGGGAAACCAGCCGTTAACGAGATTGACCACAAACGCATCCGGCGATGGATCGAGCAGGATGCTGCGGATCACTCCGCCCATGCTGAAGAGGAATTCCTGCGGAAAAATCTGTGCGAACGGCCACACCAGCATCAGCAGGATGGCAAAGGTCGCATGTGGCTCGAACCACCGGCGGCGCAGGCGGCGCAGCCCGCCGCGGTCGATCAGCCGCGCCGCAAAAGGCAACATGACGAGGCCGCCCAGCAAGGCGCCCAGCGTGTTCGTCGCCAGATCGACATTGGAGGACACGCGCGTGGGCAGATAGGTCTGGATCGCCTCCATCGCGCCGGAGAGCAGCAACCCCGCCAGCAGCGCCAGCAAGACCGCGCGCCAGCCGGTGATGCGCGGGTGCAGCGCCAGCACCGTCAGCATGCCCAGCGGCATGTAGCCCCACACGTTGGTGAGCATGTCGAAGGCGGTGTTGTAGCGCGGCAGCGGTGCGCTCAGGAAGGCGAACGGCGACACGCCGGTGTCTGTCCAGCCGGCAAACGGATACAGGCTTGCGTAGACGACCAGCAGCACGAACCACCCCAGCCCGGCGCGCGCAAGCGGCGAGTGGCGATGCTGGGTGGGTGCAGCGGGTTGCGCGTGGAAGTCCGTCACCGGAAGGAGCGAGCTAGAAAGAGGAGCGGACGTGGCCGGAAAAAACAGTCCATCATAGCGTCCGATGCCGCGCATCACGGATGGTTCCTCCATCCGGTTCAGAGGTGGCGGTATTAGCGCCGGCGCGTGCCAAGTGCAGCGCCGGGCGTTGCCGGTGTCGAAGAGGCGGACGCCGCGAGCGGCAGGCCCGCCACCCAGTCGAGCACCTCGCCGATGGCCTTGTCCGATGCCTGCGTGAGGGCGGCCACGCCGCCTGCAGCGTCCGGGCTCGGGGCCGGCGCGTCAGCCTGTACCACGCGCTGGTCGATCACACCGCGCGCCAGTGACACGGTTGCACGCAGGCGCACCACGCCGCGGCTGGCATCGGGCCTGTCGAATACCTGTGAAAAATCGACCAGCTCGACACGCAGGCTCGGCACATCGGGCGTGGGATAGCCGATCACCTGGCCGCGCCCTGCCGCCGCATTGCGCAAACGGGCATCGAACAGACTCACGGGCGATTCCACCCAGCGGCTGTTGGCGTAGGCGTCGGTACGCTGGCCTTGCGCATAGGCGAGGCGGTAATAGATGGCGTTGCCGTCCATCCAGCCCGGGCCGGCCACGTCGGCCACGCGCAAGGCGGTGGGCAGGCGCGCGCCAGCGCTTGCGGCAGGCGCGAGTCCAAAGTCATAGAGGGCGGCGGGCGCCACCGGCGCGCTGGAGCAAGCTGCCAGGAGCGATAGCGCCATCAGGGCAGGCAGCGCGCACGCGCGGCGGAACACAGCGGACAACATCGGCATGGAATCTCCTCAGGGCTGAGCCGAAGCGCGGGCGGCGGGCGCGGTGAAGCCGGTTTCACCGGGGCCGGGCGCGCCGGGTGCGGGGCCAAACAGCACGCTTTGCGGCCGGGCGTTGAAGTCGGTCACGGCATGGTCGAATCCGCGCACGGCCTGGCGGGCCTCGCGTGCAAAGCCATTGAGCTGCGGCAGCGTTTCGTAGGTCAGCACATTGGCGGCGGATTGCATCGACTGCGTTGCCGCCGTCAGATCCGTCCCGGCGCCCGAGAGCGTCGACATCAACGGCCCCTTCGGGTCGGACAGCGACTGCGTGAGCTTGCGCGTGGCCACCAGCGTGGAATCAAGGTTGTCGGCAATCTGCGGCAGGCGGCGCATCGTCGGCTCGGCCTGCTGTGCGAGCGTGCTGTAGGCGTCCATCGTCTTCTGGAACGATTGCAGCGACGCCGTGACCTGCTGGCGGTGCTCGTCGTCAAACATGATCGACAGCGAGTTCAGCGTCTGATCGAGCTTGGAGAGCATCTGGTCGCCGCGCTTGTCCAGCTCGTCGAGGAAGCCGGCTTCCATGCGGATGCGGGCAGGGTCTTTGTCCGACGTGGCCAGGCGCACAGGACTGGGCGCGCGCTTGCTGTTGTCAAAGCCGCGGTCGTCGAGCTGCACATAGGCGAGGCCCGTCACGCCCTGATAGGCCAGCCGGCCGTACGTGGTCGTGGTGATGGGCGCATCCTTGTCGACCAGCACGCGCACCACGATCTGCCCTGGCACCTTGTCGTCAAAGCGGATGCTGTCGACCTTGCCGACGTCCAGGCCGCGGTATTTCACGGAAGCCTGCGGATTCAGCCCGTTGACGGTCGAACGCGTGACCACGTCGTACGGCAAGCGCACGGTCTGGTCTCGGTTGAACCACATGACGGCCAGGCCGATGAAGATGATCAGCCCGATCGTAAACAGCCCGGCCAGGAATGCGTGGGCTTTGTTTTCCATCAATCCTCCTGCGTCGAAAGCGAGGCTGCAGCCACCGCCTCCGTCATCTGCGAGCCCAGCGCCAACAGGGCCCGTTTGCCCCGCTCACCCAGGAAATACTCCTTGATGAACGGATGATCAATCTGAATGATCTGGTCCAGCGGCTTGGCCGCCACCACCTTGCGATCCGCCAGCACCGCAATGCGGTCGGACAGCGCCACCAGGGTGTCGAGATCGTGCGTCACCATCACCACGGTCAGGCCCAGTTCCTGGCGCAACTCGCGGATGAGCGCGACGTAATCGTCCGACGCGCGCGGGTCCAGCCCGGCGGTCGGCTCGTCCAGAAACACCAGCTCCGGCTCCAGCGACAACGCCCGCGCGAGCGCCACGCGCTTGATCATGCCGCCCGACAGGTCCGACGGCATCTTGTCGGCATCGGTGGATTTGAGCCCCACCATCTGGAGCTTGAGCATCGCCACGCGCTGGATGAACGCGTCGGGCAGTGTGCGCAATTCGCGCATCGGCAACGCCACGTTGTCGATCACGGACAGCGCCGAGAAGAGCGCACCGTGCTGGAACTGCATGCCCCAGCGGTTACGCATCGACTGCAGATCGTTGCCCACCTGGCAGGTCAGCTCTTCGCCAAAGATGTGGATCGTGCCCGAGGAGGGTTTCTCCAGCCCCACCACCTGGCGCAGCAATGTCGTCTTGCCGCTTCCCGAACCGCCCACGATGGAAAGCACCTCGCCGCGAAATACGTCCAGATCGATGTTGTCGAGCACGGTCACCTTGCCGTAGCGCTTGGTGACGTTGCGCATCTCGATCACGCGTTCGCGCGCGGGCGTAATTGCCGCCGGTTCCGCTGCGTGCTTGATGTGAGGATGGCGGGGCCGCGTCATATCCCGACGTCCTTGAAGAGGATGGCAAACACCGCGTCTGCCAGGATGACGATGGTGATCGACACCACGACGGACGTCGTCGTGCCCTCGCCCAGGCTCTGCGTGTTGGGCTGGATGCGCAGGCCGAAGTGGCAGGCCACCAGCGCGATCAGCATGCCAAACACCACGCCCTTGCCAATGCCGAGCCACAGGTTGGCCACCGGCACAGCATCGGGCAACGAGGTGATGAAATACGTCGGGCTGATGTCGAGCTGGAACTTGGCCGCGAGAATACCGCCCGCCAGCGCGAGTAGATCCGTCCACGCCACCAGCAGCGGCATGGCGATCGCCAGCGCAATCACCTTGGGCAGGATCAGGCGGAAACCGTGCGAGATGCCCATCACGCGCATCGCATCCAGCTCTTCGGTCACGCGCATCACGCCGATCTGCGCAGTGATGGCTGAACCCGAACGCCCAGCCACCAGAATCGCCGCCAGCACCGGCCCGAGCTCCCGAATGATGGCCATCCCCAAAATGTTGACGATGAAGATGCTGGCCCCGAATACGCGCAACTGGTTGGCCGACAGGTAGCTGAGCACGATGCCGATCAGGAAGCCCACCAGCGCGGTGATGCCCAGCGCCTTGTAGCCCGTGCTGTAGATGTTGGCGGAGATCTCGCGCCACGGCCCGCGATGCGGCGCGCGCACGAACCTGCCCAGGTCGAACACGAGCTGGCCGACCATGGCGATGCCATTGCCCGCGTGATCGAAAAAATCGAGCATGCCCTCGCCGAGGATCGCCACGGGGTTCATGCGGGGCGCCAGGCGCTGCTTCCAGCCGCCGGGGTCGAGCTTGGCAACACGATCGAGCATGCGGCGCTGGTCGGGCCGGGCATCCAGATGTTCGGGCCACTGATTGCCCCAGGCACGCCAGAGCAGTTGCGCGCCAAAGTGGTCGATACGGCCGACTTCGGTCAGGCACCATGCGTTGGCGTTGTCCAGCCCGGCGCGGATCTGCTGGCGGGCGCTGCGCACGCCGGCGCGTTCGGCCAGGGCAAGCGTGGTCCAGTCGCCAGAGAGAAAGGCGACGGAGCGTCCATCGACAACGCGCACCTCAAGCTGCGGTGTACGGAAGGTGATCAAACGGGTCTCCGTAAGCGGTGATGCCGGCTATCGGTCGAATTGTAGCCAACGCGTCGCCAAACACTGTCACACTGGCTGCCACACTGTGAGGCCTTTGCGTCGCTTGAAGCAAGCACCAGACCCGTGTTTGCGGCACCGCTCGTACAATGCGCGCATTCTTAGCGCGAACCTGATCGCCCATCTTTATGTCTCTTGCCGAACCCTCCGCGGGGTGGCGCCTTGCGCGCGAGCGTATCCAGCCCAGCGGCCCGGCTGCCGGCTGGCCCGTCGATGTGGTCGAGGCCACCGGCTCCACCAACGCCGATCTGATGGCCGCCGTGCGCGATGCCACGTGGCCTGCCTACACGGCGACGCCCGCCCATGCCGGCAACGCGCCGCTCGTGGGCGCGCGTGTGCTGGCCGCGCAACGCCAGACCGCAGGACGCGGCCGACAGGGCCGCCCGTGGGATGGCGACCACGGTTTGACCTTCTCCATCGCCTGCGCCTTTGCGGGTGAGCCCGCGCAGCTCGGCGGACTGAGCCTCGCTGTGGGCGTGGCCGTGGTTGAGGCCGTGGCTGGGTACGCGGAAGCCCGCGGCGGCAGCGGACAGGCCCTCAGCCTCAAGTGGCCCAACGATGTGCAGATCGCCGGGCGCAAGCTGGCCGGCATCCTGGTCGAGACCGTGCGGACAGCGCCGGGCCGGACCTGGACCGTCATCGGCATCGGCCTGAACCTGGAACGGCCGCACGTGCTGGAAACCACGCTCGGCCGGGGCCTGTCGGGCGTGGAAGAACTGGTGGATGCGCCGGAGGCGAACGCCGTGTTTTCGGCGCTGCTCACATCGCTGGGTGAGCACCTGCAGCGCTTCGGCTTACAGGGCCTGGCGCCGTTCGTTGCGCCGTTTGCGGCCCGCGATGCCTTTGCCGGCGAGCGCGTGCGCCTGTGGCAGGACGGCACCGTGGTGCTCGAAGGCGTGGCGCATGGCATCGACGCACAAGGCCGCCTGGCGATTGAATCGGGCGGACGTGTGCAGTGGATTCACAGCGGCGAGGTCTCCTTGCGCAGCGCAGATGCGGAGCAGCCATGACGCGCCTGAAGGTGTCCGCCGCGCACGCCGCCCCCGCCCGTCCGCTCTTGCTGATCGACGCAGGGAACACGCGCATCAAATGGGCGTGGATTGCCGGCGGTGCCGATGCCGAACCCGCGCTGCCCGAGGAACCCGGCGGCACGCCCTGGCAGCATGCCGGCGCCCGCGCGCATGATCGATTGGCCGAGCTGGTGGAAGACTGGCGCGATTGCCACGCCTCCGGCGTTGCGCCGCCCGAGGTATGGATCAGCGCGGTGGCTGGCCCCGCACTGCGCGATGCGCTCACCGCACGCATCGCCCGCGTGTTCGACGGAGCGCGCGTGAGCATTGCGGCATCGGAAGACACCACCGCCGGCCTGCGCAATGGGTATCGCGACCCAACGCAACTCGGCACCGACCGGTGGATCGGTGCGGTCGGTGCACGCCATCTGTGGCCCGACACCGCCCTGCTGCTCGTGACGGCCGGCACGGCCACCACGCTCGACATCGTCACACCCGATGGCCTGTTTGCCGGCGGCCTGATCCTGCCCGGCCTCACATTGATGATGCGCGCGTTGTCACGCAACACGGCGCAGTTGCCCGAAGTGGACGTCGGCTACCTGAGCGCGGGCGACGTTGTGGCGCCGCCCTGGGCCGACAATACGCAGGACGCCATCGCGCTGGGCTGCGTCATCGCCCAGGCAGGTGCAATTGCACAGACGTGGCAGGCACTGCAGAAGCAATACCCCGGCCCGGCACGCTGCGTGCTGAGCGGCGGGGCGCGCGCCGCACTGGGGCCGCATCTGCGCATGCCGTTCCAGATGCACGATAATCTCGTGCTGCTCGGCCTGCAGGTGCTGGCGCGCGCGCGCCGGGAAGGCGCCGCGACGCTGGCCTAGCCTCAGTCGGCCGGGCTGCAGTTTCCCATCTGACGTCTTATCGTTGTTGCCGCTGTGTTCCTGCATTCCGAGCCCCCGTCCGAATCCACGTCCGTTCGCACCATGACGCTTCGCCTCGCCCTGCTGATCCTGCTGCTCGTCAACGGCGTTCTGCTCGCGGCCAATACCGGCGTGTTCGGACCGGAAGTGTCCAAGGCGTGGTTCGAGAGCGAGCGCGAGCCCGATCGCATGCGCCGCCAGATCCGCACCGAAGAGATCCGTATTCTCGAACCCGCACCCGCTGCTGCACCGGCCGCAGGCGTACCCAAATCGGCGCCGGGGTCGTCGCCCGCTGGTTCCGCACCAGCCGCATCGGGCTCGCAAGCCAACATCGAGCCTGCGGCTCTGACCACCGCTGCCATCGCTGAAAGCGGCGGCAGTTGCACCGAGTTGGGCGGCCTGACCGAAGCCCAAGCCACGCGCGGCATCGATCAGCTCAAGCAACTGGCGGGCGTGCAGGTCGAGCGCATCACGCGCCAGGAAGACAACCGCTGGTGGGTCCACATGCCGGCCCGCGACACACGCGACGACGCCGAGCGCAAGGTGGCCGAACTCAAGCGCCGCAACGTGGCGGATTCAGCCATCGTGCAGGAAGCCAATACGTTTGTGGTGTCGCTGGGTCTGTTTCGCGACAAGGAGCGCGCGCAGCAGCGTCTGGACGAACTGCGAGCCAAGGACGTGCGCACCGCCGTGGTCACGCAAACGCGCCGGCTTGGCTCGCAGACCTCGCTTCGCGTGAGCGCTACCGCCGATGCGGCTTCGGGCGTCGCAGCCCAACTTGCCGCGCTCAAGAAAACCCTGGGCGCAGAAGACCTGCACGCATGCGCGGCAGTCACTGCATCGCGCTAAGCAGTCAGGACGTCGCGCGCACGCGCTTGAGCAGCGCCGTCGTCGAGCGGTCGTGCTCGAACGGAATCGCCAGCGCCGTGCCACCCCAGCTACGCACCACGCGCGTTTCTTCCAGCGCATCGATGTCGTAATCGCCGCCCTTCACGTAGATGTCGGGGCGCACGCGCTGGATGAGTTCGACCGGGGTTCGCTCGGCAAACAACACCACCAGACTCACCGCTTCCAGCGCGGCCAACACGGCCAGGCGATCGTCTTGCGTATTGAGCGGGCGGTCGTCGCCCTTGCCCAGCATCCGCACCGAGGCATCGGTGTTCACGCCCACCACGAGCGACGCGCCCAACGCACGCGCCTGCGCCAGATACGTGGCGTGACCGCGATGCAGGATGTCGAACACCCCGTTGGTGAAGACCAGCGGGCGCGGCAAGGCACGCACGCGGGCTTGCACATCGGCGGAGTCGCAGATCTTCTGCTCAAAGGCGGGCGCGGGCTGGCGAGCGGTCATGGTGGATCCGAAATCGGGGTGGAAAACAAAACGGCCCATCGAATCGATGGGCCGCTTGCTGCCAATGGCAAGGATCAGGCAGCTTGTTCGGCCGAGCCGAGCAGACGTGCGTTCAGTTCCTTGCGGTAGCGGTTCAGGTCTTGCACGGTTTCGAAGGTGCGCTCGAACAGCAGACCCATGTTGTGCAGGATGCGCTCGATGACCTTCTTTTCCCAGCCGGCGTCGAACTTGATCTGCTCGTCAAGCCAGTGCTCCAGCCAATCCGGGTTCGGCAGGCGCGACTGCACGGTGTCTTGCGGGAACAGCGCCTTGTTCACGTGCAGGTTGGTCGGGTGGAGCGGCTTTTCGGTGCGACGCGCCGAGGCCATCAGCACGCCGATCTTGGCGAATGCGCTGCGCGCGCTGTCGCCGAACTGGCCGAGGTATTTCTTCATGTAGCGCAGGTAGGCGCCGCCGTGGCGGGCTTCGTCCTGCGACAGATGCTTGTAGATCGCCTTGATGACCGGCTCGGTGTGCCATTCGGAGGCACGGCGGTACCAGTGGTTCAGACGGATTTCACCGCAGAAGTGGAGCATCAGCGTTTCCAGCGGCGGGGCCGGATCGAATTCAAAGCGCACGTTGTGCAGCTCTTCTTCGGTCGGCACGAGGTCCGGGCGGAAGCGGCGCAGATACTCCATCAGCACCAGCGAATGCTTCTGCTCTTCAAAGAACCACACGCTCATGAACGCCGAAAAATCGGAGTCGTGACGATTGTCACGCAGGAACATCTCGGTGGCCGGTAGGGCTGACCACTCGGTGATGGCATTCATCTTGATGGTCTGCGCTTGCGCGTCGGTCAGCAGCGACGCATCGAACGTGTCCCACGGAATATCCTTTTCCATATTCCAGCGGACCGCTTCCAACGACTTGAACAATTCGGGATAGAGCATGGTAAGCCTTTGAATTTGCAGGCGGATTCTAGCAGACATGCTTGACCAGCCCCCGATTTTCGGGGTTGCCGGAGCAAAGTTCTCGGTCTGCCCGTTTCCTCGTCACAACAGGCCCGCCGCGGCCACGGTTGCAACATGGCCCGGCGACCCCCTCACGCGCGATACAGTCGCGCGTTGTCTCGCGGTACGCCGCGATGTGATCGGCAGCACGCAGGCTGCCGTCTTTTGTATCGGACCGGACTACCACCCGGCGAGTTCTTCAGTATAGGAAGCGCTGCAAGCCGTGCGGCGAGGGATATGCAACGCATAACGCACATTTCACCCGGTGCGACCCCGGGGCGTTATACCCTAAACTGAAGACACACTCCGGTTCGCCGGCTGAGCGTCCGCTTTTGGAGATTCCCCATGTTGTTTCCCGCCACCGTTTCCATGCGTCGCCCGCGCCTGCAATTGCACGCGTCGGGTGTGCTGCGTCGGCACCATCTGCTGATGATCGCCATTGCGATTGCCATTACCGTCATCGCGTTGCTGCTGCCGCGCACGGGGCATGCTGTTACGGCCGGCGTCGCACCGGCTGCACAAACCCCGACCACCACGGGCGCCTGCCCCGCCAACCTGAATTTTCGCGTCAAGCGCCTGCAGGACGATGCGCCGCAAGACCTTTGCCAGTACGCCGGCCGCGTCGTGCTGGTGGTCAACACCGCCAGCTATTGCGGCTACACGCATCAGTACGAAGGGCTCGAAGCGCTGTACGCAAAGTATCGCGACAAGGGGCTGACGGTGCTGGGCTTTCCGTCCAATGACTTTCAGCAGGAACCCGGCAACAGCAAGCAGATCGCCGACTTTTGCTACAACACGTACGGCGTGAAATTCCCGATGTTCTCGAAGACGGCAGTGGTGGGTGCGGGCGCATCGCCGCTGTATGCGTGGCTCGCGACGCAGACGGGCCAGCCGCCCAAGTGGAACTTCCACAAATACCTGCTGGACCGCACCGGCCGCGTGGCGGCAGTGTTCCCCAGCAGTGTCGAGCCGAGCGACCCAGCGCTCATTAAACGCATCGACGCACTGCTGGCTGAACCATCGACCCGCTCGTCCCGCTGATCAGGCTGCGCGCATCGTGTCCGGAATCGCGCCGTACAGGAACGCGGCCAGTTCGTCGCGGCGGGCCTGCACATCGCGCTCGCCCAGGTCGATCAGTTCCTGCGTGAACTCGGGTTCGAAGAGCAGATAGCTCGCAAATGCCGCCCCGCGCGCCTCGGTGCCGCCCAGCGGCTTGAGCAGCGCGCGCACCGTGCCAGGCAGGCGCTGCACGTGGCGCGAGGCAATCAGTTCGATGCGCTCGGACGGCGCCATCACCAGCACTTCGATCTTGCGCCAGCCGTCGCGCGCGTCGGCAATCTCGGGGTTTCGGGCCACCATGGCGTTGACGTGCTGCAGCCGCTCGATATCGGCCGAAAGCCCGTCGAGGAAGATGCTTGCCAGCGCCTGCCCCGCAATCTGCGCAAGCGACGGATACCCGGACGCCGGCACCGTGTCGTACCAGCCCGGCTGCGAGCGGGACGCGGCGCCCACCACCAGAATGCGATTCGCGCCCAGATGAATGGCGGGGCTCAACGGCGACATCTGGCGCATCGTGCCGTCGCCGAACCATTCGTCGTTACCTTCGAGCGGCACCGGCTCTGCCGGGAAGACGAACGGGATGCTCGACGACGCCAGCATGTGCGACACGCCGATCTCGTCCGACACCGCAATCCGCTGCGACCGCCGCCACGGCAGCACGACATGCGGCGATTGATAGAACGTGACGTGGCGCCCGGTAGTGTATGACAGCGCAGTAATGGCCAGCGCGCGCAGCGCTCCAGCGTCGAAGGCGGCCTGCACCTGCTCGCCGTCGTGTTGCGATTCGAGCAGCTCGCGCAGCGGCGTGTTGTCGAACAGGGCGCGCGGCGTGTGGCCAGTCATCCAGCCGAACGCCAGCGCGGTCAGCCAGCGCGCGCCGCTGGAGCCCACGCGGCCGACGTCCGTGCGATAGACACGATCGGCATGCAGGGTGCCCCAGAGCTGGGTGAGCGCCTCGGTGGCAAGCGTGAAATCCTGCGCGCCGCGGGCCAAGCCCAGACTGTTGATCGCACCCGCCGATGTCCCGCAAATGACGTCGAACGGCGTACGTGCCACGCCCGGCGCATACTCGCGCGCCAACCCCGCGATGCCGCGCAGCACTCCGACCTGATAGGCGGCACGCGCACCGCCGCCCATCATCAAGAGTGCAGTGCAGTCTGTCGACATCGATCAGGGGGTGTCGTTGGTGGGCTTGCGCGGCGCAGATTTCGCCGGCGCTTTCTTGGCAGCAGTCTTCTTGGTGGCCGGCTTGGCTGTGCGCCCTGCAGACGCCTTGGCGGCCGGCTTCGGCGTGGCCTTGGCGGCAGCGCGCTTGGGCTTGGCTGGCGCTGTCGGCTCTTCGATGTCTTCCGGCGCCGCATCGAGCCCTTCCGCGCCCGGGGCGCCGCCAAACCCGGGGAAGCCGCCCGGGAAGCCCGGCATCAGGTTCTGCGGCATCGGCATGGCGGCGGCGGCAGAGCTGGCGATCTGGTTGAACTGCTGCTGCAGCATGTTCCACCACGGCGAGGGGTCCAGCGCAGCCGCGGCGGCGCGTGCGGCCGCTTGCGCCTGCGCAGCGGCCTGTGCCTGAGCGTGGGCAGCCTCGGCGCGGGCTTCGGCCTGATCGTCGTCCGTGTCTTCTTCCGCCTCGTCCTCGTCTTCGGGCGGCGGTTCGTCGTCCGGCTTGGCTGTGGCGGCGGTGTGGGGCCAGACAGGTTGGGATTCCTCGCCGGAAGACGACGAAGATGAAGACGACGACGCGCTCGGCGTCAGGCCGTCGAACGCAGACTTCATGGCCTCGGGCGACAGTGCGGAGCCGAACGTCTGCAAGGCCACCAACGTGGCGCGCTGCACCTCCAGGCCCTGAATTGCCGTACGCAGCAGGCTGGCGTTCAGTTGCAGCCAACTCTCCACCGCGCGCAGGTCGTGGATACGCTTGTCGATTTCCTCAAGGTCCATCGGCGGCGCGGCAAAGCTCGCCATGTTGGGCATGCCGCCACCGGCCATCCCGGCAAAGCCGCCGCCCCACAGCTTGCGCAGGAAATCGAAACCGCCTTCGGCAAAATTGGGCATCTGGGTGAACATGGTGTCTCCTACAAATCGGTCTGGGGTCGGACGCGCATGCGTGTTTTCATCTTCAATCAGGCGCCATCAAACGTGGGCGGACGCTTCTGGCGCAGGCTCGCAATGCCCTCGCGCACGTCGGGGCCCGCAAAACCCATGAATTCAAGCGCCAGCGACGTATCAAAACTCGGGCCCGCCATGCGCAACCAGTTGTTCAGCGCGTACTTGGTCCACCGGATGGCCGTCTGCGAACCCGCCGCCAAGCGCTCGGCGACCTCGAATGCGCGGTTGACGAGTTCCGATTCCGGCACGGCCAGCGAAATCAGCCCAATGCGCTCGGCCTCTTCGCCGGTCATGGACTCGCACAGCAGCAGGTAATACTTGGCCTTGGCCATACCACACAACAACGGCCAGACAATGGCCGCATGGTCGCCCGCCGCCACGCCCAGGCGCGTGTGGCCGTCGACGATGCGGGCGTCCTTCGCGGCGATCGAAATATCGGCCAGCAATCCGGCAACGAGCCCTGCCCCCACGGCCGGGCCGTGCATGGCGCTGACAATCGGCTTGTCGCAGTTGATGACGTTGTAGACAAGGTCGCGCGCCTCGTGCCAGACGCGCGTGCGCACGTCAAAGTCATCAGCCATCTGCTCGACGAGGTGCAGATCGCCGCCAGCCGAGAAGCCCTTGCCCTCACCGCGGATGAGCGCGACGCGCACGGAGGGCTCGGCGGACACATCGCGCCAGATTTCCGCCAGTTCGCGGTGCAGGCCGGCATCGGCCGTGGACAGCTTGCGGTTGGCCGACTGCGCCGCGCCCATCACGATTTCGAGGATGGGGCCGTGCTGGATGAGCGTCAGCGCCTGGTAGCGGGCAAAGCGGGGGGCGAGCGAGGTCATGGCGTCCAAGGTAATGGTTCAAGCATAGCGGATGAGATCGCGCGTGCAATGCGGGATGCGCTCCGTCGTCATCGTCACTTTCACTTCGCGGCATCGGCCAGGTGCCATTGGCCACGACGGATCTGCGCCATGACGCGGGCACGCTGGTCCAGGCCAACGTGGTCCTGCGGGCTCATGTTGACCACCCCGGTGCTGGTGGGCAGATCGTGCACCTGCTCCAGTGCGTCGCGCAGCGCCTCGCGAAAGGCCGGCGTGCCCGGCTTGGCCCGCTTGAGTGCCACCGGCACCGCGCGCTGCAGCAGCAAGCCGATGTCGCCCGTGTAGGCGGCGAAGATCGACACGCTGCCACGGCCAAAGGTGGCCTCATAACGGCGCGCAAAATCCAGCGCCTGCCGCTTCGCCGGATTGGTGTCGGGCAATTCGGCGGCGACCATCACGGGGCCGGTCGGCACATAGGCGCCTTCGCAATCCTTGCCGCACAGCCTGACGAAATCGTTGTTGGATACGCCGTGATTGAAGTAGATCTTGCCGGTGTAGCCGCGCTCGGCCAGCGCGCGGGCCGGCAGGGCGGCCGGCGTTCCGGAACCGCCAATCACCACCGCGTCGGGCTTGTTGGCCAGCAGACGCAGCACCTGCGCCGTCACGCTGTTGTCCGTGGGCGAAAAACGCTCGGTATCGGTAATACGGATGTGCTTGAGATCGGCAAAGCGCTGCACCTCCGTCAGGAAGGCCTCGCCCAGTGCATTTGCAAAGCCGATGTAAGCAATGGTCTTCACGCCGTGCGCTGCGGCGTGCTCGGCAATCATCGAGGCCATGTGCGAGTCCGAATGCGGCGTCTTGAAGATCCAGCGCCGCTTGGCATCCATCGGCTCGATCAACCGGGCGGATGAGGCCAGCGAAATCACGGGCGTCTTGCCCTCGGCCGCCGCGTCGATCATCGCCAGCGTATTCGGCGTCGTGGACGAGCCGACGATCACGTCAACGTTCGACTCGCTCATCAGCTTGCGCGTGTTGGTGACCGCGCGCGTGGTGTCCGACGCATCGTCAAGCACGATCACGTCGACCTTTTCGCCGCCAATCTCGCTAGGCCACAGCGTGGTGGCGTTCTTCTCGGGCTGCCCCAGCGAGGCCTGCGGCCCGGTGGCCGACACCGTGACCCCGACGCGGATGTCCGCCAGTGCGGCGGAAGACAGCAAAGCCAGACCAGCCAGTACGCCTGCGTGCCGCCACTTCGGTCGCTGCATTGGGGGTCTCCTCCCGTGGTTTGGCAAAGAGCGTAGCGGTTTTGCGGCGGTTTGGCGATGCGGAGTCGCCCAGGCTGGACAGGTTCAGGCAGCGAGCGCCGTGATGCGGGCGCGCGGCAGCGCATCCTCCACGAACGCGCGCATCGATTCGAGCACAGCCGATTGCGGCATCAACCCGAAGTTGTGCAGCGCCATCACGTGATCGACGCCCATGTCGGACAGCTGCGCGAGCTTCTCGGCCACCGCGTCGGGCGTGCCGAACAACGACAGGCCGCTGGCGAGCACATCGTCGTACGTCTGGCGACGCGCGTAGAGCCGCGTGGCGACATACAGGTCGAATGCGTCGGCGGCCGTTGCACGCACGGCGGCTTCGGTCGGGCCCACATGCGTATGCAGCGCGACGGCCGCCATGCCGCGCGTGTCGGCAATGCCTGCTTCGGCCAGGCCACGGCGGTATTCGTCCATCAACGTGCGGATGTCCTCAAAACTTTCAACCGAGGCATACGGCACGAACAGCATGCGCCGGCCCTGCCGGCCAATGTGATACGCCGCCTCGCGCCGCAGGATTGCCACGTGGATCGGCACGCGAGCCTGCACCGGCAGAACGTTGAGGCGCACGTCGCGCAGCGTGTGGAACTGGCCCGCGTGGTGCACACGCTCACCTGCAAGTAAGCGCTCGACAAGCATCAGCGCTTCGTCAAAGCGCTCGCGCTTGATAGCGGGATCGACGTCGTAGCCTTCGAACTCGTGCTTGAGGTAGCCGGAGCCCACGCCCAGCGACAGCCGCCCGCCGGAAAGCGCATCGACCATCGCGTAGTTCTCGGCCACCGTGGCCGGGTGGTGGAAGGTCAGGATCGAGATGGCCGTGCCCAGTCGCAGCCGCTGTGTCTGCGCGGCCAGATGCGACAGAAAGACTGCCGGGTTGGGGACAGCGCCGTACTCGTGAAAGTGATGCTCGGCCACCCAGAAGGTGTCGTAGCCAAGCGCTTCGGCGTGGCGCGCCTGGGCGATGACGTCTGCGTAGAGTTGCGGCAGACTGCGGGGCCGGTCGGGGTAGTGGTCCTGCACGGAAAAGATCGACAGCTTCATGGCGTCTCCGGGTTCGAGGTCTTTTCCAGCGCGCAGGGCCGCCGCGCCGGTTGTATCTTTTTACGTAACGCGTATCTTATAAAGCGACACCCGAGACTTCAAGATGCCCATCGACGCCCCCCTGCCCCCGGAAACATCGCCCCACGAACTGGCCGCAGAAGACGCCACGCCTGAACGCACCAGCGCCGGCATCCAGTCCGCTGAGATCGCGTTGAGCGTGCTTTCGGCGATGGCGCATGCCGGTGGCGCACACGCCGTCTCCGAACTCGGGCGGCAGTTGGGCATGCCGCGCGCGAAGGTGCACCGTTACCTGGTGTCGCTGGAACGCATGGGGTTTGTCGAGCAGGACCCCGCTTCCGCCCGCTACCGGCTGGGGGCGCAGGCGTTGCAGGTGGGGCTGTCGGCGCTGTCCGACGTGGATTTCGTGCGCGAGGGCAGCAACCTGCTCCCCAAGCTGGCCGAGCGGCTGAACGAAAGCGTGTTTCTGTCGATCTGGACCGCGCGCGGCCCGGTCATCGTGCGCTGGGAAGACAGCGGCAGGCCGGTGGCGGTCAATGTGCGGGTGGGGTCTGTCATGCCGCTGTTGAACTCGGCCACGGGTCAGGCATGCGCGGCATGGATGCCCGAAATCCAGATCGTCTCGCTCATCGACCGTGAATTGCGCGGGCCGGGTGCCGGCAAGGCGGGCCTGACCGACTGGCTGAACTGCCGCGCGCGCTGGCAGGCGGTGCGGCAAGAAGGCGTGGCGCGCATCGGCGGGACATTGGTGCACGGCATCGATTCGGTGGCCGTGCCGGTGCTTGATTCCCAGGGCAAGCTGGCCGGGGCGATCACGGCGCTGGGCTTGTCCAGCGTGTTCGATTCGAGCCTGGAAGGGCCCGCCGCGCGGCTATTGCGCGAGGCCGGGCGGACGCTATCCCTTCGTCTGGGGTATCACGGGCAGGCGCTGATGGCCGGTGCCGCTGCGCCAAAGCGGGGGCGCCGTCCGCGGACGACGCCCGAATCCGCGTAGGGCAAGGCTTACGCCTGCGTGCCCGGCGCGACAACTTCCTGGTCGATCGCCCCGAAAATCGACACGCCGTTGGCGTCGAACATCTCGATCTTCACGGTGTCGCCGTAGCGCATGTATTCGGTGATGGGCGCACCGGATTCGATGGTTTCCAGCATGCGTTTCTCGGCAATGCACGCGTACCCCTTGCTGCGGTCCACGTTGGAAATCGTGCCCGAGCCGACGATGCTGCCCGCACGCACGTTGCGTGTTTTGCAGATGTGCGCGATCAGCTGACCGAAGTCGAACACCATGTCGGTGCCGCACTCGGGCTGGCCGACCTTCTTGTTGTTCCAGCGCACCGTCATCGGCAGATGTACCTTGCGTTCGCGCCAGGCGTCGCCCAATTCATCGGGCGTGACGGCGACGGGCGAGAACGACGTGGCCGGCTTGCTCTGGAAGAAGCCGAAACCCTTGCCCAGCTCCGCCGGAATCAGATTGCGCAGCGACACATCGTTGGCCAGCACGATCAGGCGGATGCCCTCGGCAGCGGCGGCCGGCTCGGTGCCCATCGGCACGTCGCCGGTGATGACAGCCACCTCGGCTTCGAAATCGATGCCGAACGCCTCGCTGCGGCAGACGATGGGATCGTGCGCGCCGGCCAGGTCGTCCGAGCCGCCCTGGTACATCAGCGGGTCGGTCCAGAACTCGGGGGGCATCTCGGCGCCGCGCGCCTTGCGCACCAGTTCAACGTGATTCACATACGCCGAGCCATCCGCCCACTGGTAAGCGCGCGGCAGCGGCGCCATGCAGTTGGCGGCATCGAACGCAAACGGGTGGCGTGCGCGGCCCGCGTTGAGCTGGTCGTACAGATCCTGCAGCTGCGGCGCGTGGAAGGCCCAGTCGTCCAGCGCGCGCTGCAGCGTGCCGGCGATGTGCGTGGCGAAGTGAGCGGTCTTGAGGTCGCGCGAGACCACGGCCAACTGGCCGTCGCGCGAGCCATCCTTGAGGGTGGCGAGTTTCATGTGCGTTGTGTGGAGAAAAGCTGCGCGGATGGTACACCTTGCATCGGCTAAACTGGCCCGAACCGATCCATCGCCCATGACCATGCCACCGCTGCCCGCCGACACCGATCTCGACCTGGAGCCCGATGCCGACGGTGAATTGGATGCGCCCGCGCGCTCGGGCATCCAGTCCATCGAAGTCGGCTTCCGGCTGCTGGAAGTGCTCACGCACACCACCGGCCCGATGATGCTGCGCGACCTCGCGCGTGCCGCGCCCATGAACCCCGCCAAGGCGCACCGTTATCTGGTGAGCTTTGCGCGCCTGGGGCTTGTCACGCAAACGCCCGAAGGCCGTTACGATCTGGGTCCGTTCGCGCTGGAAATGGGGCTGGTGAGCCTGAACCGACAAGACCCGATGCGCCGCGCCCGGCCCGCCGCCGCCGCGCTGCGCGACGAGATCGATCACACTGTCGGCCTGGCCGTCTGGGGCAACCAGGGCCCGGCCATCGTCCACTGGGAAGAAGCCAGCCATCCCGTGACGGTCAGCTTGCGCCTGGGGGATGTGATGCCGATGCTGAACTCGGCCACCGGCCGCGTGTTCGGCGCGTACTTGCCGCGCGCGCAGACGCGCTCGTTCATCCAGCGCGAACTCGATCGCATTGCGGCCCAGGGCGAGTCCGCCGACTCCGAGAACCCGGAGCTACCGCAAACGCTCGAAGCCTACGATGCGATCTGCGCCGACGTGCGCCTGCGTGGCGTCTCGCGCATCCACGGTGGCGTGCTGCCCGGCATCAACGCGATGTCGCTGCCGGTGTTCGACGCCAACGGCCAATTGTGTCTCGTGCTGATCGCGTTGGGCGCACAAAGCACCTTCGACACCACTTGGAGCAGCCCGCTGGAGCGGCGCTTGCGGCTGGCCGCACAACAACTTTCCGCCGATCTTGGATACGTTGCACCCAACGCCCCGCAATGCTGACGAACTGAATACCGACCGCGTGCAACCCCGCAGGCGTCGCTTCTATCGGCTTGGCCGGTTCGGGCTCGTGCTGCTGGCCGTGCTCGTGCTGCACGTCGTTGCGGTCGTGTGGATCACGCGCAGCCGTCAGGTGACGTGGCTGCCGGCCCCCGAGCAGATCATCCCCGCGCTGTTGCTGCATCCCGAGCCCGTGCAGCCGCCCCCGCCCCCGGCTGCGCCCAAGCTGCGCCCGGCTCCGCCCCGTCCGCGTTCTCAGACCCCGCCTGCTCCGGCGCCGACACCCACGTCGCCGGCGCCCGATCTGGCAAGCATGGACCCGTCCAAGTTCACCAGCGCTGGCGCTCAAGCCTCGGGCGATACCGGCGTGGTCAAGGATCTGAGCGGCGAAGGCCCGGGCGGGCCGCCTGCACCGCCGGGCGACGCATTCTCGCTGCCACCATCGACCACGCTGCGGTACGCCACTTACGTCAACGGCGTGCGCAACGAAGATGGCGTGATCCGCTGGGCCACCGATGGCAAAAGTTACACGCTCGCCGTGGAAATTCCGTTGCCGCTCTTCTTCGGCAAACTCGCGTTTCGCAGCGCCGGCACCGTCGGCCCGTATGGTCTAACCCCCGCGCGCTACGAAGAAGAGCGCGGGCGCCGACAACCCGACGTGACGACGTTCCATTACGCGACCGACTCCATACCGGCATCCGGCGCACAGAGCGCACCCACGGTCACTTTCACCCGCTCGCCGGCCGTGCTTCCGTTGCCCGAAGGCACGCAAGACCGCTTCAGCGTCTTCCTGCAACTGACCGGATTGGCCCGTGGCGGCCCCGCGCGCATCGCCAGCCCGGGCCTCACGCTGGAATTCCCGATCGCCGATACCGACAGCGTGGAAGTGGCCCGCGTCCAGCATGTCGGCGAGGAAACCATCGACACGCCGAACGGCACGATTCGTGCGCAACACTTCATACGACTGCCGCGCCGCGCGGATGACAAACGGCGTGTAGAGATCTGGCTGTCCCCCGATCGCGGCTGGCTGCCGGTACGCCTGCGCCAGACCGAGCCCAACGGCATGCAGTTCGATCTGGTCTACCAGTCCCAGGAAGGAGGCTGACATGGATACCAACGCCCTCTCCGATTCCGGCACGGTGCACGCCAACCACATCGACATCCACCACCGCACCGAGGGCGCCGATGGCCCGTGGGTCGTGCTTGCGCACGCCTTGGGCGTAGACCACCAATTGTGGGACAGCGCCGCCCGACGCCTGGCCAGCCGCTATCGCGTGCTGCGCTACGACGCACGTGGCCACGGCAAGACCAGCGCCCCGCACGGCCCCTACACGCTGTTCCAGATGGCGGACGATGTGGCCGGCCTGCTCGATGCGCTATCGATCGGACAGGTGCATTTCGTTGGCCTGTCGATGGGCGGCATGGTCGGGCAGGTCCTGGGCGTGCGGCACGCGCAGCGGCTGCTCTCGCTGACGCTGTGCGACACCGTGTGCTACACGCCGGCGTCAGCGCATGTCATGTGGGACGAGCGCATCGGTCAAGTCGAAGCGCACGGTATGAGCGGCATTGTCGAGCCCACGATACAGCGCTGGCTGACCACGCCGTTTCGTGAAGCCCATCCCGACGTCGTTGAACGCATCCGCGGCTTGCTGCGCGCCACACAACCGCACGGCTATGTCGGTACATGCCTGGCCATCAAGGCGCTCGACACACGCAGCGCGCTGGCGCGCATCGCCTGTCCCACGCTCGTCATGACAGGCGACCAAGACACCGGTGCCCCGGTGGAAGCGGCACGCGAGATCGCCACGCACATTCCCGACGCCCGTTTGAAAGTGATTCCGCACGCGGCGCACCTGGCCCCCATCGAACAGGAGGAGGGCTTCCTCGCCGATCTGGATGAGTTCCTCGGGCACGCTGGATGCGGGAGTCAATGCGACACGCCATAAGGCCTGCCTGCCTTGCCGATAGTTGCACGCGCCCCGCACACGGCCCGTCGTCTACTGGCCGAATGGCGGAAGGCCGCTTGCTTCTTTTGATGCAGAAACGGAAAGGTCTTGTTACGCGATCACAACGCACGTCACACATTTCGCCTCGCGTTCGCGAACTTTGTGACCGATCATGAAGCCCAAGGGGTAGATGGGGCAGAACGGTCATGAGGCGGGAATTGATCGGCCCTTGAAGTCATGATGGTGGGCCCCATCTACCCGGTGCAGCAGTAGAGCAGTCCCCACAACAGCAAGACGATTGACGCCTCGGAGGTGCACCATGCAGATGATCTACAACAGCGACAACTACTGTGTTGTCGAGTTCGGTGTAGACGGCCAACACGCCATGCTGTCAGCGGGCGGCTACGAGATCGTGGACAAGAACCTCAAACGTGAGATCTTCCTGGGCGGCGAGTTGGCCGAGCATTTCCGCGAGGACGTGAAAAAGCTCATCGCCAGCGAACCGACCGTTGAAGAAGTCGACGATTTCCTCGGCAAATTCGACACGGTGATGACGCAGCCGGTCACAATGCATTGACGTACCGTGCGGGCAAAACCGCCCGCTGGACGGATCAACAAAAAACGCCCGGAGCATGGCGCTGCCGGGCGTTTTTTCATGTGTCGATCGACTATCGCGTCGATAGCGTCCTTCTAGCATTGCTCCCATGGCAGGCCGGCATGGCGCCAGCCGTTGAGCGTGTTGCGGTGGCGCGTGCTGTCGAGGTCGCCCTCAAAGCCGTGGCGCACAACGTAGACATCACGAAAACCCGCCTCTTCCAATGCATGCGCCGCAGCCGCCGAGCGATTGCCGCTCCGGCAGATCAGCACAACGGGGCGCTCGATGCCGTGACCGGTCAGTTTGCGCACGGTCGGCACGAACTCCGGATTCACCTCCCAATGCGGGCCGTCGTTCCACGAGACGTGGTGGGCGCCGGCTGGATGCCCCACGAAGAGGTGTTCCATTTCGCTGCGGCAGTCGACAAAAAGCGCGGCGGGCGTGCGCTCCAGGAAGGCGTGGGCGTCTGGGGGATCGAGCAATTGCATGGCGAGTGTCAGGGCGGGCAAAGGGCGTGATGTCGATTATAGAGGCGCGATTGCCCACAACGGCGGCAAGTCATTGATGCGACTGGTAAAATTCCGCTTTGGCCGCAAATTCTGAATATTCGACCGGCCGCTGCACCTCGGAGTCCCTTCCATGACCGCGCCCCTGCCCTACACCCGTGCCGCCAACCTGCCCGCGCTGCTGCGCGAGCGCATCCTGATCCTGGACGGCGCGATGGGCACCATGATCCAGCGCTACAAGCTGAATGAGGCGCAATACCGTGGCGAGCGCTTTGCCAACCACCCGATCGATGTGAAGGGCAACAACGAGCTGCTGCTGCTCACCCGCCCCGACGTCATCCGTGAAATCCATGAGCAGTACCTAGCTGCCGGCGCGGACCTGATCGAAACCAACACCTTCGGTGCGACGACCATCGCTCAAGAAGACTACAAGATGGCGGAGCTGGCCTACGAGATGAACGTCGTGGCCGCCCGCCTGGCACGCGAAGCCTGCGACAAATACAGCACGCCCGACAAGCCACGCTTTGTTGCCGGCGCCTTTGGGCCGACGCCCAAGACCGCCAGCATTTCGCCCGACGTGAACGACCCGGGCGCTCGCAACGTCAGCTTCGACCAACTGCGCGACGCCTACTACGAGCAGGGCAAGGCGCTGCTCGAAGGCGGCGCGGACGTGTTTCTGGTCGAGACCATCTTCGACACGCTCAACGCCAAGGCAGCGCTGTTCGCCATCGATCAGCTGTTTGAAGACACCGGCGAGCGCGTGCCCGTGATGATCTCCGGCACCGTCACCGACGCCTCGGGCCGCATTCTCTCGGGCCAAACCGTCGAGGCGTTCTGGAACAGCCTGCGCCACGCCAAGCCGATCACCTTTGGCCTGAACTGCGCGCTGGGCGCCGCGTTGATGCGTCCGTACATCGCCGAGTTGGCGAAGATTTGCGATACGGCCGTCTCGTGCTACCCCAACGCCGGCCTGCCCAACCCAATGAGCGACACGGGCTTTGATGAAACGCCAGAGGTCACCTCCAGCCTGGTCGACGAGTTTGCTTCGGCCGGCCTGGTGAATCTGGTGGGCGGTTGCTGCGGCACCACGCCGGAGCACATCAAGGCGATCGCCGACCGCGTGGCCAACCGCAAGCCGCGTGCATGGCCCGGCCAGTATCTCGAAGCCGCCTGACATGAAGGCGCGCATCGACAGCACCATCCCCGTGCTTGCCTCGCTGGACCTGCAGGAGTCGGCCCGCTTCTATACGGAGCGGCTGGGGTTCACGCAGGCACTGATCGCAGACGACTACCTGATCGTGCAGCGCGATGGCACTGAAATCCATTTCTGGCTGTGCGACGACCGCCGCATTGCCGAGCACACCTCGTGCTACCTGCGTGTGCCGAGCACGCAGGCGCTGTTTGAAGAATTCACCGCGCGCGGGCTGGAGCTCGCGCCGCCGGCGGTGCGTCCGTGGGGCATGAAAGAGCTCTACGTGATCGACCCGCACGGCAACCTGTTGAAGCTCGGCGAATACGCCCCCGCCTGACCGAACCCCGCACCATCATGACCGACCACCCCATGCGCCTCTCTGGCCTCGAGCCGTTCAACATCGGCGAGAGCACGCTGTTCGTCAACGTCGGCGAGCGCACCAACGTCACCGGGTCCAAGGCGTTCGCGCGCATGATCCTGAACAGCCAGTTCGACGAGGCGCTGGCCGTGGCGCGCCAGCAGGTCGAAAACGGCGCGCAGGTCATCGACATCAACATGGACGAGGCGATGCTCGATTCCAAGGCGGCGATGGTGCGCTTCCTGAATCTGATCGCCTCGGAGCCCGACATCGCGCGCGTGCCGATCATGATCGACTCGTCCAAATGGGACGTGATCGAGGCGGGTCTGAAGTGCGTGCAGGGCAAGGCGATCGTCAACTCGATCTCGCTCAAGGAAGGCGAAGAACAGTTCGCGCACCACGCCAAGCTGATCAAGCGCTACGGCGCCGCTGCCGTGGTGATGGCGTTTGACGAGCAAGGCCAGGCTGACACCTATGCGCGCAAGACCGAGATATGCAAGCGCAGCTACGACTTCCTCGTCAACAAAGTCGGCTTTGCGCCGGAAGACATCATCTTCGACCCGAACATCTTTGCGGTGGCGACCGGGATCGAGGAACACAACAACTATGCGGTGGACTTCATCGAAGCCACGCGCTGGATCAAGCAAAACCTGCCGTACGCGAAGGTGAGCGGCGGCGTGTCGAACGTGTCGTTTTCGTTCCGCGGCAACGACGTGGTGCGCGAGGCGATCCACACCGTGTTCCTGTACCACGCAATTCAGGCGGGCATGGACATGGGCATCGTCAACGCCGGGCAGTTGGGCGTGTACGAGAACCTCGACCCCGAACTGCGCGACCGCGTGGAAGACGTGGTGCTCAACCGCCGCCCCGATGCCACCGACCGCTTGCTGGAAATTGCGGACCGCTACAAGGGCGGCGGCACCAAGCGTGAAGAAAACCTCGCCTGGCGTCAGGAGCCGGTGGAAAAGCGCCTGGCACATGCGCTCGTGCACGGCATTACCGACTACGTGGTCGAAGACACCGAAGAAGTTCGGCAGAAGATCTTTGCCGCCGGCGGCCGCCCGATCCAGGTCATCGAAGGCCCGCTGATGGACGGCATGAACATCGTCGGTGACCTCTTCGGCGCCGGGAAGATGTTCCTGCCGCAGGTGGTGAAATCCGCCCGCGTGATGAAGCAGGCGGTGGCCCACCTGATTCCGTTCATCGAAGAAGAGAAGCGCAAGATTGCCGCGGCCGGCGGCGACGTGCGTTCGCGTGGCAAGATCGTCATCGCCACGGTCAAGGGCGACGTGCACGACATCGGCAAGAACATCGTCACCGTCGTGCTCCAGTGCAACAACTTCGAAGTCGTGAACATGGGCGTGATGGTCCCGTGCAACGACATCCTGGCCAAGGCGAAGGTGGAAGGCGCGGACATCATCGGCCTGTCGGGCCTGATTACGCCGTCGCTCGAAGAAATGGCCTACGTGGCGTCGGAAATGCAGCGCGACGAGTACTTCCGCGTGAAGAAAATCCCGCTGCTGATCGGTGGCGCGACGACGAGCCGCGTGCATACCGCCGTGAAGATCGCCCCGAATTACGAAGGGCCGGTGGTTTACGTGCCGGACGCCTCGCGCTCAGTGAGCGTGGCGTCGAGCCTGCTGTCCGACGAAGGCGCCGCGCGCTACGTCGAAGAACTGCACGCCGACTACGACCGCATCCGCACGCAGCACGCCAACAAGAAAGCCACGCCGATGGTGTCGCTGGCCGCAGCGCGCGCCAACAAGACGAAGATCGACTGGAGCAACTACACGCCGCCCAAGCCGAAGTTCATCGGCCGCCGCGTGTTCCGCAACTACGATCTGAACGAACTCGCCCAGTACATCGATTGGGGCCCGTTCTTCCAGACGTGGGACCTGGCCGGTAAATTCCCGGACATCCTCAACGACGAGATCGTCGGCGAATCGGCCCGCAAGGTATTTTCCGACGGCAAGAGCATGCTCGCGCGCCTGATCGCCGGGCGCTGGCTCACGGCCAACGGCGTGATCGCGCTGCTGCCCGCCAACACCGTCAACGACGACGACATCGAGATCTACACCGACGAATCGCGCTCGGAAGTCGCGCTCACCTGGCGCAACATCCGCCAGCAGAGCGAGCGCCCGATCATCGACGGCGTGATGCGCCCGAACCGCTGCCTGGCCGATTTCATCGCGCCCAAGGACACCGGCATTGCCGACTACATCGGCCTGTTTGCCGTCACCGGCGGCATCGGGGTGGAAAAGCGCGAGAAGCAGTTCGAAGCCGACAACGACGACTACAGCGCGATCATGCTCAAGGCGCTGGCCGACCGCTTTGCCGAAGCCTTTGCCGAATGCCTGCACGCCCGCGTGCGTCGCGACTTGTGGGGCTACGCACCGGATGAGACGCTCGACAACGATGCGCTCATCCGCGAGGAATACAAGGGCATCCGCCCCGCGCCCGGCTACCCGGCCTGCCCGGAGCACACCGTCAAGCGCGACATGTTCCGCGTGCTCGACGCGCAGGAGATCGGCATGGACCTGACCGAGGCGCTGGCCATGACGCCGGCCGCTTCCGTCTCGGGCTTCTACCTTTCGCATCCGGACAGCACGTACTTCACGCTCGGCAAGATCGGCCAGGATCAGGTGGACGACATGATCGCCCGCAGCGGTGAAGACCGCGCCTTTGTGGAGCGCGCCCTCGCCCCGAATCTCTGATTCTGTGACAAGACGTTTAAGACATAGTGTGAATCACGCTGTGTCTTACGTCCGCAAACCCTCACCGGCATTGGCTTTGCCGGGGTTTCAAGAGGGGCGATCCTGACATTACAAAGGCTTACACCCCCTAACAGTCGTAACCGAAAGGGCTCCATAGACTGAACCCATTCACTCAACACACACAGAGTGATGCCGCGACGAATCCCTCGCGTGGCCGTTCAGAACGAAAGGAGTCTCTTCCATGAACAAGCTGCTGATCTCCCTGTCCGCCATCGCCATCGCTGCTGCTTCGGCTTACGCCAACGCGCAAACCCCGTCGGCCGGCGTATCGCTGCAATCCAATGGCACTGCGGCCGTGGCACCGGCACAAGGCAATGCCGGCGTGGGCCTGAAGGCCGATACGGGGGCCAAGCTGGACACCGAGTCCGCCAAGAGCCAACTGAACACCAAGGCTGAGCACGGCGCCAAGGCCGCGCACGAGCACAAGGCGAAGACGGAAGCCGGCGTCGACAAGACCGCAGACAAGGTCGGCAAGTCGGTCAGCAAGACGGAAAAGTCGGCCGAGAAGTCGGGCAAGGCCGCAAAGGCTGACACCGGCGCCGGCCTGAGCGCCGACGCAGGCGCGAACGCCGCCGCCACGACCCAGACGAAGTAACACGTCACTGCGCGGAAAAACCGGGGCCGCCCGGCAATTCCGGCTACCCTCGGGGCGGAACTCTTCCGCCCCGTTTTCTTTGGCCGCACGCGCCCAGGCACGCCGATTGCTGATCGGGGAGGCATCGACATGTTGCGATTCATGCACATTCCCGAGGTCTCTTATGGAAACGCAGATAACGCCTTCTCAAACCGCCAGCACGAGGGGCCCCGTTTTGGCGCAACAGTCCGATACAATTGCTGTCGTATCGAACCAACAAGCGCAGCGCACGGAGTCGGGCAATCCGCCCAGCGCGCTCATAAGGAGCAGCATGATTCGCGTCCTGATTGCGGACGACCACGAGATCGTTCGCGCCGGCCTTCGACAGTTTCTGTCCGAAGAGCGGGACATCGAAGTCGCGGGGGAAGCGGCCAGCGGGGAAGAGGTGATGGAGCAACTCCGCACCGGGGCCTTTGACGTCGTGGTGCTCGACATTTCCATGCCCGATCGCAACGGCATCGACACCCTCAAGCTGGCTCGCCAGCGCCATCCGGATCTGCCGGTGCTGATCCTGTCGACCTTCCCGGAAGACCAGTACGCCATCAACCTGATCCGCGCAGGGGCATCGGGCTATCTGACAAAAGAAAGCGCGCCGGACGAGCTGGTCAAGGCCATCCGTACCGTGTCGCAAGGCCGTCGCTATGTCAGCCCGACCGTGGCCGAGCTGCTGATTGGCGGCCTGGAAAAGCCGACCGACCAGCCGCTGCACCAGACGCTGTCCAAGCGTGAGTTTCAGATCTTCTGCAAGCTGGCGCGCGGGCAATCGGTATCGATCATCGCGGAAGAGCTGTTCCTGAGCGTCAAGACGGTCAGCACTTACCGCACGCGGATTCTGGAAAAGATGGGCATGAAATCCAATGCCGATCTGACGTATTACGCCATCAAGAACGGCCTGGTTGAGTAGCACCTGATGGGGCGCCAAAACCCCTTGGCGCACCGCAAACCCAACTGGCATGTAGGACAACGCCTGATACCACCTCGGCAACCCGCTGGCTAACATCAACCCATGCTGGATCAAGCCGTCACCCTCTCCGCCCGTGGCCTGCGCGTCCTCCTGATCGAGGATTCCCCGGTGCTTCGCGGCATGGTGCTGGAATACCTCAAGGCCTCCGCCTTCGTGGCGACGGTCGAATGGGCAGACACCGAAGATTTAGCGCTGGGCCTTCTGGGGCAGGGCCACTACGACGTCGTGATCGTCGACCTGCAATTGCGGCAGGGCAATGGCTTCAAAGTCCTCCAAACGCTGCGCGATCAAGCGTCGCCCAGCGTACGTATCGTCTACACCAACCACGCTCAGGTTCCGACCTACCGGCAGCGCTGTTTTGAAGCCGGCGCCAACTATTTCTTCGACAAATCGCTCGAACTCGACAAGGTGTTCGAGGTGATCGAAGAGCGCGCCGGTGTCGGCCGCCCCCGTCCACAGCCCGCGCAGCATTTCCACCCCTGAGATTCCTAGCGCGCCGCATCTGCCGTCGCGCCACGCGCCCAACGCCATTTCTCACCCCAAGGAGCGTTCGATGAAGACCTTGTGTGCCGCACTTGCAGTGACGTGTATGTTCCTGGCCGGCTGCAACACCATGGCCGGCGCCGGCAAGGACATCCAGACCGGTGGTCAGAAGCTGGAGAACTCGGCCGACAACGCCAAGCAGAAGATGTAACGTCAGCGCCAGCGACGCCGGCATCAAAAACAAAAAGCCCCCGCGATGGGGCTTTTTGTTTGGGCGATGCGTTACGGCGAGCGACTTACACCGTCGCGCCGCCGCGGCCCGGGGCAGGCGCAATACCGCCAGTCAGCGCCTGCATGCCCGACGGTTCGTTAGCCGCGCCTCGGTCGAATACGGCATCGCTGGGAGGCAGCTCGACGATGATCGTCACACCGCCGCCTGGCATTGAGTCGATGACGAGCGTGCCGCCCAGCGCAATGGCGCGCTGCTCCATCCCCAGCAGGCCGTGGTGGCCGACCATGCGGCGCCGCTCGATATCGGCGGGGAACCCACGGCCGTTGTCGCGCACGCGCAAGCGCACGCCCTCTTCACCCACATCGAGCGCCACCGACACCGTGGTCGCATGCGCGTATTTCGATGCGTTGGTCAGCGATTCCTGCACGATCCGATACAGCGCGATGGCCGCATCGTCGGTCAGCTTGGGCATATCGTCGGGCAGGCTCACTTCCGTATGCCAGCCATTGCGCGTGCCCACGTCCTCCGTCAATTGCGAGAGCGCTTCCACCAAACCCAGGTTGAGCAGGATCGTCGGGCGCAGGTCTTCGATCAGGCGGCGCTTGATCTGGATGCCCTGATCGACGTGGGCCATCACGCGCGTGATCTTTTCGCTTACCGCAGGCTCATTGGCATGAATGCGTGAACGCAGCCAGTGGAGGTCCATCTTGGTGGCGGTGAGGATGGCGCCCAGCTCGTCGTGCAGCTCGCGCGCGAGGCGCGTCTTCTCATCTTCGGTCACACGCTGCAAGTGCGCAGCCAAGTCGGACAACTGACGCGTGCGCTCACGCACCATACGGTCGAGCTTCTGGCTTTCCTCCTCCGCCATGTCGCGCTCACGCTCCGTCACGGCAAGGCGCTTGGCGTGCTGCATGCCCAATACCACCAGCAGGATGATGTTGACCGCCGTGATGAGCGCAATGCCGTAGCGCGAGAGCGCCAGGTCGCGCTCGGCGTGTTCAAGGCTGCGGGCCACGGTGGCGATCTCACGCTGACGCAGTCGATCCAGCCCCTGCCGCACCGCTTCCATCGATGCCTTGCCAAAATCGGTGCGCACGAGATCGAGCGCCACTTCCAGATCACGCTTGCCGTAAATGAGCGTGAGTTCCATCTCGGTGAGCTTGCGGCTCACCTGGAGCGCCGTCTCCGAGAACAGCTTCAGCGCGTCCGGATCGTTGGCGTAGTGATCGCGAATTTCAGCCATCAACGCGTGGATGTGCGGGATGGCCTTGTTGTATGGATCGAGGTATTCGTCCTTGCCCGTGAGCAGGAACCCGCGTTGCCCGGCCTCGGCGTTCACCAGCTCGGCAAGCAGTTCGTTGATGGCGGTTTCGGCCTGCTGCGACTGAATCACCTGCCGATAGCCCTGGCTCAGGCGGATGTTGCCCGTCTCCGAGGCAATCAGCACCCCGAGCGTCAGCAGAATGCCGCCGGCGAGCAGCAGAGTGGAGCGCAAGGATGACCGCATGGCATGCAGACCCATAGGAAACGCGTCAAACCGCCCGACGCGGCGCGCGTTGCGTTTGTGTTTTTTTGGCAATTCGGATGATACCGCGTGGGCGCCCCGGGCGACACTTGGGGCGCACCCCGGTCAGGCACGCGATGTGCGTAGGGATACGCGACAGGGCGTCGGCCTCATCCAATGCTCCGCTGCCCTGCATTCCCATCCCATCCGAACCGGAGACGACAACATGCTGAAATGGGCACTCATCTTCGCCATCATCTCCCTGGTGGCCGGCGTCCTGGGCTTTACCGGCATTGCCGCAGGCGCGGCGAGTATCGCCAAGGTCCTGTTCTTCATCTTCGTAGTGCTGTTCGTGCTGTTTCTGGTGTTGGGCGTCACGGTCTTCAAGGCCGTCGATTAGCGCAGCCAACCCAGTGGGAAGCGCGGCCCGTGTCTTGCTAAGGGGTTTGGCATGCGGCCCGCTTTCGCAAAAACTGAAACCGCGCCCGAACCAACCGCGCCGCCGGAGTACGCCTTCCGGGGCGTCACGATGAGGAACTTCACCATGTCACTCTTTGCCAGCCACCGCGTCCGAAGCCGAATTGATGACGTCAATGATCGCGCGCACCGCGCCATGAACAGTGCCAGCGACGCCGTCGACCACGCCCGCTATGCCGCTCGCCCTGCCGTGGAAGACGTGCAGAGCCTGCTGCGCTCGCTTGAAAACGCCATCCATACATTGACCGACGAGGGCAGCGCAGAAGCCGACCGCGCCAGTCGCACGCTGCACGCGCGCGCCGACCAACTGCGCCGCGCCGCCAATGAGCGTGCCCATCAGGCCCGCGAACGCATGGACTGGGCGCTCGATCGCACCGAAGAAACCATCACGGCGGCACCGTTCAAGTCGGTGGGTGTCGCTGTGGCGATTGGGGCAGCGATCGGGCTGGTGGTGGCGCTGGCCGGCGGAAGCAGCCGACGCGACGCCAGCGAATAAAACCAACCCGCAATCACCCGCAGGAGCAACCACATGAGCCGGACCAACGTCGCCGCCCCCTCGGAAAGCAGCTTCCTCACCGACATCAAAACCTTGCGCGAACGTGCCCGCAAGCACATTGAGGAAGGTGCGGTGACCGAAGATTACAAAGCCGATCGGGAGACCGTGCTGCGGCTGCTGAATGAGGCGCTGGCGACCGAGTTGATCTGCGTGCTGCGCTACCGGCGCCACCATTTCATGGCCAAGGGCATCAACGCAGAACCGATCGCCGCAGAATTCCTGGTGCACGCCAACGAGGAACAGGCACACGCCGACAGCATCGCCACGCGCATCGTGCAACTGGGCGGCGAGCCCAACTTCAACCCGGAAGGACTATCCACGCGCAGCCATTCCGAATACGTGGAAGCCGACGGCCTGGTCGACATGATCAAGGAGAACCTGGTGGCCGAGCGGATCGCGATCGACAGCTACCTGGAGATGATCCGTTACATCGGGGATCGAGACCCCACCACGCGGCGCGTCCTGGAACAGATTCTGGCCGTTGAGGAGGAACACGCGGACGAGTTGTCCGACATGCTCCACGACCAATAAAGCGAAAGCAGTCGGACGAGATACCGGCCAGCGCGCCAGCCCCCCCTCCCCCGCTCCCGGCCCGCTGTGGCCGGATGCCCGGACCGCCCCGTTTGGCGGCCGGGCATTTTTTTGGCCCGCTCCGTCCTCAGACGCCCCAGAGCACGCTGGATTGTTCGACCAGCGATTCTTCCAGCATGTGCAGCAGCGGATAGGCGCGCTGCCCGAGGTGCGGCGGCTCTTCTTCGCCGTTTTCGTCCAGCTCGGCCGCCGACAGTTCGGCCACCTTGATATGTGCCTGGTGCGTGTCATCCTTGATGGCCCGCTTGAGGCGGTCGATGGCGTGGGGCATTTCTTCGGGCGTGATGACACCGCGCTCGCCCAGCGTCTTGCCGATCACGCCCAGCAGCACCATGGCGAGATCCTTCTGCATCGAGAATTTCTGCGAAGCGTGCGAAGTAAAGGTGATCATGATTTCTTGTTTCCCTTGGTTGGGTGGGGGCCGCGGATTGCCGTGACTGGGGCGGATACCTCTGAGACCGCGGCTCACCTGATAAAATTTCGTACTTTTCCCCGAACAACGCAACTGGCGGCGCCAGAACTGGATTTCAATCCAATTCAGCACTGCCGGCGTCATGGTTTCTTTATGCTGCCCTCCCACAAACAGACGATCGCCCAATTGCTGTCCGACGCCGTCGGCTCCCTGCTGCCCGAGGGCCAAGCCCGGCCGGAGATCGTCCTGGAGCGCCCCAAGCAGGCCGCGCACGGCGACATCGCCTGCAACGTCGCGCTGCAGCTCGCTAAGCCGCTGGGCACCAACCCGCGCGAGCTGGCCGGCAAGATCGCCGGTGCCATCCGCGCCGATGCCCGCGGCCAGCGCTTGGTGGCCGCCGTGGAGATCGCTGGCCCCGGTTTCATCAACCTGCGCCTGTCCGCCGCCGCGCGTGCCGACGTGATCGCCGCCGTGTTTGCAGAAGGCGACCGCTATGGCGCCGCAAACACGCATGACGGCGCGCCGGTGCTGGTGGAGTTTGTCTCGGCCAACCCGACCGGTCCGCTGCACGTCGGTCACGGCCGCCAGGCCGCGCTGGGCGATGCGCTGGCGAGCCTGCTCGACTGGCAGGGCCACAAGGTCCACCGCGAGTTCTACTACAACGACGCCGGCGTCCAGATCCACAACCTCGCCGTCTCCGTCCAGGCCCGCGCACGCGGCTACAAGCCGGGCGACGCCAACTGGCCCGAAGCCGCTTACAACGGCGACTACATTGCCGACATCGCCGCCGATTATCTCGCCGGCAAGACCGTGCGCGCCTCCGATGGCGAACCCGTGACGGGCGAGCGCGATGTCGAGAACATCGAAGCCATCCGCCGCTTTGCCGTCACGTATCTGCGCAATGAGCAGGACATCGATCTGCAGGCCTTCGGCGTGAAGTTCGACCGCTACTACCTGGAGTCTTCGCTCTACACCGAAGGCAAGGTGCAGCAGACGGTAGACGCGCTCGTTGCTGCAGGCAAGACCTACGAGCAGGAAGGCGCGCTGTGGCTGCGCACCACCGACGACGGTGACGACAAGGACCGCGTCATGCGCAAATCCGACGGCGCCTACACCTACTTCGTGCCCGACGTTGCGTACCACACGACCAAATGGGGACGCGGCTTCACGCAGGTCATCAACGTGCAGGGCAGCGACCACCACGGCACCATCGCCCGCGTGCGCGCCGGCCTGCAGGGCCTGAACATCGGCATCCCGAAGGGCTACCCCGATTACGTCCTGCACAAGATGGTCACGGTGATGAAGGACGGCGCCGAGGTGAAGATCTCCAAGCGTGCCGGCTCGTACGTGACGGTGCGCGACCTGATCGAATGGTCCAACGGCGACGCCGACAGCGAAGCCGGCGTCGACACCATCCGCGCCTGCGTGGAAGCCGGCGAGCCGAACTGGCCGGCGCGCTTCACGCGTGGCCGCGACGCCGTGCGCTTCTTCCTGCTGTCGCGCAAGGCCGATACCGAATTCGTCTTCGACGTCGATCTGGCGCTCAAGCAAAGCGACGAAAACCCGGTGTACTACGTGCAATACGCCCACGCGCGCATCTGCTCGGTGTTCGAGCGTGCCGGCGTTGACCCGGCCTCGCTCACCAGCGCCGATCTGGCTGCCGTGACGGGCCCGGACGTCAGCCCGCAGGCGACCGCCCTGGTGCAACGCCTGGCTGCATTCCCCGACATGCTGGCCGACGCCGCGCGCGAGCTGGCCCCGCACGCCGTGGCCTTCTACCTGCGGGACCTCGCGGGCGATTTCCACGCGTTCTACAACGCCGATCGCGTGCTGGTCGACGACGAGGCCGTCAAGCGTGCCCGCCTGGCGCTGCTGGCTGCCACGCGTCAGGTGCTGCGCAACGGGCTGGCGGTGATCGGCGTGTCCGCGCCGCAAAAGATGTAAACGCGCACGATTTGGCATCACACGGCGCTCTTATAATCGGGCGCTTCTAGAAGGATCGACATGGCACGCAATACGCAATTTTCCCGTGCCCGCTCGCAACGGGGCGGCACGTTTCTGGGTCTGGTGCTGGGCTTGATCGTCGGTTTGGCGATCGCCGTGGTGGTGGCGGTGTACATCACCAAGGCGCCGGTGCCCTTCGTGTCGCGTGGCGGCGCGCAACCCAAGCCGAGCGAAGCGGGCAACGTGGTCAACACGCTGCCGACGCCGGTGCAGCCCGCGCCGCAAGCCAGCGCGCCGCAGGCAGCAGACCCGAACGCGCCGTTGTGGAGCCGTGTGCCGGCCAAGCCGGTCGATCAGGCCGCCGAGCAGAACAATCCGCCGCCGGGCATCACCATCCATCCGGCCCAGCCGGGCTCGGCCCCGCAGGTGGCAAGCGCGCCCGCCGCCAAGCCGCCCAAGGCGCCGGTCACCGCCTCCAACGAAAAGCCGGTGACGGACCCGATTGCCGAGATCGCCCGCCAAGATGCCGCCAAGACGGGCTACTTCCTGCAAGTGGGCGCTTACAAATCATCCGAAGATGCCGAGCGTCAGAAGGGCAATCTCGCCATGCAAGGCTTTGAAGCCAAGGTGACGCAGCGCGAGGTGAACGGCACCACGATGTATCGCGTGCGCCTGGGGCCGTTCAATTCGCTGGATGAGATGACCGCCGTGCGCGGCCGCCTGCAGTCGACGGGCGTGGAATCGT
Source organism: Ralstonia sp. 110700041-2 (assembly GCF_056280165.1). Lineage (NCBI taxonomy): Bacteria > Pseudomonadati > Pseudomonadota > Betaproteobacteria > Burkholderiales > Burkholderiaceae > Ralstonia > Ralstonia sp. 110700041-2. The sequence goes on along the minus strand of NZ_JBSFAI010000007.1, from coordinate 149,888 downwards.
CGGTCATTCGCTTCGCTCGCCAGTAACGTCAAGTCGTGCAGCCCGCTGTGAACCCGGCGGGCTGTGATCGGTCAGAAACTTCAGTCTCAGTTACGCTGATAGCGGCATCTGTCGGTTCTGCGCTGGATTTCGCTGGTTTTTCCGTCGCTTCGTCCAGTTCGTCGTCTAATTCGTCGTCCATCCACCATGAAAAAACTCGCTGCTTTCCTGATCGCCCTCGCCACCGGCGCCGGCTTCCTGATGACCGCGCCGGCCAACGCCGCGCCCACCGCCGGCAAGGAATACAAAGTGCTGCAAACGCCGCAGCCCGTGCCCGCAGGCAAGATCGAAGTGACGGAGTTCTTCTGGTACGGCTGCCCGCACTGCTACGACTTTGAAAACACCTGGACGGCGTGGGTCGCCAAGCAAGGCAAGGACGTCGTGATCAAGCGCGTGCCGGTGGCCTTCAATGCCAAGCTGGAACCGCATACGCGCATCTATTACACGCTGGAAGCGCTCGGCAAGCTCGACGCCAAGGACGCCAGCGGCAAGACGCTGCATGACCGCGTGTTCGACCAACTGCACAAGAACTACCGTTCGATGTCCGAATTGGATGACATTGCGAAGTTCATGGCTGCAAACGGCGTCGACGAGAAGCAGTTCCGCGACACCTACAACTCGTTCAGTGTGAACGCCAATACCAAACGCGCCGCGCAGCTGGCCGATCAGTACAAGATCGAAGGCGTGCCGACCGTCGTTGTGCAGGGTAAATACACCACGTCGCCGGCAGATGCCGGCAGCAACGTGGGCGCTGCCCAGACGCTCGACTACCTCGTCGACCAGGTGCGCAACCGCAAGATGTGACGGGTTGACGCGTTTCCGGGCATTCGCCCGGGCGTGACACCGCCATCGACGCCCGCCCCTGTGCGGGCGTTTTTTGTGCGTCGGCCTTTTTCACACCTACCAGGACATCGACATGAGCGAGATCGTCTTCATCACCGGCGCTTCCAGCGGCATCGGCCAAGCCTTGGCACGTCAGTACGCAGCGCAGGGCGCCATGATCGGGCTGGTCGCGCGGCGTGTCGACGTGCTCCACGAGTTTGTCCAGACGCTGCCTGCCGGCATCCAGAGCCGCTGCCATTGCTACGCCGCCGACGTGCGCAGCGCCGAATCGATGCGCGACGTGGCCAACGCCTTTATCGCCACGGTCGGGCTGCCCGATGTGGTGATCGCCAACGCCGGCATCTCGGTCGGCACGGACTTGCGCGAACCCGGCGACCTGAAAGCCTTTGCCGCCGTGATGGACACCAACTGGATGGGCGTGCTCAACACGTTCCAGCCGTTTGTCGGGCCGATGCTGGCACGCGCCAAGCCTGGGCAGCCCGGCGGCACGCTGGTCGGCATTGCCAGCGTGGCGGGCGTGCGCGGGCTGCCGGGTGCGGCGGCGTACAGCGCCTCCAAGTCGGCGGTGATCAAGCTGATGGAGAGCCTGCGCGTGGAATTCGGCCCGCTTGGGCTGCGCGTGGTGACGATCGCCCCCGGCTACATCCGCACGCCGATGACCGAACACAATCCTTATCCCATGCCCTTCCTGATGCCGGTGGACCGCTTCGCGCTGAAAGCCGTGAATGCGATCCATCGCGGCGTGCGCTTCACGGTGCTGCCATGGCCGATGGGCATGGTCGCCAAGCTGCTGCACGTGCTGCCGCGCGGGCTGTATGACTTTGCGTTTGCGCGCGCCGGGCGCAAACCCCGCAACCCCGAGATTTCGTCATGACTTACACCGATGCGGCTGGGCTCGCCCACGCCCCTGTCGACACCACACCGCGCATCGCCAGCCTGGTCCCTTCGATTACCGATCTGCTGTTCTCGCTCGACCTGGGCGATCAGCTTGTGGCCCGCACCGGCTTCTGCATCCACCCGCGCGAAGTGGTGCGCAACGTACCGAAGGTCGGTGGCACCAAGACCGTCAAACTGGACAAGTTGCGTGAGCTGGCGCCCACGCACGTCATCGTGAACATTGACGAGAACACGCGTCCGACCGTCGACAAGCTGCGCGAGTTCATCCCGCACATCATCGTCACGCATCCTTGCTCGCCGGAAGACAACCTCGCGCTATACGAACTGCTGGGCGGTATCTTTCGCCGCGAAGCGCAGGCGCAGAAGTTGTCGGATGCGCTGACGCAGGAGCTGGAGGCGCTGCGCGGTCGCCACTTCCTGCCGCACCGCGTGCTGTACGCCATCTGGCAAGACCCGTGGATGACCGTGTCGCGCGACACGTACATCTCGCGGATGCTCAAACTCGTCAACTGCCATACGTGGCCCGACGATCCGGCGCCCGTGGAATGCGGCACCAACAAGAGCGGCGATTGTGCCCGCCCCAACCGGCCCGACACGCGCTACCCGACGTTCCGCTGGAGCAATGATGTTGTGCGCAACATCGACTGCGTGCTGCTCTCCACCGAGCCTTACAGCTTTACCGAAGAGCACGTCGATGCGCTCGAAAAGCAGATCGGCAAGCCGGTCTACCTCGTTGATGGCGAGATGGTGTCGTGGTACGGCAGCCGCGCGATTGATGGCGTGCGGTATCTGGGGCAATTTGCGAAGACGCTGCGTTAGGGCCAAGTCTTCAGGCCGAAAAAAACCCGCCGGTTGGCGGGTTTCTTGTTGGCCGCAGCGATACGTTATCGCTCGAACCCATAGTCGTACTCGACCTTGGCAATGCGCAGGTGGTACGACGCATACCACTGCTCACGCCCCAGCTTCTGGGCGGCAAGGTGGTCGCTCTGGTTCTTCCACTCGCGAATGGCCTCCAGCGACGACCAATACGACACGGTGATGCCCGGCCGCCCCTGGTCGCCAGCCAGCTCATCGCGTACGGATTCGATGCCGAGGAAACCCGGCATGCTGCGCGCCAGTTCCACCATGCGGTCGGCCATGGCGCCGTAGCCGTTGTCGCCGTCGGTTCGCGTGGAGGCGAAGATCACGGCGTAATACGGTGCAGTCGGCGTTTGCGCGGGAAACGGCAGGACAACGGCGCTGTCGTCGAGAACGTCATGCTGGTCAGCCATGGGCGGCTCCGTTGAAAGGCACGGGTCGTGCGGTTTATGCAGCTGCGTGGAATCGAACGATACCGTCCGCGCCGGTTTCGCGCACCAGTTCGCCTTGATGCCACAGCGCATGCAGGTGAGCAAGCGCCTCGCCCATCGCGAAGGTCATCTGGTGCACATCGAACTGACGCTTGAAGATGACGTTGACGATGTCGCGTGCCGATTGCGGCGCGGCCTTGCACGCGGCCAACGTTTCGGTCAGGCGATCCGCATGGTGATCGCGCAGTTGCCGAATGCGCGTATGCAGCCCCCGGAACGGCCGCCCGTGCGACGGCAGAATCAGCACATCCGCGGGCAGCGGCTCGTACTTGCCCAGCGAATCCAGATACAGCGTGAGCGAATCCGCTTCAGGCTCCAGATCGAACACGCTCACGTTGGTAGAAATGCGCGGCAAGACCATGTCGCCGGAAATCAGCACGTTGGCCTCTTCACTGTAGAGCGCGACGTGCTCGGGCGCGTGGCCGAAACCGGTGATGACACGCCATGTGTGCGCGCCGATGGTGACGACATTGCCGTCCATCAGGCGGCGGTACTGGCTGGGCACGCCTGGCACGAGCGTGCTGTAGTAATCCTTGCGGTTACGGATGCCTTCGATGGAAGTCGGGTCGGTCAAGCCGTGGCGCTCGAAATGGCGCGCGGCAAATTCGCCGCCGGCATTCGACGCGCCCGTGCCGCCCACCAGCATGCGCGCGAAGGCGTAGTCGCCCAGACTCATCCACAGGCGCACGTTCCAGCGTTTCTCGTCGCCGCCTTCGCACAGCCAGTTCGACAGGCCCACGTGGTCCGGATGGCAGTGTGTGACCAGCACGCGCAGCACCGGCAGGCCGTCGAGGTGGTTCGCGAAGATCGTTTCCCAGTACCCGCGAATCGCTTCGTGGTTGATGCCGCAATCGATGATCGTCCAGCCGTCCTGCCCGTCCTGCCGATCGCGCAGCAGCCAGAGGTTGATGTGATCGAGCGCAAACGGCAGCGGCATGCGCAGCCAGTAGACGCCAGGGGCGACTTCAAACCGCGTGCCGCCTTCGGGAAGCGTGTCGCCAAAGGGATAGTCGAGTTGGTGTTCGAGCGCGTTCATGTGGGTGGGGTCTCGGTCGCCGCCTTGAGCTGCTGTGCGGCGGTCTCTGCGATTGCGGTTTGGCGCCATTGACGCTAACGTAAACGTCAATTCGCCGCCGGTCATCCATCTTAAGCGAAAACTTAATGTCGCTGCCCGGCGTGCATGTGTCATCACTCCTCTGCCGTTAGCCCGTTCCCGCCGTATGTCCGCCTCCACTCCGTCTGCCGCCGCCGCGCTTGCCGCCGATCTTGAATCGGGCGATGCCGGCGCGCTTGCCGACGCAAGCTTCACCATCACCGATCTTGCACGCGAGTTCGACATCACGCCGCGCGCCATCCGCTTCTACGAAGACCAGGGTCTGCTGGCGCCGGATCGCCAAGGCCCGGGCGGACGTCGGCGGGTGTACTCGGCCGGCGAGCGCACGCGCCTGAAGCTCACCTTGCGAGGCAAGCGGCTCGGCCTGTCGCTGGGCGAGATCAAGGAGATCCTGGACCTGTATGAGTCGCCGCGCGATACGGTGCCGCAGCTGGAGCGCTTCCTGGCGTCGCTGGCGCAACACCGTGCGGTGCTGACGCAGCAGTTGGAAGATTTGAACGCCCAACTGGCCGAGATCGACCAGCACGAACGCCAGTGCCGGCGCCTGCTGGAAGACGCGCAGGCCGGCACGGTCAAGCCGACCAAGCGTCGCAAGGCCGCCTGATTCCGCAAATCTACGTAATGGACGGTCATTGACGTTTACGTAAACGTCAATACAATACGCAACACCCTGCAGCACCCTCCCGGCACCGCGGCGCCCGCCATAAGCGACGCGCACCGCACAGCGCCAGACCACTGACTAGAGACACCCGCGGCTCGAACCGCGCCCAAGGAGACCACCATGATTGATCTGCCCGGCCTGAAATTCGACTTGGGCGAAGACATCGAGATGCTGCGTTCGGCCGTGCGCGATTGGGCGCAGGGCGAGCTGGCACCGCGTGCCGGCGAAATCGACCGCACCGACCAGTTCCCGATGGACGCGTGGCGCAAGATGGGCGAGCTGGGCGTGCTCGGCATCACGGTGGCCGAGGAGTACGGCGGCGCCAACATGGGCTACCTGGCGCACATGATCGCCATGGAAGAAATCAGCCGTGCGTCGGCGTCAGTGGGCCTGTCGTATGGCGCGCACTCGAATCTGTGCGTGAACCAGATCCATCGTAACGGCACGGCGGCCCAGAAGGCCAAGTACCTGCCCAAGCTGGTCTCGGGCGAATGGGTGGGCGCGCTGGCAATGAGCGAGCCGAATGCCGGGTCGGACGTCGTCAGCATGAAGCTGCGCGCGGAACTGAAAGGCGACCGCTACGTGCTCAACGGCACCAAGATGTGGATCACCAACGGCCCCGACTGCGACGTGCTGGTCGTCTACGCCAAGACCGAGCCCGAACTGGGCGCGCGCGGCATGACGGCGTTCATCGTCGAAAAAGGCATGAAGGGTTTCTCGGTGGCGCAGAAGCTGGACAAGCTTGGCATGCGCGGCTCGCACACGGGCGAACTGGTGTTCGAGAATGTAGAAGTGCCGGTGGAAAACATCCTCGGTCAGGAAAACGGCGGCACCAAGGTGCTGATGAGCGGCCTGGATTACGAGCGCGCGGTGCTCTCCGGCGGCCCGATCGGCATCATGCAGGCCTGCATGGACGTGGTCACGCCGTACATCCACGACCGCAAGCAGTTCGGCCAGAGCATTGGCGAATTCCAGCTCATCCAGGGCAAGATGGCTGACATGTACACCACGCTGCAGGCTTGCCGCGCGTACCTGTACACGGTCGGCAAGAACCTCGACTCACTGGGCCGCGACCACGTGCGCCAGGTGCGCAAGGACTGCGCCGGCGTGATCCTCTACACCGCCGAGAAGGCCACCTGGATGGCCGGCGAAGCCATCCAGATCCTGGGCGGCAATGGCTACATCAACGAATTCCCGGTCGGCCGCCTGTGGCGCGACGCCAAGCTGTACGAGATTGGCGCCGGCACGTCGGAAATCCGCCGCATGCTGATCGGCCGCGAGCTGTACGCAGAGACGATGTAACTGGCGAGAGCAGGCGGGGCTGGGGCACGGGGCCATCAGCCAAACGGATAAGGAGGCGCAACGGTTTCAGGACGCGAACACGGTACCGAAGACCCTACAATCTAGGTCTGCCTGGTTTGCTGGTTTTGCCGCTTCCCTGCCCCCGCGCACACGCCATGTCCCATTTCCCCAAGCTCCTCTCGTCGCAGATCGCCTTCGACGTTGCCCGCACGATGCTCGACGGCTTCGACAAGCACTATCGCTTGTTCCGCGAGGTCAGCGTACAGGCCAAGACGGCGTTCGAGACCGGAGACTGGGCCGGCCTGCAGCAGTTGCAGCGCGACCGCATTGCTTATTACGACGAGCGCGTGCGTGAAGCCTCGGTCATCCTCGAAGACGAATACGACGCCGAGAACATCGACGACGAGATCTGGCGCCAGATCAAGCTGCACTTCATCGGCCTGCTGACCAACCATCATCAGCCCGAGTGCGCCGAGACCTTCTTCAACTCGGTGTGCACGCGCATCCTGCATCGTTCGTACTTCAACAACGATTTCATCTTCGTGCGCCCGGCCATCTCGACGGAGTACATCGAGAATGAAGAGTCGCCCACCAAGCCGACGTACCGCGCGTATTACCCCGGCACACGCGATGGCCTGGGCGCCTGTTTCGAGCGCATCGTCCACAACTTCCAGCTCAACGCGCCGTTTGAAGACCTGGAGCGTGATATCGGCTACGTGGTGCGCGCGGTGGGCGAGCACTTCGGCGATTTCCGCATCGCGCCGAATTTCCAGATCCACGTGCTGTCGTCGCTGTTCTTCCGCAACAAGGCGGCGTACATCATCGGGCGCGTGATCAACGGCGACAAGACGTTCCCGCTGGCCGTGCCGATCCTACGCAATGCCGCCGGCCAGCTCTCGCTCGACACGGTGCTGCTGCGGCAGGAACAACTGCTGATCCTGTTCTCGTTCACGCACTCGTATTTCATGGTGGACATGGAGATTCCGTCTGCCTACGTGACCTTCCTGCGTGACCTGATGCCGCGCAAGCCGCGCGCCGAGATCTACACCTCGCTGGGTCTGCAGAAGCAGGGCAAGAACCTCTTCTATCGCGATTTCCTGCATCACCTGCAGCACTCATCGGACAAGTTCATCATCGCGCCGGGCATCAAGGGCCTCGTGATGCTGGTGTTCACGCTGCCGTCGTACCCGTACGTGTTCAAGGTCATCAAGGACTACTTCCCGCCGCCCAAGGAAACCACGCGCGAGCTGATCAAGAGCAAGTATCAGCTTGTGAAGCGTCACGACCGCGTGGGACGCATGGCCGATACGCTGGAGTATTCCGACGTGGCCTTCCCGCTCTCGCGCTTTGACGACGACCTGATCAAGGAGCTGGAAAAGCACGCGCCTTCGATGGTCGAATACCAGCGCAGCGAAGACGGCGGCGAAGAGATCGTCATCCGCCACGTCTACATCGAGCGCCGCATGACGCCGCTGAACATCTGGCTGCACGAAGGCACCGATGCGCAGGTCGAGCACGGCATCATCGAATACGGCAACGCCATCAAGGAACTCATTGCCGCGAACATCTTCCCGGGCGACATGCTGTACAAGAACTTTGGCGTGACGCGCCACGGCCGCGTGGTCTTCTACGACTACGACGAGATCGAATACCTCACCGACTGCAACATCCGCACCGTGCCCGAACCGCGCACGGAAGAAGAAGAAATGTCCGGCGAGGTCTGGTACAACGTCGGCCCGCACGACATTTTTCCCGAGACGTACCGCACGTTCCTGCTGGGCGACCCGCGCGTGCGCGAAGCCTTCCTCAAGCACCACGCAGACTTCTTTGAAGCTTCCATGTGGCAGGGGTACAAAGAGCGCCTGCTCTCCGGGCAGATGCACGATTTCTACGCGTATGACGCAGCCGAACGCTTCGTCAATCGCTACGGCGCGAGCGCGCCCGACAACGCAGCACAAGACAACACGACGCTGCAGCGCGCCGCCGCTTAACCCTCTCAACACGACGGGAAACCATGCCACAACGCATCAAAGAGCTGTTCGAGAACAACCGGAAGTGGGTCGAGCGGGTCAACGCTGAAGACCCGGCGTTTTTCTCGAATCTGGCCAATCAGCAGAACCCGGAATACCTCTGGATCGGCTGCTCGGATTCGCGCGTGCCGGCCAACCAGATCATCGGCTTGCCGCCGGGCGAGGTGTTCGTCCACCGCAACATCGCCAACGTCGTGGTGCACTCGGACTTGAACTGCCTGTCGGTGCTGCAGTTTGCGGTGGAAGTGCTGAAGATCCGGCACATCACGGTGGTGGGCCATTACGGCTGTTCGGGCGTGAAGGCCGCGCTGACGAAGCAACGCTTCGGCCTGGCTGACAACTGGATTCGTCACGTGCGGGATGTGGCCGAGCAGCATGAGACGTATCTGGGCACGGTGGTCCGCGAGCAGGATCAACACGACCGGCTGTGCGAGCTGAACGTGATCCATCAGGTCAATAACGTGTGCCTGACGACGATCGTGCAGGACGCCTGGGATCGCGGGCAGCCGCTGACGGTTCATGGCTGGATCTACGGCGTGAAGGACGGGATGCTGCGCAATCTTGGAATGGCGGCGAGTTCCAATGAGGAACTGCATGCGCAGCTTGCTGATGCTTGGTTGAACTATGGGAAGGAAGGGAGTGTGCCTAGTCCGGTGGGGTTTTGATTTCTTTTGAGTTTGGGGTGGGTTGTTTTGTTTTGGGTTCATCCCTTGTTTCATCCCCTGCCGGGGCTGACTCACTTTCTTTGTCTTGCCAAAGAAAGTCAGCAAAGAAAGGCGCGCCCGAGATGGCGAAAGACTCCTTGAATTTATGTCGCAGGGAGGGAGGGGAGGCAAACTCGCTTCGCTCAGACAGCCTCCCCTCTTTTTCCTCCCTGCAACAGAAATTCAAGGCGCCATCTAGGGCAGGGTACGGCCACACCCTCGAGGTTCAAGCGCAGTGGTGGGTACGCAGCAAGACGCGGAGCGAAGCAAACGGCAACAAGCAGCAAGCAACAGCAACAAACAAGAGCCTGATGGGGCACGCACACCAACGGTTTGGCCGTTGACGTTCCTGCCCTTGATGGCGCCTTGAATTTTCGTAAGCGGGCGGAAACAAGACGGGAAACTGTTTGAGCGCAGCGAGTTTTTCCCGTCTCCGCCCGGTTACGAAAATTCAAGGGATGGGTCGCCATCTCGGGCGCGCCTTTCTTTTGCCTACTTTTGTTTGGCAAGACAAAGAAAAGTAGGTCGTGCCCGGCAGAGTACGAAATAGGGGTGAACCACCAACAACGACCCCACTAGCAAGAGACACACAACCCCTGCACCAAAAGTGCAGAACATGTCCCAAGCACAGTTCCAGGAGATTGCAGCAATGTCCGACCGAATCGTCATCGCCTCCGCCGCCCGTACCCCGATGGGCGCCTTCCAGGGCGAACTCGCCAGCCTCACCGCTCCGCAACTCGGCGCCGCTGCCATTCGCGCGGCGGTCGAACGTGCGGGCTTGAAACCGGAACAGATCGAAGAAGTCATCATGGGCTGTGTTCTGCCTGCGGGCCAGGGGCAGGCACCGGCACGCCAGGCCGCATTGGGCGCGGGCCTGCCGCTGTCGGTCGGCTGCACCACGGTCAACAAGATGTGCGGTTCGGGCATGCGCGCGGCCATGAACGCGTATGACGCACTGCTCGCGGGTTCGGTCGACGTGGTGGTCGCGGGCGGCATGGAAAGCATGACGAATGCGCCGTACCTGATCCCGAAAGGCCGCGGCGGTTATCGCATCGGCCACGGCATGATCTACGACCACATGATGCTGGACGGCCTGGAAGACGCATACGACAAGGGCCGCGCCATGGGCACCTTCGGCGAGGACTGCGCCGAGAAGTACGGCTTCACGCGCGAAGCCCAGGACCACTTCGCGATGACGTCCGTGCGCCGCGCGCAAGAGGCCACCGAATCCGGCGCATTCCGCTGGGAAATCACGCCCGTTACCGTGTCGAGCAAAGCGGGCGACACCGTCATCGACACCGATGAAGGCCCGCGCCGCATCAAGGTCGACAAGATCCCCTCGCTCAAGCCCGCGTTCAAGAAAGACGGCACGGTGACGGCCGCGTCGTCTTCGTCGATCAACGATGGGGCGGCTGCGCTGGTGATGATGCGCGAGTCGACTGCCAAGCAACTCGGCATCACGCCGCTGGCGGTGATGCTGGGCCACACCACGCACGCACAGGCACCGGGCTGGTTCACCACGGCGCCGGTCACAGCCATCGACAAGCTGTTCAAGAAGCTCGACTGGAACTCGGGGAACGTCGACCTGTTCGAGATCAACGAGGCGTTTGCCGTGGTGCCGATGGCCGCGATGCACGACCTGAAGATCCCGCACGAGAAGGTGAACGTGAACGGCGGCGCATGCGCGCTGGGCCATCCGATCGGCGCATCCGGCGCGCGCGTGATCGCGACGCTGCTGGGCGCGCTGCAACACCGTGGCGGCAAGCGCGGTGTGGCCAGCCTGTGCATCGGCGGCGGTGAAGCCACGGCCGTCGGCATCGAACTCTACTAAGGCACGCGCATGACGAACGCAACGTCCCGCCGCACGCGTACCGCGCTCATCCTGGGCGCGTCGCGCGGCATCGGTCTGGAGACCGTCAAGCAATACCGATCGGATGGCTGGCGCGTGATCGCCACCGTGCGCTCGCAAGCAGCCGCAGAAGAATTGCAGGCGCTGGGCGCGGAAACGCACGTGCTTGATCTGACTGACGCCAACGCCGTCGCCGGCCTCGCGTGGAAGCTCGACGGCGAAGCGCTGGACGTGGCGATCTACGTGGCGGGCATCTACGGCCCGCGCACGCAGGGTGCCACGCCCGTCAGCCAGGCCGATTTTGATGCCGTGATGCACACCAACGTGTGGGCCCCGATGGGCGTGCTGCCCGCCGTGCTGCCGATGGTGGAAGCCGGACGCAATGGTGCGGACGAGCCTGGCGGCGTGCTCGCCGTCATCTCCAGCCGCATGGGCAGCATCGGCGACATGGCGGGCAACGGCGGCTGGCTGTATCGCGCGAGCAAGGCGGCGGTGAATGCCGTGCTGCGCGGGGTATCGATCGACGCCAAGAACGCCACGTGCCTGACGTTCCACCCCGGTTGGGTACAGACCGACATGGGCGGCGCGGACGCGGCCATCACGCCGCAGGAGAGTGTGGCTGGCATCCGCCGCGTGATCGCCGGCGCCACGCGCGCCGACAACGGCGGGTTCCGCAACTACGACGGCAGCGTCATTGAATGGTGAGGCCGGAACGATGCTGCTGACCCAAGAGCAAGAGATGATTCGCGACGCCATCCGCACCTTCGTGCGCGAGGCGATCGCGCCGCATGCAGCCGCGTGGGACCGCGATGCGACGTTCCCGAAAGACGTGCACCGCCAACTCGGCGAGCTTGGGGCCTATGGCGTGGCCGTGCCGGAAGAACTCGGCGGCGCGGGACTCGACTACCTGTCGCTGGCGCTGATCCTGGAAGAAATTGCTGCCGGCGACGGCGGCACCTCCACCGTCATCAGCGTGAACAACTGCCCCGTGTGCAGCATGCTGATGGCGTTTGCGAACGGCGCGCAGAAGCAGCAGTGGCTCGTGCCGCTGGCGCGCGGCGAGATGCTCGGCGCGTTCTGCCTGACCGAGCCGCATGTCGGCTCCGATGCATCGGCGCTGCGCACCACGGCCGTGCGGGATGGCGACCACTGGGTCCTCAACGGCGTGAAGCAGTTCATCACCAGCGGCAAGCATGCCGACGTGGCGATCGTCATGGCCGTGACGGACAAGACCGCAGGCAAGCGCGGCATCAGCGCGTTCCTGGTGCCGACCAACACACCGGGCTACGTCGTCGCGCGGCTCGAAGACAAGCTGGGCCAGCACTCGTCCGACACGGCGCAGATCGTGTTCGAAGACTGCCGCATCCCCGCCGATTGCCTGCTGGGCGAAGAAGGCGCGGGCTACAAGATGGCGCTGTCCGGGCTGGAAGGCGGGCGCATCGGCATTGCCGCGCAGAGCGTGGGCATGGCGCGTGCGGCCTTTGAAGCCGCGCTGGCATACGCCAAGGAGCGCGAAAGCTTTGGCCAGCCGCTGTTTGCGCACCAGGCCGTGCAGTTTCGGCTGGCAGAGATGGCGACGCGCGTGGATGTGGCGCGGCAGATGGTCTGGCATGCCGCCAGCCTGAAAGACGCCGGGCTGCCGTGCCTGAAAGAGGCGGCCATGGCCAAGCTCAACGCCAGCGAGATGGCCGAGCGCGTGTGCTCCGATGCCATCCAGGTCTTTGGTGGTTACGGCTATGTCAGCGACTTCCCGGTGGAGCGCATCTACCGCGACGTGCGCGTGTGCCAGATCTACGAAGGCACGAGCGATATCCAGAAAATCTTGATCGCCCGCGCGCTGGCGTAGGCAGTTTTGGGGAAGGCGCAGCACAACAAGGGGAGCACACCATGAACGGGGCCATCGATTTCTACTTCGACTTCTCATCGCCGTACGGCTACTTCGCCAGCACGCGCATGGAGGAGCTCGCCCAGCGGTACAACCGGGCGACGGCATGGCACCCGATCCTGCTGGGGGTCGTCTTCAAGACCACCGGCGGCTCCCCGCTGCCGCAGGTGCCGCTCAAGGGCGATTACGCGTGGCGCGATTTCGAGCGTACCGCGCGCTTCAACGGCATTGAATACCGCAAGCCGACGCACTTCCCGCTGCCCACGCAATACGCCGCGCGTGCCACGCTGTGGGTGCATGACCATCACGGTGGGGACCGCGCGATCGACTTCGCACGGGCCGTCTACCGCGCACTGTTCGTTGACGACATCAACATCGGCGAGCCGACCGAGGTCATGAAGATTGCCGACGCGATGGGCATCGACGGCGCCGCACTCAACGCCGGCGCAAGCAGCCAGCAGATCAAGGACCAGCTCAAGGCCGAGATCGACCTGGCGATGTCGCGCGGCGTGTTCGGCTCGCCCTACGTGATCGTCGACGGCGAGGCGTTCTGGGGCTTCGACCGCTTTGACCAGATTGAAGCGTTGCTGCGCGACGGACGGATATAAGGCCACATCCACAACGGCGGCAGATGCACGAACCGCCGCCAACGAACCAACAACGAAGAGCGCATGACTGCAGTGACCTCCTCTGTTTCAAACCACCCGCGCTTTGACGCGATCCTCTTCGATTGCGACGGCGTGCTGGTCGACAGCGAACCCATTGTCAACCGTCTGATCTGGGAGATGCTGATCGAGCTTGGCATCGACATCAGCCTGGAAGATTCCATCCAGCGTTTCCTCGGCAAGGCCATCCGCGAAGAGCTGGATGCGATTGCCGAGATGCGCGGCGCACCGCTGCCGCCGAACTGGTTGTCCACCTTCCAGGCGCGACGCAACGTGCTGCTCGAAGCCGAAGTGGAAGCCGTGCCGCATATCGGGCACGCCATCGATGTGCTCTCCAGGCTCGGCCTGCCGATGGCCGTGGCTTCCGGAGCGGACCGCATGAAGGTGGAGCTGCAACTCAACCGCACCGGGCTGATCGAGCATTTCCAGCCGACGGACGTGCGCATCTTTTCTGCCACGGAAGTCGCACGCAGCAAGCCCGCACCCGACGTGTATCTGCTCGCCGCCAGCAGCCTCGGGGTATCGCCCTCGCGCTGCCTGGTGATCGAAGACAGCCCCACGGGCGTTACCGCCGGGCACGCAGCCGGCATGACGGTGCTGGCGTACGCGGGCCGCAATGCACCAGGCCCGCTGATTGCCGCCGGCGCCACACGCACGTTCACCGACATGCGCGAACTGCCGGAGTTGCTGGCCTGATGCCTGCTGCACATCCACAGCCCATCGGCGCGGCCGACGCTTGCCCTTGCGGCAACGGCGCCTATGCGCGCTGCTGCGGCCCGTTCCACGCGGGCGAGGCCGTGGCGGCTACGGCTGAGCAGCTCATGCGCTCGCGCTACAGCGCTTATGTGCTGGGCGACACGGCCTACCTGCGGCGCACGTGGCATCCGTCCACCTGCCCTGTCGACCTGGAAACCAGCGAAGCAGACGCCGCCGCCACGCGCTGGCTCGGCCTGGACGTCAGGCGCCACACGCCGCAAGACGCCACGCACGCGACGGTGGAATTCGTCGCCCGCTACAAGGTGGGCGGCCGCGCGCATCGCCTGCACGAAACCAGCCGCTTCGTCCGCCTGGACGCCAGCGGCGCTGAATCCGCCGAAGGCCGTTGGCTGTACGTCGACGGTACCTTCCCTGACTGAACCGCACCGACCTTCCCGCACTGCTGCCATGCCGACGCTAGAGACCAAGCTGAACCCCCGCGCTGAAGACTTCAAGGCCAACGCCGATGCCATGCGCGCACTCGTCGCCGACTTGCGCGACAAGGTTGCGCGCATCGCCCAGGGCGGCGGTGACGACGCCCGTGCCAAACACCTCGCCCGCGGCAAGTTGCTGCCGCGCGACCGCGTGCAGCAACTGCTCGATCCTGGCACGCCGTTCCTGGAGTTCTCGCAACTGGCGGCGTATGGCATGTACGACAACGCCGCGCCCGGCGCCGGCATCATCACCGGTATCGGCCGCATCTCGGGGCAGGAATGCGTGATCGTCTGCAACGACGCCACGGTCAAGGGCGGCACCTACTACCCGATGACCGTGAAGAAGCACCTGCGCGCGCAGGAGATCGCCGAGCAGAACCACCTGCCCTGCGTCTATCTGGTCGATTCCGGCGGCGCCAACCTGCCGAACCAGGACGACGTGTTCCCCGATCGAGATCACTTCGGTCGCATCTTCTACAACCAGGCCAACCTGTCATCGAAGGGCATTCCACAGATCGCGGTGGTGATGGGCTCATGCACGGCGGGCGGCGCGTATGTGCCGGCCATGAGTGATGAGTCGATCATCGTCAAGGAACAGGGGACGATCTTCCTGGCAGGCCCGCCGCTGGTGAAGGCCGCGACCGGCGAAGTGGTGAGCGCCGAAGACCTCGGTGGCGCCGATGTGCACACGCGGCTGTCGGGCGTGGCGGATTACTTTGCCAACAACGATTCGCACGCGTTGGCGCAAGCCCGCAGCATCGTCGCGCACCTGAACCGCCGCAAGCCGGAGCAGCTGCAGATTCATGCGCCCGTCGAGCCGCGCTTTCCCGCAGAAGAACTCTACGGCGTGATCCCGACCGACACGCGCAAGCCGTTCGACGTGCGCGAGGTCATCGCCCGCATCGTCGACGATTCCGCCTTCGATGAATTCAAGGCGCGCTACGGCACGACGCTGGTCTGCGGCTTTGCGCGCATCTGGGGTTACCCGGTCGGCATCATCGCCAACAACGGCATTCTTTTTTCAGAGGCGGCACTCAAGGGCGCGCACTTCATCGAGCTGTGCTGTCAGCGCAAGATCCCGCTGGTGTTCCTGCAGAACATCACCGGCTTCATGGTGGGCCGCAAGTACGAAAACGAAGGCATCGCCAAGAACGGCGCGAAAATGGTGACGGCCGTGGCAACGGCGCAGGTGCCCAAGTTCACGGTCATCATCGGCGGCTCGTTCGGCGCGGGCAATTACGGCATGTGCGGCCGGGCGTATTCGCCGCGCTTCCTGTGGATGTGGCCGAACGCGCGCATCTCGGTGATGGGCGGCGAACAGGCCGCAAGCGTGCTCGCCACCGTGCGCCGCGACGGCATCGAAGCCAAGGGCGGCCAGTGGAGCGCCGATGAAGAGGCCGCGTTCAAGGCGCCGATCCGCGACCAATATGAGCGCCAGGGCCATCCGTACTACGCCAGCGCACGCCTGTGGGACGACGGCGTGATCGACCCGGCTGATACGCGCAGCGTGCTGGGCCTCGGCCTGTCGGCGAGCCTGAACGCGCCCATTGGCGACATGAACTTCGGCGTGTTCCGCATGTAAGCGGGCCGTCAATCGGACAGGAATATTTGCAGTGAACAGCAACACCGCGCGAACGTGGCGCAGCGCCTTGGCAGCCGTTGGCTGCGCGCTGCTGCTTGCGGCCGCGCATGCGAGCGAAACCGCTCAGTCCGGCATCAGCGAGATCATCGTGGAGGTGCCCAAGTCTGCGGGCATCTTCACCCTCAAGCTGGAGACGACCGTCTACAAGCCGGCCGGCGACGGCCCTTTTCCGCTCATCGTGCTCAATCACGGCAAGGCGCGCGGCAAGGCGGCATTCCAAGCGCGTGCCCGTTACAGCGAGCAGGCTGCGGCGCTGGTCGCGCGCGGCTACGTAGTGGCCATCCCGATGCGGCAAGGGTTCGCCAAATCCGGCGGCGCGTATATCGGCAGCGGTTGCAACGTGGAAGCCAACGGCATCATCCAGGCCGAAGACGTGGTGGCCACGCTCGACTACATGACCGCGCAGCCGTACGTGGACCGCAACCGCATCGTCGTCATGGGCCAGTCGCACGGCGGCCTAACCACGCTGGCCTTCGGTACCATCGCCTACCCGGGCGTGCGCGGGCTGGTGAACTTTGCCGGCGGCCTGCGCAACGACACCTGCGTCGATTGGGAAGGCAACCTAGTGCGCGCGTTCGAGACGTACGGCCGCCAGTCGCGCTATCCGTCGCTCTGGTTCTACGGCGACAACGACAGCTACTGGCCCAAGCCGATGCCCGACAGGATGTTCGCGGCCTACACGAGTGCGGGCGGAAAAGGCCGGCTGGTGGATTTCGGCACCTTCAAGAGCGACTCGCACGGCATGTTCGCAAGCCACGCGGGGTTGGGCATCTGGCTGCCGCAGGTCGACGCCTTTCTGCGCGAACTTGGCTTGCCCGCCGGCCCGGTGCAAGCGGTGGCACCAGGCAGCAACGCTGAAGCATCCGGCGCAGACGACCCCAAGTCCGACACCAACAAGGACCCCGAATGAACACTTTCGAGACCCTCGCCTTCGCACAGAACGGCGCCGTCGCCACGCTCACGCTGAACCGGCCCGACGTGCGCAACGCCTTCAACGAGACCGTCATCGCCGAGCTGACCGGCGCGTTCCGCGCGCTGGCCGATGAGCCGGGCGTGCGCGCCATCGTCCTGACGGGCAACGGCGCGGCCTTCTGCGCGGGTGCCGACCTGAACTGGATGAAGAAGATGGCCGGCTACTCCGATGACGAGAACCGCGCCGACGCCCTGCGCCTGGCCGAAATGCTGCGCGCCATCTACACGTGCCCCACGCCCGTGATCGCGCGCGTGCAGGGCGACACCTATGCCGGCGGTGTCGGCCTGGTCGCCGCGTGCGACATCGTCGTCGCCGTCGACACGGCCAACTTCTGCCTGTCGGAAGTGAAGCTCGGCTTGATCCCGGCCACCATCAGCCCGTACGTGATTCGCGCCCTGGGCGAGCAGGCGTCGCGCCGCTACTTCATCACCGCAGAACGCTTTTCCGCTGCCGAAGCGCATCGCCTCGGCCTCGTGCATGAGCTGGTGAGCGCAGACGCCCTCGACGCCAAGGTGGCCGACATCACCGCCGCGCTCGTCGCCAACAGCCCGAACGCGGTGCGCGAGAGCAAGCGCCTGGTGCGTGAAGTCTCTGGCGCCGCCGTCAACGACGCCTTGCTGGCGGATACCGCTGAGCGCATCGCCGCCATCCGCGCTTCGGAAGAAGGCCGCGAAGGCGTGCAAAGTTTCCTGGGCAAGCGCAAGCCGAACTGGCTGCTGCCGGCCTGACCCGCATAACAACGAAACCACGCATCACTCGAAGGAAGTCCTCATGCAATCCACTCCGCTCAACTTCGTTCCAAACGCTGCCAAGGCGCCCGTCACGCCCGGCCAGGCGCCCGACGCATGCTGGAGCCGCGAAGCCATCGAAGCGCTGTTCGCGCTGCCGTTCAACGACCTGCTGTTCCAGGCGCAGCAGGTGCACCGCGCCAACTTTGACGCGAACGCGGTGCAGCTATCGACGCTGCTGTCGATCAAGACCGGCGGCTGCCCGGAAGATTGCTCGTACTGCCCGCAATCGGCGCGCTACGACACGGGTGTCGAGGCTGAAAAGCTGATGCCGATCGACGCCGTGCTGGAAGCCGCATCGCGCGCCAAGCAAAACGGCGCAAGCCGCTTCTGCATGGGCGCCGCGTGGCGCAACCCCAAGCCGCATCAGCTCGATGCCGTGGCCGACATGGTGCGCGGCGTGAAGGCGATGGGGCTGGAGACCTGCGTGACGCTCGGCATGCTCAAGCAGGAACAGGCCGCGCAGTTGAAGGAAGCGGGCCTGGACTACTACAACCACAACCTCGACACCGCGCCCGAGTTCTACGGCGAGATCATCACCACGCGCACGTATCAGGACCGGCTCGACACGCTCGAGCACGTGCGTGACGCCGGCATCAACGTGTGCTGCGGCGGCATCGTCGGGCTGGGGGAATCGGTGCACGAGCGTGCGGGTCTGATCGCCGAACTGGCGAACATGGAGCCGTATCCGGACTCGGTGCCCATCAACAACCTGGTGAAGGTGGAAGGCACGCCGCTGGCGGGCAACGAAGAACTGGACCCGTTTGATTTCGTGCGCACGATTGCCGTAGCGCGGATCACGATGCCTAAGGCGATGGTGCGGCTCTCCGCTGGCCGCGAGGCGATGGACGATGCCTTGCAGGCGCTGTGCTTCATGGCGGGCGCCAACTCGATCTTCTATGGCGAGAAGCTGCTGACGACGGACAACCCGGAGGCGGATGCGGATCGGAAGCTGCTGGCGCGGTTGGGGATGCGGGTTGAAGTGCAGGATCACATGCACCAAAGCGCTGATGCTGGACACTCGCATTCTTCGCATTGTCATATCGACATTACGCCTGCCGACTGATGGGTTTTGTGGGAGGCGGTTTTTGTTTTTGTGTTGGTGGTCTGCCTCCCTTTTGTCCCCTGCCGGGGCCGACTCACTTTCTTTGTCTTGCCAAAGAAAGTAAGCAAAGAAAGGCGCGCCCGAGATGGCGAAAGATTCCTTGAATTTATGTCGCAGGGAGGGGAAGGGAAAAACTCGCTTCGCTCAGACAGTTTCCCTTCCTTTTTCCTCCCTGCAACAGAAATTCAAGGCGCCATCTAGGGCATCAACGGCTACACCATCGAAGTGCAAACGCAGTGGTGGGTACGCGGCAAGACGCGGAGCGAAGCAAACGGCAATACAGCAACACAGCAACACAGCAACACAGCAACAAGCAAGGGCCTGACAGAGCATGCACACCAACGGTTTGGCCGTTGACGTTCCTGCCCTTGATGGCGCCTTGAATTTTCGTAAGCGGGCGGAAACAAGACGGGAAACTGTTTGAGCGCAGCGAGTTTTTCCCGTCTCCGCCCGGTTACGAAAATTCAAGGGATGGGTCGCCATCTCGGGCGCGCCTTTCTTTTGCCTACTTTTCTTTGGCAAGACAAAGAAAAGTAGGTCGTGCCCGGCAGGGTACGAAACAAGGGATGCACCACAAGTGCAAAAACAAACAAGGAGACGTAACAACACCATGATCACCAAGCTCCTCATCGCCAACCGAGGCGAAATCGCCTGCCGGGTCGCCGCCACCTGCCGCAAGCTCGGCATCCGCACGGTCGCGGTCTACTCCGATGCCGACGCCAACGCCCGCCACGTCGCGGCCTGCGACGAAGCCATCCACATCGGTGAGCCCGCCGCCCGCGACAGCTACCTCCGCGCTGATCGCATCCTCGAAGCCGCACGCGCCACGGGCGCGCAAGCCGTCCATCCCGGCTACGGCTTCCTCTCAGAGAACGAAGCTTTCGCAAAAGCCTGCGCAGACGCCGGCATCATCTTCGTCGGCCCGCCGGCCTCGGCCATCGAAGCGATGGGCAGCAAGAGCGCGGCCAAGGCGCTGATGGAAACGGCGGGCGTGCCGCTCGTGCCCGGCTACCACGGCGACAACCAGGACGCGGCCTTCCTGCGCACGCAAGCCGATCGCATCGGCTACCCCGTGCTCATCAAGGCCAGCGCCGGCGGCGGGGGCAAGGGCATGCGCGTGGTGGAGTCAGGCGATGCGTTCGAAGCCTCGCTGGCTTCCGTCAAGCGCGAGGCGTCTTCCAGCTTCGGTGACGACCGCGTACTGATCGAGAAGTACCTCACGCGTCCGCGCCACATTGAAATCCAGGTGTTTGCCGACAGCTTCGGCGACGCTGTCTATCTGTTCGAGCGCGACTGCTCTGTGCAGCGCCGCCACCAGAAGGTGCTGGAAGAAGCCCCCGCCCCGGGCATGACGCTGGACCGCCGCCGCGCGATGGGCGAAGCGGCCGTGGCGGCCGCGCGCGCCGTGGGCTACGTGGGTGCCGGCACGGTCGAGTTCATCGTCGACGAAGACGGCACGTTCTACTTCATGGAGATGAACACGCGCCTGCAGGTCGAGCACCCCGTGACCGAAATGATCACGGGCGAGGACCTCGTCGAATGGCAATTGCGCGTGGCATCCGGCGAGCCGCTACCACGCACGCAGGACGAGCTGCACATCCACGGCCATGCGCTCGAAGCACGCATCTACGCCGAAAACCCCGACCGCGATTTCCTGCCCTCCATCGGCACGCTGAAGGTGCTGCGCACACCAGCGGCGGTGGAGTTCACCGTAGGCGCGCAAGCCAATGGCGAACCGGCTGCCGTGCGCATCGATGCCGGCGTGCGTGAAGGCGACGCCATCAGCCCGTACTACGATCCGATGATCGCCAAGCTCATCGTCTGGGGCCGTGACCGTGAAGAAGCGCTCGCGCGCATGCTGCAGGCGCTGGGCAGCTTCCACCTGGTGGGGCTGTCGTCCAACGTGGCTTTCCTGCGCCGCCTGGTCGCATCGAAGCCATTTGCGACCGCCGATCTGGATACCGGCCTGATCGCCCGCAATCACGACACGCTGTTCCCCGCTGCACCGGACGTGCCGCTAGACGCCATCGCCCTGGCCGTGGCTGCGCTGCTCGCCCGCGAGGCACGCAGCCTGCGCACCGACACGCGCGATCCGCATTCGCCGTGGGCGCGCGGCAGCGGCTGGCGCCTGAACGGCGCGGCTGAGCGCACGCTGCGTTTCACGCATGGCGATCAGTCCATCGATGCCACGCTCATCTACGGCCGCTACGGCTCGCGACTGAAAGTTGGCGGCAGCGAAGCGCCCTTCACCTCACAGCGCCATGCAGAGACCTTCACCGTCACGCTCGGCACGCACAAGGCGACCGGCCAGGTGCATGCCGATGGCGACACGTTCCACGTCTTCACCGGCGGTGCGCACTGGACGCTGGAGCGCCACGACCCGCTCGCCCATGCCGGCGAGGCCGACGACGAAGGCGGCAAGCTGACGGCGCCGATGCCCGGCAAGGTCATCGCCGTGCTGGCCGCCCCGGGGCAAACCGTCACCAAGGGCGCACCGCTGGTCGTCATGGAGGCCATGAAGATGGAGCACACGCTCACGGCACCTGCCAACGGCGTCGTCGAATCCGTGCTGTACGGCGTGGGCGATCAGGTGACGGAAGGCGTGCAGTTGCTGGCGTTCAAGCCCGCCGAATGAAGCCCAAGGGGGCTGCCACACGCCTTGGCGGCCCCTGCTACACTGCTTGACGTATACGTCAATCACCCGCATTGAAGTCGCCCCACATGCACATCCAGATCTACACGCCCGACGGCAAGCCCCAACCCTGGCTCGACGGTTTCGCGCAGGCACTTCCTGAGGCACGCCTGTCGGTGTGGGAGCAAGGCGCAGTGCAGGACGCCGACTACGCCGTGGTCTGGCAGCCGCCCGCCGACATGCTGCGCGATCGCCGCGATTTGCGCGCCGTGTTCAACCTCGGCGCGGGCGTCGATGCCATCCTGGGCCTGCGTGCGCAAGCGCCCGATGCCATCCCCGAAGGCCTGCCGATCGTGCGGCTGGACGACGCCGGCATGGCCGCGCAGATGGGCGAATACGTCACGCACGCCGTCCTGCGCTTCTTCCGCCGGCTCGATGAATACGAGCGCCAGCAGCAAGCGAAGATGTGGCGCTTCCTCAAGCCGTTCAACCGCGATGAGTTTGTCGTCGGCGTGCTGGGCCTCGGCGTGCTCGGTACGCACATCGCCAGGACGCTGGCGGGCTTCGGCTTTCCGGTGCGCGGCTGGAGCCGCTCCGCCAAGCACGTCGAGGGCGTCGATTGCCGCTCAGGCAGCGATGCCCTGCCCGGCTTCCTCGCCGGCACGCGCGTGCTGGTGAACGTGCTGCCGCTGACGGCAGACACCGAAAACGTGATCGACGCGAAACTGCTCGCGCAACTCGCACCGGGCGCATTCGTCGTCAACGTGGCGCGCGGTAAGCATGTCGTGGAAGACGACCTGCTGGCCGCCGTGCGCAGCGGCCACATTGCCGGCGCCGCGCTCGACGTATTCCGCACCGAGCCGCTGCCCGCCGACCACCCTTTCTGGACCGAACCGCGCATCCACATCACGCCGCACATTTCGGCGCTGACGCTGCGCGAGGTCAGCATTGCCCAGATCGCGCGCAAGATCCGAGCGCTGGAAGCAGGCGAGCCGATTGCCGGCATCGTCGATCTGCAACGAGGGTACTGAGATGAGCATTCCGAATTTTGTGAAGGTGGTCGAGGTCGGCCCGCGCGATGGTCTGCAGAACGAGAAGTCGCCAGTTTCGACGGACACCAAGGTCGAGCTGGTGAACCGCCTGTCCGAGGCCGGCTTCGTCAACGTGGAAGCCGCCTCGTTCGTGTCGCCCAAATGGGTGCCGGCGATGGCCGATGGCGCCGACGTGATGGCGCGCATCCAGCGCCGGCCGGGCACGCTGTACTCCGTGCTCACGCCCAACATGAAAGGTTTCGAAGGCGCTGCTGCAGCAGGTGCGGACGAGATCGTGATCTTCAGCGCCGCCAGCGAGGCCTTTGCGCAGAAGAACATCAACTGCACGATCGCCGAGTCGATCGAACGCTTTGCGCCAGTGGCCAAGGCCGCCAAGGATGCGGGCATTCGCGTGCGCGGGTCGATCTCGTGTTCGCTGGGCTGCCCGTATCAGGGCGAGGTGCCGGTGTCGTCGGTGGTGGACGTCATCAAGCGCATGGCCGACCTCGGCTGCGACGAGATCGACATTGCAGACACCATCGGCGTGGGCACCGCGGGGCGGGTGAAAACCGTGATGGAAGCCGCTGCAGCGACGTTCCCGATCGACCGCCTCTCGGGACACTTCCACGACACATACGGCCAGGCGCTGGCCAACATCCTCGCCAGCCTGGAAGTCGGCATCGCCATCTTCCACGCCTCAGTTGCGGGGCTGGGCGGCTGCCCGTATGCCAAGGGTGCGACCGGAAACGTCGCCACCGAAGATGTGCTGTACCTGCTGCACGGCCTGGGCATCCGCACCGGCATCGACCTGGACAAGGTGGTGCTGGCGGGCGACTTCATCTCGCAAGCCATCGGCCGCCCGACTGCCTCGCGTGCGGGTCGCGCGCTGCTGCTCAAGCTGCAGGACCAGATCGCCCAGGCCTGCATCTGAACCCCCATCAAGAACAACGACGATGACCGCGACCGATACGAACGCCCCGCTGCCTGAATCCGCCCAACGCGTGGCTGACCACCTGCGCACGCTGGGCTACGAGAAAGCTATCGTGATGCTGCCGGCCACCGGCAAGACCTCGGCCGAAGCGGCTGCCGGCCTCGGCTGTTCGGTGGCGGAGATTGCCAAGTCGATCATCTTCCGCCGTGCGGAAGACGACGTGCCGGTACTGGTGATCGCCAGCGGCACCAATCGTGTCGACGAAGCAAAGGTTTCCGCGCACGTGGGCGCACTGGCCAAGGCCGACGCGAAGTTCGTCCGCGAGAAGACAGGTTATGCCATCGGCGGCGTGTGTCCGGTCGGCCATGCGGTCAAGCCCGTGATGCTGCTCGATCAAGACCTGTTCCAATACGACAGCGTGTGGGCCGCGGCCGGCCACCCGCATGCCGTGTTCAACCTGACGCCTGCCGAACTGGAAGCGATGACGGGCGCGCCCGTGGCCGACATCGCCCAGCGCGACTGATCGCCCAAGCATGGACGCCTGCACCCGCGCGCAACTGAAGCTGTCGCTCGGCAAGTTGCGCAACAGCCGCCAGCAGGCGGAGCGTGCGCAGCCGGTGTCGTCGCCGTGCATCAGCGTCTGCAAGATGGACGAAGCGCGCGGCCTGTGCATCGGCTGCATGCGCACGATCGACGAAATTACCTCGTGGTCGACCATGAATGACGCGGCTCGTCTGGCCGTGTGGAAAACCTTGCCCGAGCGCGCCTGCGCCTGGCTCAACGACGCGCCCTGCGCCTGACCGCTCATCACCATGGCCGAACACGACGTCGTCACCTTGCCCAATTCGATGCGCGTGTTCGAGCGCGGCTGGCTGTCGTCCAACAACATCCTGTTCTTCGATGACGAAGCGCGCGGCGGTTGCGCGCTGGTCGACTCCGGCTACCTCACGCACGCGCCGCAAACCGTGGCGCTTGTGCAGCACGCGCTGCAAGGCCGGCCGTTGCGCCGTCTGCTGAACACGCACCTGCATTCCGACCACTGCGGCGGCAATGCAGCGCTGCAGGCCATCTACGGCAGCCACACGCGCGTGCCCGCCGCGCAGATCGACGACGTGCGCCGCTGGGATACCGACGCCCTCAGCTACGGCCCCACCGGCCAGGAATGCGCACGCTTCGCGTTGCCTGACAGCGATGCCGACGCGGGGCTGTCGGACGGCATGACGGCCCGACTGGGAGGCTTCGACTGGCAGGTCATCAGCGCGCCGGGGCACGACCCGCACGCGGTCATTCTGTTCAGCCCCGACACGCGCGTGCTGATTTCGGCCGACGCCCTATGGGAACGTGGCTTCGGCGTGATCTTTCCCGAGCTGGAAGGCGAGAGTGGCTTTGCCGAACAGCAGGCCATTCTTGAGCGCATCGTGCAGCTCGATGCGCGCGTGGTGATTCCCGGACACGGCCGGCCGTTCACCAACGTCAACGCCGCGATTGATGCATCGCTCGGGCGGCTTGCGTATCTGCGGGCAGACCCGGAACGCAACGCGCTGCACGCCATCCGCGTGCTGGTGAAGTTCAAGCTGCTGGAGCAGCAGGCGCTGTCGCACGAGGCGCTGTTTGCGTGGTTCACACAGACCACGCTGATGCCGCGCTTGCACGCACGCTTCTTCGCAGCCCAATCGATGGAGACGTTGCTGGATGCTGCGATTGCGGCGCTGGTCAAGGCGGGCGCCGCCACCGTCGAACACGGCCGCATCCTGAACCGCGATTGACGTGCCGCGCGGTGGCAGTGCCCCGCTACAATGCAGCGACGCCTCTTCTCTTCGCCTGGGCATGCCGAAACCCGCCACATCCAATCCGCCCGAATCTGCCACCGAAGCCGCCCCTGAAGCCGAAGCACCGCGCCGCAAGCGCGGCCGCCCCGCGCAGGACGCCAACGAGGGCTTGCGCCGCGCGCTGATCGAGCAATCGGCCCGACTGTTCCGGGAGAAGGGCTACGGCAACACCACGGTACGCGACATTGCGGCGGCCACGGGCGTGCATGCGGGCAGCTGGTTCTACTACTTCAAGACCAAGCAGGACATCCTGCAAGCCGTGATCGAACATGGTCTGACCGTGGCGCTGGCGGATATCGAAGCCATCGATATCGAAGACCTGCCCCCGCGCGAGGCGATGCGCCAGCTCGTGCGCGCGCACCTCCACACGATCCTTGCGCCCCACCAGGATTTCATTCCGGTGATGCTGTACGAGTGGCGCTCGCTCGACGCGCAGGCGCAAGAACGCATCATCGCGCTCAAGGATCGGTATGAAGACATCTGGACGCGCGTGATCGACCGCCTGCGCGCCTCCGGCGAATGGGCCCACCCAACGCCTGTCGATCGGCTGCTGATGTTCGGTGCGCTGAACTGGACGGCGCAGTGGTATCAGGCCGGCGCGGGTATCAGCATCGATGCACTCGCCGATCAGGCGGTGCTGTTCATCCTGCGTACGCCGCCCCAGCCGGTGGCTTAGTCCACGTTAGCGCGCATCGCCCTCGAACAGCGTCTGGTTGGCGCTGCGCAGAACGTGCTTCTGGATCTTGCCGGTCGCCGTCATGGGCAACTTGTCGACCACGGCGATGTGCTTGGGCACCTCAAAGCTACCGAGATGCGCTCGACAATGCGCCTGCAGCGCGGCGGCATCGGCGTGAGCATCGGGCTTGAGGCAGACGAACGCCGCCACCGCTTCCACCCAGTGCGCGTGCGGCAAGCCGACCACTGCCGCATTCGCCACGGCCGGGTGCCGTAGCAACACTTCTTCCACCTTGACCGAAGGGACGTTCTCACCGCCGGTCTTGATCATGTCCTTGATGCGGTCCTTGAACTGAAGCTGGCCGTCGGCATCCCACATGCCGAGGTCGCCCGTGTGGTGCCAGCCGAAGCGGCGCGCATTGGCCGTGGCCTGCGGGTCCTTGTAGTAGCCGAGCATGACGTTCGGGCCGCGGTGCACGATCTCGCCCAACTGGTTCGGGCCGAGCAGATTGCCTTGATCGTCCATCACCGCTGCTTCGTTCACCATGCACGGCTGCCCCCAATAGTTGCCGGTGCGCTGCAGTTGCTGGTCAGGCGCGAAGTACATCGTCATCGGGAAAATCTCGGTCTGCCCGGAGCCGAGGGCAAAGTTGGGGCACACCTCGGCAATCAGGCGTTCGAGCAGCGGCCTGGCCATCGGCGCCATCGCATAGAGGCACAGGCGCAGGCTTGAGAGATCCCGCTGCGCACGCAGCGGATGGTGCAGTAACGCGGCGTACATGAGCGGCAAGCCGAACAGTTGCGTGATGCGTTCGTTGGCAATCACATCGAGCAGCGCCGCCGGATCAAAGCCGCGCTGGATGACGAGCGTGGCGCCCACCATCATCGCGGACGCGGCCGTTGCAAACTGCGCGCAGTGGAACATCGGCAGCAGGCACGAGAACACGTCGGTCTCATTCAGATTCAGGCCGGCGACGTTGGACATCAACGCGGCATGCACCGAGCGGTGCGAATGCATCGCGCCCTTTGGTCGGCCGGTCGTGCCGCTGGTGTACATGATGAGCGCGAGATCGCGATCGTCGATCACCACGGCGGGCAGCGTATCGGCGTGGCCTTGCAACGCTTGCTCCACCGGTTGCGGCCCGTCGGCAACCGGTTCACCGAAGCATTGGTGCGCCGGGAGCCCGAGCGTCGCCAGCGTGTCGCGCAGCGCCGGGTACAGCGCCGCGTCGATCACCACGTGCCGCGCCTCGGCGTGTTCGAGGATGTAGCGCACGTCGTCCGGGCCGAGCATCGCGTTGATCGGCACCCACACCAGCCCCGCCTTGAAAATGCCGTACGCGGCCACCAGGAACTGCGCCGAGTTCCCGCACACCATCGCGACCTTGTCGCCGGGCTTGAGGCCGCTTGCAAGCAGCGCGTGCGCGTAGCGATTGCTGTCTGCGTTAAGTTCGCCATGCGTCATGCGGCGGGCGCCATCGACCAGCGCGACCTTCGCGCCGAACTTGCGCGCACTGCGATGCAACGTATCGCCCAACGTCACCCGGTTCAGCAGGTTGGCTTCAAGCGCGGTGTCTGGCGTGGCTTCGGACATGGGACGTCTCCTAAGGACTGCATTGACTGCATTGACCGCATGAACAGCACGACAAAACGATGGGATCAGGACGGCAGTGCAGCCGTTAGGCCGCGGCAATCTCCATCAGCAACCCACCAGGCGCAACCTGGGCCCCGACCTGGGTGAACAGCCCCTTCACCTCGCCAGCGAGCGGCGCGGCAATGCTGTGCTCCATCTTCATCGCCTCGACCACCAGCAGCACCTGACCGGCGCTGACGGCCTCGCCTTCGGCCACGTGTACGGCAACCACGCGACCGTTCATCGGTGCACTGATGCGGCCGCTGCCGGTTTGCGCGCCGCTGCGCTCGGCCTTGGCGTAGGTGGTGTCGATGGCGGTGTGTTCGATGCCATTCAGCACGAAGTGGCAAGCGCTGGCCGTGACGGCGTAATCCACCGCGCGGAATGTGTCGCCCAGCGCGAGCGTGATGCGCCCTTCGCGCCCAGACACAAGCGCCACCTGCGTGGCACCGCCGTCCCAGGTCAGTTCCCATTGCTGCGCACCGAGCGCACGCACGCGCATCTCAATGGCTTCACCGTCGAGCGTGAAGCGGCACAGCGTGGGATACGTGCGGCTGCTGGCCCAGCCATGCAGCTCTGCGGGATAGCGGCGTGCGGTGTCCTGGCGCAGGTACGTGAGCAGCACGGCAGCCGCTTGGCAAACCGCTGCATCGGGTACGGCCGCCTGACGCATCGCCGCCGGGAAATGCCGGTCGATGAACGCGGTCGACACATCGCCGGAAAGGAACGCCGGATGCGCCACGCAATCGCGCAAAAACGCCCGGTTGGTCGGCAAGCCAAGCAGCAGGCAATCGTCCAGGGCGTGCGCGAGACGCCGGCATGCATCGGCGCGGTCGGTGCCGTGCGCGACGATCTTGGCGAGCATCGAATCGTAGTACGGCGAGACAACCAGCCCGTCGGCCAACGCATGGTCCGTGCGCACGTCTCCGGGTGCACGCCAGCGCGCGACGGTGCCGCTTTGCGGCAGGAAATTCTGCTGCGGGTCTTCTGCGCACAGACGCACTTCGATGGCGTGGCCGCCTTGTGCACGGCGGGCGTCGATGACGTCTTGCGCAAGCGGCAACGGCTCGCCCAGCGCCACGCGCAACTGCCACTCGACCAGATCGACGCCCACGATCGCTTCGGTCACCGCATGCTCGACCTGCAGGCGCGTGTTCATCTCCATGAAGTAGAACGCGCCGTCCGGGGCGAGCAGGAATTCCAGCGTGCCCGCACCCACGTAGCCGATCGCGCGCGCCGCCGCCACCGACACCGCGCCCATGCGCGCGCGCAACTCGGGCGATACGGCTGGTGACGGCGATTCTTCAATCACCTTCTGATGCCGGCGCTGCACCGAGCAATCGCGCTCGCCCAGGTGAACCACGTTGCCATCTGTGTCGGCAAATACCTGAATCTCGATGTGGCGCGGCTCGACGATGGCTTTCTCGAGGATCAACTCGCCCGAGCCAGACGCGTTCTCCGCTTCGGAGCGGGCAGACTGCAGCGCCGCCGCTAACGCCTCGGGCCGGTCTACGCGCCGCATGCCGCGCCCGCCACCGCCAGCGGCCGCCTTGATCATCACCGGGTAGCCGATGCGCGCCGCTTCGTCCGCCATGCGTGTGGCGGATTGGTCCTCGCCCTGATAACCGGGCACGCACGGCACGCCGGCCGCTTCCATGAGGCGCTTGGCGCCAGCCTTGTTGCCCATCGCTCGGATGGCCCCCGCAGGCGGCCCGATGAAGACGAGGCCGGCATCCGCGCATGCGCCGGCAAAGGCATCGCTCTCTGCAAGGAAGCCGTAACCCGGATGGACCGCCTGCGCACCCGACTTGCGCGCGGCCTCCAGCAACGCCGCAACGTTCAGGTACGACGCCTGCGGTTGCGACGCGCCGATCGGCAACGCCAGATCGGCCGCGCGGCAATGCGGCGCATCGCGGTCAGCGTCGGAATACACGGCAACGGTGCGCATGCCAAGGCGACGCGCCGCGCGCATGATGCGCAAAGCGATCTCGCCCCGGTTGGCGATGAGGATCGAGCGGAAGGCGGCATGCGGGGCGGTCATCTTTCAGCCCTTCTTGCCCGGCAGCGTGTTCATGTACTTGCAGATGATGCCGAGCATCACCTCGTCCGCACCGCCGCCAATCGAGCCCAGGCGCCCATCGCGGTAATAGCGCGAGACCGGGTTGTCCCACGTGAAGCCCATGCCGCCCCAGAACTGCAGGCAGGCATCAGGCACGATGCGCGCGAGGCGCCCGGCCTTGAGCTTGGCCATCGATGCCAGCTCCGTCACGTCCTGCCCTTGGATGTACAGATCGCACGCGCGATACGTGAGCGCACGCAGCGCTTCCACTTCCGTCTTCAGCTCGGCCAGCTTGAAGTGCACCCACTGGTTGTCGAGCAGGCTGGCGCCGAAGAGCTTGCGCTCGCGTGCGTACTCGGCGGTGGTCTCGATGCACATCGTCATCGTCGCCAGGCTGCTGGCCGCGGCCCACAGGCGCTCTTCCTGGAATTGCAGCATCTGGTACGTGAAGCCCTTGCCTTCCTCGCCGATGCGATAGCGCTGCGGCACGCGCACATCGTCAAAATAGATGAGGCCCGTGTCCGACGAATTCATGCCGATCTTGCGGATCTTCTTGCCGACCGACACGCCCTTCGTGTTCATCGGCACGATGATGAGCGACTTGTTGCGGTGGGCAGGGTCGTCCGACGTGTTGGCCAGCAGGCACATCCAGTCGGCCTGCAGGCTGTTGGTGATCCACATCTTGCTGCCGTTGATGATGTAGTCGTCGCCGTCCTTGCGCGCCGTGGTCTTGATGCTTGCCACATCGGAGCCAGCGCTCGGCTCCGATACGCCAACGCACGCCACCGCATCGCCGCTGATGGCGGGGGCGAGAAACTGTGCGCGCAGCTCGTCCGAACCGAAGCGTGCGAGCGCGGGCGTCGCCATGTCGGTCTGCACGCCAATCGCCATCGGCACGCCGCCGCAGTGGATGTGCCCCAGCGTCTCGGCCATCGCCATCGCATACGAATAGTCGAGCCCCAGGCCGCCAAACTCGGTCGGCTTGGCGATGCCGAGGAAACCCAGCTCGCCCATCTTCTTGAAGAGCTGCTTGGCGGGAAACATCTCCGCCGCTTCCCATTCATCGACGTACGGGTTGATGTCGCTGTCGATGAAGCGTTTCAGGTTGCGCTGCAGTTCCTGGTGCTCGTGGGTGAAGTGCATGGTGTCTCGCTCCGGTTGTCCTGGGCTGTTCGTGTATGGGTCGGGATGGCTACGGGCGCGCAACGCCAAACTGGATCGGATGCAACGTGCGGCGGCGCGCTTCGTCGCACACCCCGAGCACGCAGGCCAGCACCTTCCGTGTGTCGCGCGGGTCGATCACGCCGTCGTCCAGCAATCGGCCCGAAACGGTGAACGCATCGGACTGCCGCTCGAACGTGTCGATCACTTTGGCGCGCATCGCTTCGATGGCTTCGTGGTCAACGGTCTGTGTCTTGCGCTGCATGCTCGCGGCCATGACCGTCGCCATCGTGCCGGCGGCCTGCTCGGCGCCCATCACGGCGGTCTTGGCATTGGGCCAGCTGAAGCAGAAATCCGGAAAGAAACCGCGCCCCGACATGCCGTAGTTGCCCGCGCCAAACGACCCGCCGCAATGCAAGGTGATGCGCGGCACGGTGGCGTTGGCCATGGCCTGGATCATCTTCGAGCCGTGCTTGATCATGCCGGCCTGTTCCGACGCCTTGCCGACGATGAAACCGGTGGTGTTTTGCAGATACAGCAGCGGCGTGTCGGACTGGCAGCACACCTGAATGAAATGCACCACCTTGGTCGCGCCCGCCGGGTCCAGCGGCCCGTTGTTTGTGATGACGCCGACGCGCATGCCACAGATGGCCGCGTGCCCGGTGACGGTGCCGGAGCCGTAATCGCGCTTGAACTCCAGGAAATCCGACCCGTCGGCAATGCGTGCAATCACCTCGCGCATGTCGAGCGGTTTGCGGTGATCGGTGAGCGCAATGCCAAGCAGTTCTTCCGCATCAAAGCGCGGCGGCGCGTATGGCCTGTCCGGTGCCGGCACATCGCGGTTCCAGTCGAGCGCGGCAACAACTTCGCGCGCGATGCGCAGCGCATCGGCGTCGTCTTCGGCCAGGTATTCGGCCAGGCCCGAAGTGGTGGCGTGCATCTCGGCGCCGCCCAGTTCCTCTTCGGTGGCAATCTCGCCCGTGGCGGCTTTCAGCAACGGCGGCCCGGCAAGGAACGCGCGCGCCCGGTGGCGCACCATCACCACGTAGTCCGACAGGCCCGGCATGTAGGCGCCGCCCGCCGTGCTGGACCCATGCACCACGCTGATCACCGGAATGCCCGCCGCCGACAGCCGCGCGAGCCAGTAAAAGCCGCTGCCGCCGTGGATGAAGGTCTCCACGCGATACGTCAGCAGGTTGGCGCCGGCCGATTCGACAAGGTGGATGAACGGCAGCTTCTGCTCCAGCGCAATGGCCTGGGCACGCTGGAACTTCTCGATGCCCATCGGCTGCACGGCCCCTGCGTCGATGCCCGCGTCGTCGACAATGATCATCGCGCGCACACCGCTCACCCAGCCGATGCCCGCGATGAAGCCGCCGCCAGGAATCGAGCGCGCCGGGTCTGCGTGGTCGAGGCAAAAGCCCGCCAGCGTGGATAGCTCAAGAAACGGCGCGCCGGCGTCGAGCAGGCGGCCAAGCCGGTCGCGCGGCAGGAGTTGACCGCGCTGCTCGAAGCGGGCGCGCGAGGCTTCGGACTTGTCGCGTGTGCGATCTTCCAGCGTGCGCAACCGGCCGACGAGTTCCGTGAGCGCGGCATGGTTCTGCCGATATGCGTCGCTCTGCGGCACGATGCGCGATTCAAGCGCCGGCATGGCGGCCCTCCTCGCCTTGCAGCACCTTGGGCGTCACGGCCAGGTGGAAGCCGTTGAACGGCTCGGCGCCATGACGCGGAGCCGGCATGGGCGAACCGGGCCGCACGTTCGGGCGCCCACCGTCCATGCGCAACGTGGTGCCGGTAATGAACGCGGCCGCTTCCGACAACAGATACACGATCGCCGACGACACTTCCGCCTCGGTGGCAAAGCGCCCGAGTGGCACCGTCGACGGCATGCTCCGGATGGTCTCGGCCATCCAAGGCGGATACGCATCCATGCCCGACGACGCGACGTAGCCCGGCGCTACCGCGTTCACGCGCACGCCGTATTGCGCCCACTCGAATGCGGCCGTCTCCGTAAAGTTCACCATGCCCGCGCGCGCGGCGCCGGAGTGGCCCATGTTGGGCATGCCGCCCCACATGTCCGCCACGATATTGACGATGGCGCCGCCGCGCTGCTGCATCGCCTGGTTGAGGCACTCGCGCGCCATCAGGAAGCCGCCGGTCAGGTTCGTCTGCACGACGGCTTCCCAGCCCTTGGCGGAAATGTCCTTGAGCGGCGAGGGAAACTGCCCGCCCGCGTTGTTGACGAGCGCGTCGATGCGGCCGTGCTCGCCGTAGATTTGCGCGACGGTGGCTTGCACGGCAGCCTCGTCGCGGATGTTGCAGACGTAGGCGTGCGCGGTGCCGCCCGCTTCAACGATCTCCGTGCGCACGGCGGCGAGCTTCTCTGCGTTGCGCCCCACCAACGCGACCGCCGCACCCAGCGACGCCAACTCATGCGCGGTACACCGGCCGATGCCGCTGCCGCCACCCGTCACCACGGCCACCTGCCCCTGGAACAGCCCCGGTCGAAAGACTGAGCGATACATGGTTCTCTCCCTGAATGCGCGTTAGGTCCAGCCGAGCTGGCGCGCGGCAAGGTCGCTGAGAACTTCCTCCGCGCCGCCGCCGATCATGTAGACCTTCACTTCACGATAGATGCGCTCCGACTTGGTGCCGCGCATGAAGCCCATACCGCCAAGCAGTTGCACGGCCGTGTCCGCGCAGAACTGCAAGCTCTGCGTTGCGAAATTTTTCAGCATGCACAGCTGCGCGACCGGAGAATCGCCGGCCTGCATGCGCCGCATCAGGTCTTCCAGCAACGCCCGGGTGGCTTCGATGCGCGTGGCCATCGTCACCAGCTTCTGACGCGCCACCTGGTGCTGCACGAGGCGCTTGCCGAAGGTCTCGCGCTGGGTGGCCCATTC
Source organism: Ralstonia sp. 110700041-2 (assembly GCF_056280165.1). NCBI lineage: Bacteria > Pseudomonadati > Pseudomonadota > Betaproteobacteria > Burkholderiales > Burkholderiaceae > Ralstonia > Ralstonia sp. 110700041-2. Next base: position 115,998 of record NZ_JBSFAI010000007.1, on the reverse strand, counting down.
CACGGCTTCGATCAGACACGTGCGCGCCAGGCCGTAGGCCTGCATCGCCAGCGCGAGGCGTTCGTGGTTGAAGTTGCGCATCACCAGCTCGAAACCGCGGTTTTCCGCGCCGAGCAGGTTGCCGACCGGCACGCGGCAGTTGTCGAAATGCAGTTGCGCCGTGTCAGAGCACCACCAGCCCATCTTCTTGAGCGGCGTGCGCGACAGCCCAGGCGTATCGCCCTCCACCAGCAGCGCGGAGATGCCGCCCGCGCCCGCCTCACCGGTGCGCGCGGCCACGGTGATGTAATCGGCGCGCATGCCGGAGGTGATGAAGATCTTGCTGCCGTTGACGACGTAGTGATCGCCGTCGCGCACCGCGCGTGTGGTGAGGCTGGCGACATCCGAGCCGCCCGAAGGCTCGGTGATGGCAAGCGCGCTGATCTTCTCGCCCGACAGAATCGCCGGCAACACGCGCGCCTTCAGCTCGGCCGATCCGCCCGCCACGATGGGCGGCGCACCGATCGTATGGCTGAACAGCGATGCGAGTAGACCGCCGCTGGCCGCTCGCGTCAGCTCTTCGATCATCGCCAGTTCAAGAAACAGGTCGCCCGGCGTGCCACCGTATTCCTCGGGGAAACCAATGCCGAGCAAGCCAAGGTCGGCCGCTTCGCGATACAGCGCACGCGGAAACGTCTCGGCCTCTTCCCACGCATCGATGTGCGGCAGCACGGCCTTGTCGACAAAGCGGCGCACCGTCTCGCGAAAGGTATCGTGATCGACGTCGAACAGCGCAGACGGCAGCAGGCCTGGGAACATGATCGCCTCGTCAATCAAGGGTGGTCGACCGGCACGCGCACCGGCATCGTCAGCAGCACCTGCGCCATGCCCTTGCCGAGCGGATCGTTGCGCAGCGATGCCATGCCGCCACCGCCCAACGCCTGTTCGCACACGAAGTTGAGCGCGTGGATGCCGGGCAAGTCGTACCGCGTCACGCGCCCTTTCACGACGTGCGCGAGGTACGCCGCGACGGCATCTTCCGTCAGTTGCGCGCGCAGCAGCGGCAGGTCTTCGGGCCGACGCGCGATGACGCCGATATTGGAAGTGTCGCCCTTGTCGCCGCTGCGGGCATAGGCGAGTTCGATGAGAGACACCTCGCGCGTCGGGCCGGGGGGCAATGCAACGGAGGCCTGCGCCGCAGCGGATGGTTCAAGCGCGGCGCCACCCGTTGGCACGTCGATGTCGATGCTGTCGCCACCCAGCAATGTCACGCGCGCCTGCACGCGCGCTTTGTCGATCAAAAAAGCGTATTGCTTGATGGCAGGCACCACGCTCGGCCGCCCACCTGCGCCCGTCGTGCCGGGCGCCCACGACGTGCCGGCCGGGGCGATCTCGCGCGCGAACAGTTCCAGCGCCTGCTTGTTCGGATGCGTCACCGCCAGCCACATCACCGATTCAAATCGCGGCACGTTCGGCTGATGCGGCCCGAACAGATACGCTGAACCGAGCGTTTCGATATGCGTTGCACTGTAATCCGGCAGGCCGAGCTGGCGGAATAGGCCGCGCGTGCGCTCAAGAATCGCCTCGGCTGTGCGGCGCGCCTTGCGGTCGGCGTCGATGCCGACGATGGTAAGTTGGCTGGTCGCCCGATAGCCATCGGCATACGTTGCGCTCACCTTGTAATCGGGCGTGGGCGCGAGGCCGCGTGCGCCACGCACTTCAACGCGATGCTCGCCGGTCTTCGTCATCGTCACCTGCGTGAAGTCGCACACCACATCCGGCAGCACGTAGCGCGCCGGGTCGCCGATTTCGTAGAGCAGTTGCTCGCTCACCGTAGCAGTCGTCACCAGCCCGCCCGTGCCCTCGGGCTTGGTGACGATGAAGCTGCCGTCGGCCCGGCATTCGGCGATCGGGTAGCCGCTGTGCGCCCAGTCGGGCACGGCTTCCCAATCGGTGTGCAGACCGCCCGCACCCTGGCAGCCGCACTCAAGGATGTGCCCGGCGAGGCTGCCGGCGGCGAGCCGATCGTAGTCGTCGGCACGCCACTCGAACGCGTGCATCAAGGCGCCCAGGGTAACCGCGCTATCGACACAGCGGCCAGTGATGACCACCTGCGCGCCGGCATCGAGCGCCGCTTTGATCGGCAACGCACCGAGGTACGCGTTGGCACTCACCACCTTGTCGGGCAATGGGCGTGCGCTCTGTAGTTCGCGCACGCCTTCGCCGCGCAAGGCAGGCAGCAGCGCCATGACATCGTCGCCTTCCACCACGGCAATGCGCACGCTCACGCCCAACTCAGCGGCCAAGGCTTGCAGCGCCGCCGCACATCCGCGTGGGTTCACGCCCCCCGCGTTGGCGATGATGCGGATGTTCTGCGCCAGCGCATCCTTGAGCACCGCGCGCATCGCCACGCTCACAAAGTCGGTGGCGTAACCCAACTCGGCGTTCTTCATGTGCGCGCTGGCCAGCAACGACATGGTCAGCTCGGCCAGGTAATCGAAGACGAGGAAGTCGAGACGGCCGGAGGCCACCAGCTGCAGCGGCCCGGTCACGCTGTCGCCCCAGAAGCCGCTGGCCCCGCCGATGGAAACGGTGTCATTGCGCATGTCAGCGGCCCCTCCAGTTCGGGGCGCGCTTTTCGCGAAAGGCGGCTTGGCCTTCCTGCGCGTCTTCGGTCAACGCAAACAGACCGATCTGGCTTTCGGTAAAGGCCATGGCCTGCTCGAAGCTGAGCGATTCCACGTGCTTGAGCGTGTACAGGCCGCGCCGGATGGCCGACGGCGATTTGTCGACCAGCCGCGCAAGCAATGCATCGACAGCCCCATCAAGCGCTTCGGGCTCGGTGACTTCGTTGACGAGGCCAGCGGCGAGCGCGCGGTCTGCGTTCATCGGTTCGCCCGTCAAGCACAACTCGTTCAGCACGCGGCGTGGCAACTGGTGCTGCAGCACGGCCAGCACCTGGGCGGGAAACACGCCGACCTTCACCTCCGGCAAGCCGAACGTGGCGCTGTGGCTTGCCACCGCCAGATCGCACATCGCCAGCAAACCCATGCCGCCCGCCATGCAAGCGCCATTCACGCGGGCGATGAGCGGCACGGTGCAGCGGCGCGCCTGGCGAAACAGATCCGCCAGGGCTTGGTACGGCTGGGAATAGTCGAAGCGGAAGGACTGTCCGGTCTGCAGATCGGCGCCGGCACAGAAGGCACGCGTGCCGGTGCCGGTCAGCACCACGGCCCGCACGGCGGCGTCACGGCCGGCGTCGACCAGCGCGGCAGTCAGCGCTTCCAGCACGGCGGCGTTGATCGCGTTGCGGCGGTCTTCGCGCTGGATGGTCAGCCACAGCGCTTGGCCGCGCCGCTCGATGAGGAGTTCCGGGTCCGTGCTCACGCGACGCTCGCCTTGAAAGGGAATTCGGTTGGACAGCCTGCCCGGCAATACTAAATCATTTGATTGAAAAAATGGAAGCGTTCGCGTGCTGTGGGTCCTCAACGATTTTCTACAGCGAAGCCGGATCGTCATAACCCCATGATTTATATGACGATCCCACTGCGGCCGTAAGCAATTCGCCAGCCGACGCGTTGACTCGCTCACATTTGAACGATAACAATTCTCATTTACAAAAAACATGTGGCAAAAACTTTCAGGGGAGTGTCACCACGTCATGTCCGCAGCACAGATCGAACGCAAGCGCACCGAACATTCGGTGGTGGGTTATCTGACCGGCGCGATGAGCTTCGCCGTGGTTTCGGCGCCGGCACTGGCCGACACGAAGAAAGACGCCGTGTCCGCCACCCTGCCCGAGCAAACCGTCACCGGCACCAACGGGTTCAAGGCGGATGCGGCCTCGGGCGGCAAATTCACCGCGCCGCTGCTCGATACGCCCAAGTCCGTCACGGTGGTCCCCGCAGAGGTATTGCAGGGCACCGGCTCCGTCACACTCACCGAGGCGCTGCGCACGGTGCCGGGCATCGCATTTGGCGCCGGCGAAGGCGGCAACCCCGTCGGTGATCGCCCGTTCATCCGCGGCTACGACGCGCAGGCCAGTACCTTCCTCGACGGGCTGCGCGACATCGGTGCGCAATCGCGCGAAATGTTCAACGTGGAATCGGTGGAAGTCATCAAGGGCCCGTCGGGTGCGTATGAAGGCCGCGGCGCGGCAGGCGGGGCGGTCAACATCGTCACCAAGACGCCCAAGCTTGAGCACTTCACCGAGGGCACGCTGTCGGTCGGCAACGCGGCGTACAAGCGGGCCACGGCCGACGGCAACTACCAGATCGGCGAGCACGCCGCGTTCCGCCTGAACGCGATGGCGCACGACGCCGCCGTTGCCGGGCGTGACGTGACGAGCTTCAGCCGCTGGGGCATCGCGCCGTCCATCGCCGTTGGGCTCGGCACGCCCACGCGCGCCACGCTGTCGTACTACCACCTGCAATCGAACGACACGCCAGACACGGGCATTCCATACAACAACGGCACGTTCAACCGCCGCACCGACGGCCGCCCGCAACTGTTCGGCCCCGGCGACGGCGCGCCCGTGAATGTCGACCGCAATGTCTACTACGGCCTGTCGCGCGACTTCCGCCGCGACCGCGTCGACATGGGCACCTTCACGCTGGAGCACGATGTGTCGAGCGCGCTGAAGCTGCGCAACACCATGCGCATTGCCCGCACGAGCCAGGACACGATCTGGACGCAGCCCGACGACAGCCAGGGCAACATCTATTACGGCATGGTCTGGCGCCGCGCCAATTCACGCTATTCGGTGGCCAACACCGTCGCCAACCAGACAGAAGCGACCGGCAAGTTCAATACCGGCGGCCTCAAGCACAGCTATGCGGCCGGCCTGGAGTTCTCGCGCGAGCGCAGCAGCAACGACACCTACGCCGTGGCCACCGGCAGCAACCGCTGCCCCAACGGCATCGGCGCGGCGGGCGACTACAACTGCGCAGATCTCTTCAACCCAAACCCGAACGACCCGTGGGCCGGCAGCATCAAGCTCAACAACAATCCAGCAGAGACGACGGTGCGCACGCAATCCGCCTACGTGTTCGACACCATCGAGCTGTCGCCGCGCTGGCAGGTCAACGGCGGCCTGCGCTTCGACCGCTATTCGGCATCGGCCACCACGTCGGCGAATGCGCAGGGCGTGCGGTCGACTTTCTCGCGCGACGACAATCTGCTGAACTACCAGCTCGGCCTCGTGTTCAAGCCTGCGCAGAACGGCAGCATCTACTTGGCGTACGGCACGTCTTCCACGCCGTCGGGCTCGGTGGCGGGCCAGGGCGCCGATACCAGCGGGCTTACGCCGGACCGCTCGGGCAATCGCGGGGACGTGCTCTCTCCGGAAAAGAACCGCGCCTACGAACTCGGCACCAAGTGGAACGTGCTCGACAGCAAGCTGGCACTGACGGCTGCGATCTTCCGGATCGAGACGACCAACGCCCGCATCGTGCAGCAGGACGGCACCGCTGCCATGGCTGGCAACAAGCGCGTCGACGGCTTCGAGCTGGGTTGGTCAGGCGCGCTGACCAACCGCTGGCAGGTGTTCGGGGGCTACACGTATCTGAAGAGCGAACTGCGCAACAACGGCGGCGCAGGCGCAGCCTTTGGCGGCACCAACGGAACGGCCTTCCCCAACACGCCAAAGAACAGCTTCAGCCTGTGGACGACCTATCAGCCGATGCCGAAGCTCACGCTCGGCGGCGGCGCGTATTACGTCTCGAAGGTGTGGGGCAGCGCCAACCCCGCCAACCCGAAGTGGGTGCCGGCCTACTGGCGCTTTGACGCCATGGCCGCCTACCGCATCGACAAGCACACCACGTTGCAGCTGAATGTGCAGAACGTGTTCGACAAGGTGTATTTCAATCAGGCGTATGCATCGCATTACGCATCGCTGGCACCGGGCCGCACGGCCATCCTGACGCTGGGCATTCGCTACTGATGCCGGCCGACGCTGCAACCGCCGCAGCCGCCGGAGCCACCGCAGCCGATCCTGCGGTGGTCGATGCCATCCACGCCGTGCTCACCGGCCCCGCTGACCGCGCCGCGCGCTGGCTGGCGGCAGCCGCCCGGCGCGGGCACACGGAAGCGCAGGCCATCTTCGGCCAATGGCTGCTCGATGGCCGCGGTGTTGAACGCAACCCGGCCGAAGCGTTGTTCTGGTTCAAGACGGCCGCGCTGTCGGGCCACGCGATGGCCGCCAACATGCTGGGCCGCTGCTATGAGCACGGCTGGGGCGCGCCCACCTGCGACAAGACCGCCACGCACTGGTACGCCCGCGCCGCCGATGCTGGCCTCGACTGGGGCAAGCACAACTACGCAACACGCCTGCAACTCGGGCGCGGCATCCCGGCGGACCGCGCCCGCGCGTTTGCACTGTTCCAAGCGGCGGCCGCACAAGGGCACGCCAAGTCGATCAACGTGCTGGGTGGATTCTATGAAGACGGCTGGGAGGTCGAGGCCGACACCGCAATGGCCCTGCGCTGCTATCTGCTTGCTGCAGAGGGCGGCGACTTCCGCGGGCAGTTCAACGCTGCACGCCTGCTTGCACTCGCCAACCGCGCAGACGACGCGCTCGCCTGGATGCACGCCGTGCCGCGCACCGCCACACCGGCCTTCCTCGCGAAGGCGCACGACTTTCTCGCCGCCCATCCCGATGCGCGCCTGCGTGCGTTGGCCTGCGTGCTGAACACCCCGTCACCATGTTGCTGAAGATTTCCAACGTCCTGACCAAGGAACAGGTCGCGCAGTGCCGCGCCACCATCGATGCTGCCGAGTGGGTGGACGGCAAGGTCACAGCCGGTGCGCAGTCGGGCCAGGTCAAACGCAACATGCAGCTGCCCGAGGGCTCGCCGGCTGCGCGCGAGGTCGGCACCTTGATCCAGGATGCGCTTTCCGCCAATACGCTGTTCTTCTCCGCCGCGTTGCCGCTCAAGGTGTTTCCGCCGCTGTTCAACCGGTATGCGGGCGGCCAGACCTTCGGCAACCACGTCGACAACGCCGTGCGCCATCTGCGCGGCACCGCTTTCCGCATCCGCAGCGACCTCTCCTGCACGCTGTTCCTGACCGAGCCCGAAGACTACGACGGCGGCGAACTCGTGATCGACGACACCTTCGGCGAACACCGCGCCAAACTTGCCGCGGGCGACATGGTGCTCTACCCGAGCAGCAGCCTGCACCGCGTGACGCCGGTGACGCGCGGTGCGCGCGTTTGCTCGTTCTTCTGGCTGCAAAGCATGGTGCGCAGCGACGCGCATCGCACGCTGCTGTTCCAGATGGACACGGAACTGCAGCGGCTGATGGGGCTGCTGGGGCAGGACGACCCGTCCGTCATTGCGCTGACGGGGACGTATCACAACCTGCTGCGCGAATGGGCTGAAGCGTAGGCGGCCACCTCAGGCCTCCTCAGGCAAAGTACGCCCGCATTTCCTTGAGCAGCGCTTCCGGCGCCTCCTCCGGCACGTAATGCCCGCATGGCACCGTGCCGCCGCTCACGTCGTCCGCCACCGCTTTCCACAACTCCAACGGCTTGAAGCAGCGCTGGATCACGCCGTGCTCGCCCCAGAGCACACGAAGCGGCACGCTCACACGCTTGCCGGCGTCGCGGTCGGCGCGATCGTGTTCGAGGTCGATGGTGGCGGCGGCGCGGTAGTCCTCGCACATGGCGTGCACGCAGGCGGGTTCGCGCATGGCGGCGGCGTAGGTCGCCATGGCCTCCGGGGCGAACGGTTCGAGGCCCGCATGGCGCAGGCCCATCAGCTTGCCGATGTAGAAATCGGGCGTGGCGTTGATGAGCGTCTCGGGAAACGGCGACGGCTGGATCAGGAAGAACCAATGCCAGTAGGCGGACGCAAACGCCATGTCGGTGTGCTCGTACATTGCCAGCGTGGGGGCGATGTCGAGCAGCATGGCGCGCTCGACGTGGAGGGGATGATCGACACACAGCCGATGCGCCACACGCGCCCCGCGATCATGCGCGCACAGACGGAAGCGGCCGAAGCCGAGCGCGCGCATCACCTCCACCTGGTCCTGCGCCATGGTGCGCTTGCTGTATTCCGCGTGCCGGGCGCTGCCGGCCGGTTTGGACGAGGCGCCATAGCCGCGCAGATCGGTCGCGACGACCGTGTAATCGTGCGCCAGCTCACGCGCGACCTTGTGCCAGATCACATGGCTTTGCGGATGGCCATGCAGCAGCAGCAGCGGCGGTCCGCTGCCGCCGATCACCCCCGCGATCTCCACCCCGTTGGCCATCTGGCGGAACGGACGAAAGCCGGGAAACAGCGCGGCATCTGCGGCAGCGGTGGCGGCATCGATGGAAAGCGGCGTGGTCATGCGGGTCTCCGGTGATCGGTCGTGATTGAAGTGATGCGTGGCGAATGCTCCGCATGCTAGCGCAGAGCGGGCACGTGCGTTGCGGAACCGTCCGCTGCCGTTCCCTTCTTTTGGTTTCCCCTGACACGGAGTTCGCCATGACCCCATTGCATGACATGCGCATCGCCATTCTCGTCGACGACCTGTTCGAGCAGGCCGAGCTGGCCAGCCCCAAGCAGGCGTTGGAAGGCGCCGGTGCCACCGTCAGCATCATTGCGCCGAAGGGCCCCAGCGTGACGGGCCTGCACCACGCCGACAAAGGCGATACGTTCAAAGTGGACCTGACGCTTGATCAAGCCAAGGCAGACGACTTCGATGGACTGGTGCTGCCCGGCGGGGTTTTCAACGCCGACGCACTGCGCGTCGTGCCGGCCGCGCAGGCATTCGTGAAAGCGTTCGAGCGCGCGCAAAAGCCCATCGCCGTGATTTGCCACGGGCCGTGGCTGATGGTGTCTGCCGGCCTGGTGCGTGGCCGCACGCTGACGAGCTGGCCGACGCTGCAGGACGACATCCGCAATGCCGGCGGCATGTGGGTGGACCGTGAAGTGGTGACTGACCGCAACTGGGTCAGCAGCCGCAAACCCGATGACCTGCCCGCCTTCAACCGCACCTTCATCGAACTGCTGGCGCAGCACGCCCACGTCTGAGCCCGGTGGGGTGACCGCGCACGGCGGGGTGCGGGATCGTTCCTATAATCGATCAACATGCTCTGCCCCTGTTGTGCCGGTTTGCCAAACCAGGAGACGCCATGCCCGCCGCCAAGCACCTGCCGCCCATGCTGCAGCACCTGACGCTGCCCGTGATCGGTTCGCCGATGTTCATCGTCAGTTATCCGGAACTGGTGTTGGCGCAATGCAAGGCCGGCATCGTCGGGGCGTTTCCAGCGCTCAACGCGCGCCCAGCCGAGGTGCTGGACGCGTGGCTCACGCAGATGAACGAGGACCTCGCTGCATACCGCGCCGCGCATCCGGACGCTGTGGTGGGACCGATCGCCGTCAATCAAATCGTGCACCACTCAAACGCGCGGCTGGAGCAGGACGTGGCCACGTGCGTCAAGCACAAGGTGCCGATCTTCATCACGTCGCTGCGTGCGCCGGTCAAGGAGATCCTCGATGCCGTGCACAGCTACGGCGGCATCGTGCTGCACGACGTGATCAATCTGCGCCATGCGGAAAAGGCGCTGGAAGCCGGCGTCGACGGGCTGATCCTGGTGGCTGCGGGTGCCGGTGGGCATGCCGGTACGCTCTCGCCCTTTGCGCTGGTGGGCGAAGTGCGGCGCATCTTCGACGGGCCGATCGCGCTGTCGGGCGCCATTGCCACGGGCGACGCCATCCTGGCCGCGCAGGCCATGGGCGCCGACTTCGCCTACATTGGCACACGCTTCATCGCCAGCCAGGAGGCCCACGCCGCCGAAAGCTACAAGCAAGCCATCCTGCGCGCGGCCGCGTCGGACATCGTCTACACCAACCTCTTCACTGGTGTGCACGGCAACTACATCCGCGAAAGCATCGAATTGGCCGGCCTGGACCCGGCCGCCCTGCCCGAGGCGGATAAATCGAAAATGAACTTTGGCGACGGCAACTCGCGCGCCAAGGCGTGGAAAGACATCTGGGGTGCCGGCCAGGGCGTGGGTCAGATTGCCGATCTGCCGCCCGCCGCCGAAATCGTGGCGCGCATGAAGGCCGAGTACGACGCGGCAAAGTTGCGTCTTGCGCTGCACCTGCGCCTCTAGAAGCGGCCTGCACCGAGCCATGCGTGCGTGCCCCGCTGCACTTCAATTGACTTGCGCTGGCGGCGCTTCTACATTCCAAAGATTCAAGACACGACATGCGTGGAGCCACGGATCGGCCACCGCGCAACCGTATGCGCAAGCATCCTTGGGGGGATGTCCGACAGGCGTCTGCTTTCCTGTTGCGCGCACCGACGACAAAGGAGAACAAGATGACGCACTGCCCTGCGCCGGTGCGCCTGCTTACCAAGCGGGCGGCCGTGGCGCTGAGCGTGGTGGCCTCGGCGCTTACCCTGGGCCTGGCCGGCTGCTCCACCCAGAACGCCGCGGCCACGGCCCCCATCGAACAACGCCTTCCGAAGCCGAACGAAGCGCTCGTTCGCTCGGCCTATGTCTACGCGTTTCCGTTGATGATGACCGACGCGCTGCTGCAAACCACGTCTGCGCTGGCGCCCGCCGGCACGTTCATGCATCAGCGCACGCTGGAAGACGAAGCCCTGCCCACCGGTGTGCGCGCCCGCGTGGACGTGCTCGCCAGCAGCGCCTTCGTCGATTTGCGTAACGGCCCGGTCGTCCTGAGCCTGCCCGACGCCGGGCGCCGACACCTCTGGGTGGCGCTGCACGACGGGTGGAACGACGTGTTCGAATCGCTCGGCAACCGCACCACCGGGGCGCGTGCCGCGCACTACGCCATCACGCCGCCGGGTTGGGAGGGCACGCTGCCCACGGGCGTCAAACAGATTGCCGCGCCGACCAGCCTCGTCTGGGTGGTAGCACGGACGCAGGTGGCTGGCCCGCGCGACCTGACCGCCGCACGCCGCGTACAGGACCGCTACCGCATCACCCCGCTGGACGCCTTCGGCAAAACTTCCCTGCGCGACGCCGAAGCCGAAACCAAGGTGAACACGGACAAGGCCACAGACCTCGACGTCAGCATGGACGCGGCGCGCCGCCGCGTCACCGCACTGGATGCGAACAGTTACTTCACGCGCTTTGCCGAACTGCTGAAAGACAATCCACCGCACGCGGCCGACTCGACAATGCTGCAATCGCTGCGTGATCTGGGCATCGTGCCCGGTGCGCCGTTCGACGCCAAGGCCGTGACCGCCGCCAATCTGAAGGTGATGGATGGCGGCGTGGCGGCCGCGCGGGAAACCCTCTCGCTGGCCGTGAAGCAGCCGCCCATCACGCAAAACGGCTGGTTCATCCCGCGCATGGTCGGTGCCTATGGGCTGGACTACGCGCAGCGCGCCATCGTCGCGTGGAACGGCGGCGGCACCGACCTGCCGCAGGACATGCTCATTGCCACCGCCAAGACCGACACCAACGGCATTGCGCTGGACAGCACGCACCGCTACGTATTGCACTTCGAGCGCAACCAGCTCCCGCCCGAGAACGCCGGCTGGGCCATCGCCGCTTTATCTCCTGGCGGGCAACCGCGCAGCACAGCGGAGCGCCCGGGCCTGCACAACATGCTGAGCGAGGCCGACCACCCGCGCCTGAACCGCGACGGCTCGCTCGACATCCTGATCCAGCGTGCGCCGCCCAAAGGCATGCGCAACAACTGGCTGCCGCCGCCCACCGGCCCGTTCCTCCTGCGCCTGCAACTGACGTGGCCGAAGGAAGCGGCGCTCGACGCTTCGTGGCTGCCGCCCGCCGTACAGCGCCGCGACGCCGCGACCCCATAGTCCGTCGCCCCCAATTGCGCGATCAAGCCTCGGCCACGCGCACCACGCGCTTGCCGAAGGTTCGTCCTTCGAGCAGGCCGCGGAATGCGACCGGGGCGTTCTCCAGCCTCGTCAACGCGATGGTCTCTGCCATCTGGGCAAGGCAAGACCCAGGCGCCTCAATGCAGGCGATTGCCTGACCATTCGGCTGGACTGCCCGATCGTCTATCACAACCCCACGCGGCGGCCGGCCCGTTACCTCGTCGCACTGACCACCGTATCCGCCGCCCACTGGAGGCCCTGATGATCGATACCCTGACCATCCGCCGCGTGGGCGCCAACTAAGCAAGCGCGTGCGTCGATGCATTGGCCGATGTGCTCATCGATTGCGTGGAGGGTGGCGCGTCCGTCAGCTTCATGGCGCCGTTGTCGCAAGACAAGGCGCGGGCATTCTGGCGGAATGTGGCCGAAGGCGTGGCAAGGGGCGAGCGTGCCCTGCTGATTGCCGAAGACGAGGCGGGCGCCATCCACGGGACCGTGCAACTGGTGCTCGCGCAGCCGGAAAACCAGCCGCACCGCGCCGACGTCGCCAAGATGCTGGTGCACCGCCGCGCGCGCCGTCAGGGTGTGGCGCAGCGGTTGATGGCCGCCATCGAAGACGAGGCGCGCGCCGAGGGCAAGACGGTGCTCGTGCTCGACACCGTGACGGGCGGTGATGCCGAGCGGCTGTACGCACGCGCCGGCTGGCAGCGCGTGGGCGTGGTGCCCAACTACGCGCTGATGCCCGACGGCGCATTCTGCGGGACGACGTTCTTCTGCAAGCAGCTCTGCGCGCCAGACAGCGCCGCCTGATCGATCAAATCGATCGATCAAATCGTCAACGTGCCGCGGCCGATTTCGATCACGCGGCCACCGACGTGGATCGTGCCGTCAGCATCCACGCGCAGCGTGAGGTGGCAGGGGCGCCCGACTGCTGCGCCCTGCTCGATGCGGTAGGTTGCCGGCAACGCATGGCCCGTCGCGCGCAGCCAGCCGCCGAGGTTGGCACACGCTGAACCGGTGCCCGGGTCTTCCCACAAGCCAGTGCCGTATTCGAAGAAGAAGCGCGAGACCACCGGATCATTGCTGCCGGGCGCAGGCATGGTGAACACGTAGGCGTTGCGCCCGTCGTTGCGGCTGCGCGGCCACACATCGAAGGCCGACGGGTCGGGCCGGGCACGCTCCACATCGGCGCGTGTCTTGACCGGCACCATCAGCTGCTCGATGCCTGCGTCGACCCACAGCGGCGGGCCCGCCAGCGCATCCGCATCCAACCCCAGCATCTTTGCAACGGCCGGATCGGCTTCGCGCGTGTTCAACGCGCCGGAGCGCGGCGGCACCAGCGACCACCCCTCGTCCTGCGCCGTCAGCGACACGATGCCCGACTGGCAACGCAGCGTCAGTTCATTGCCGGGGCCATACAGCTCGCGCACCACCTGCGCGGTCCCCAGCGACGGGTGGCCGGCAAACGGCATCTCGTAATCGGGCGTGAAGATGCGGAAACGCGCCGTGGCGCCGTCGGCCTCATCGGGAAAGATGAAGGTGATTTCGGAGAGGTTGAACTGGCGTCCGATGGCCTGCATGGTGGCGTCGTCCAGACCGCGCCCGTCTTCAAACACGGCGAGCTGGTTGCCGCCAAAAGTGGATTCGGCAAAGACGTTGAGCAGGCGGAAGGCGTAGCGCGACATGGTGGCGTCCGAAGTGTTGGGGAAGAAAAAAAAACGGTGTGGCGATGCGTCATCATCAACGCACCGCCACACCGTCTCCATGCACACTTGCAGACAGTTTGCGCGAATCCAGCCTGACAGTTGGCGGACAGCGCAAACGCCGTGAAGCGTCGCGGCTTACTTGCGATAGTCGTACACGCCGCGGCCGGTCTTGCGGCCCAGGTAGCCGGCGGCCACCATTTCGCGCATCAGCATGGCGGGGCGGTATTTCGGGTCGCCGAATTCGGTGTACAGCACTTCCATCACGGCCAGCATGGTGTCCAGGCCGATCATGTCGGCCAGCGCCAGCGGCCCGATCGGGTGATTGCAGCCGAGCTTCATGCCCTCGTCGATTTCCTCGGGCGAGGCCAAGCCTTCACCCAGCACGCAGAACGCCTCGTTGATCATCGGGCACAGGATGCGGTTGACGACAAAGCCCGGGCTGTTCTTGACCGTGATCGGCGTCTTGCCGAGCTGCTTGGCCAGCGCTTCGACAGCCGCATGCGTGGCATCGCTCGTCTGCAGGCCACGGATGACTTCCACCAGCGCCATCATCGGCACCGGGTTGAAGAAGTGCATGCCGATGAAGCGGCTCGCGTCTTGCAGCACGGCGGCCAGCTTGGTGATCGAAATGGACGACGTGTTCGACGCCACGATGGCGTGCGGCGCAGCAGCAGCTTCGAGCTGCTTGAGGATCTTCACCTTCAGGTCGAAGTTCTCGGTGGCGGCCTCGATGACGAGGTCGGCGCGCTTGAGGTCGTCGTACGAAGTTGAGCCCTGAATGCGGGCGAGCGCTGCGGCCTTGTCGGCTTCGGTCAGTTTTTCCTTCTTGATGAGGCGGTCCAGGCTGCCGGCCACGGTAGCAATGCCCTTCTGCACGGCGGCATCGCTGATGTCCACCATCACCACATCCAGCCCGACCACGGCGCACGCTTGCGCAATGCCGTTGCCCATTGTTCCGGCACCGACGATGCCGACGACTTGAATTGCCATGAACTGCTCCTCGCTTGGTGTTGGAATGAAAGATGGGATGAAACAGATTGCAGAGGATAAACGACGCAGCGACGGGCAGAAAAGCCTGGCTGACGCTCGCGTCACATTCCACCGGATCGCCGTATGATGACCAGCGTCGCGCCACCCCGCCGGGCGGGTGTGGTTCATCCCTGTTTCGTACCCTGCCGGGCACGACTCACTTTTCTTTGTCTTGCCAAAGAAAGTGAGTCAGCCTCGGCAGGGGATGAAACAAGGGATGCACCACAAACAAAAAACCAAGAACCCCTACATATTCCGCCGATACTGCCCCCCCACCTCAAACAACGCATGCGTGATCTGCCCCAGCGAGCAAACCCGCACCGCGTCCATCAGCACCGCAAACACGTTCTGATCGTCAATCACCGCGCGCTGCAGGCGCTGCAGCATGGCCGGGGCTTCCCCGGCATGCCGAGCATGAAAATCCTGCAGCCGCGCGAGTTGGCTCTGCTTTTCTTCCTCGCTGGAACGCGCCAGTTCAATGTGCGGCGGCACCACGCTATCGGCGTCTGGGTTGCGGAACGTATTCACACCGATGATCGGCAGCAAGCCATCGTGCTTGCGCTGCTCATACAGCATCGACTCCTCCTGGATCCTGCCGCGCTGGTAGCCGGTTTCCATCGCCCCCAGCACACCGCCGCGTTCGGCAATGCGTTCGAACTCCTGCAGCACGGCTTCTTCCACGAGGTCCGTCAGCTCGTCGATGATGAAGCTGCCCTGGTTCGGGTTCTCACACTTGGCCAGGCCCCACTCGCGATTTATGATGAGCTGGATGGCCAGGGCGCGCCGCACGGATTCGGCCGTCGGGGTGGTGATGGCCTCGTCGTAGGCATTCGTGTGCAGGCTGTTGCAGTTGTCGTAGATGGCGATCAGCGCCTGCAGCGTCGTGCGGATATCGTTGAAGGCGATTTCCTGCGCGTGCAGGGATCGGCCCGAGGTCTGCACGTGGTACTTCAGCTTCTGGCTGCGCTCATTCGCGCCGTACTTGTCGCGTAGCATCACTGCCCAGATGCGGCGCGCGACACGGCCGAGCACGCTGTATTCCGGGTCCATACCGTTGGAGAAGAAGAACGACAGGTTCGGCGCAAAGTCATCGATGTGCATGCCGCGCGCGAGGTACGCCTCCACATACGTGAAACCGTTGGCGAGCGTGAATGCGAGTTGCGAGATCGGGTTGGCGCCCGCCTCGGCAATGTGATAGCCCGAGATCGACACCGAGTAGAAATTGCGCACCTGGTGGTGCACGAAATATTCCTGGATATCGCCCATCACCTTGAGCGAAAACTCCGTCGAGAAGATGCAGGTGTTCTGCCCCTGGTCTTCCTTGAGGATGTCGGCCTGCACCGTGCCGCGCACGTTCTGCAGCACCCACGCGCGGATCTTTGCCTCTTCGTCCTGCGTCGGTTCGCGCTGGTTGTCCGCACGGAACCGGGCGAGATTCTGGTCGATGGCGGTGTTCATGAACATCGCCAGGATCGTCGGCGCCGGTCCGTTGATCGTCATGGAAACCGACGTGGCAGGGCTGGTCAGATCAAAGCCGTCGTACAGCACTTCCATGTCGTCGAGCGTGGCGATGGAGACGCCCGAATTGCCGACCTTGCCGTAGATGTCCGGGCGCAGCGCCGGGTCTTCGCCGTAGAGCGTGACGGAGTCGAATGCGGTGGACAGCCGCTTGGCGTCCATCCCTTCGGAGACGAGCTTGAAGCGCCGGTTGGTGCGGAAGGCATCGCCCTCGCCCGCGAACATGCGCGTCGGGTCTTCGTTCTCGCGCTTGAAGGCGAACACGCCGGCGGTGTACGGAAAGCTGCCCGGCACGTTCTCGCGCATCAGCCAGCGCAGCACCTCGCCATCATCCTCATAGGGCGGCAGGACGACCTTGCGGATGGTGGTGCCCGAGAGCGTGGTGTGCGTGAGCTGCGTGCGGATTTCCTTGTCGCGGATCTTCACGACGTATTCGTCACCGGAATACGCACGGCGCAGGTCGGGCCACATGGCGAGCAGCTTGCGTTCGGCGGCGCCGAGCTGTGCGTCGCGCTCGGCCGCCTGCTTGTCGAGCGCGGACAGCGTCTGCACCGTGGCGCCGGCCTGCTCCAGCATGCGGTGGCTGGCACGCAACTGCTGGCGCTCGCGCGCGAGGCGGCTTTGCGCGTCGACGCAGCGGTGGTAGCCGCGCACGGTATCGGCCAGCTCCGCCAAATAGCGAACGCGCGCGGGAGGCACGATGGCGTCGTGGCTGGTGGAGCATTTGCCGGCCGGGCGCGGCAGCGTGCGTTCAGCCAGCGCCATGCCCCGCTCGTTCAGTCGATCGGCCAGCGCGTGATACAGCGCCGTCACGCCGTCGTCGTTGAAGTGCGAGGCCTGCGTGCCGAACACCGGCATGTCTTCGGGGCGGGCGTGCCATTGCTCGCGGTTGCGCTGCACCTGCTTGGCGACGTCGCGCCAGGCGTCCTGCGCGCCCTTGCGGTCGAACTTGTTGATCGCCACCAGATCGGCAAAGTCGAGCATGTCGATCTTCTCCAGCTGGCTGGCGGCGCCAAACTCGGGCGTCATCACATACAGCGACAGATCGACATGCGGCACGATCGCCGCGTCGCCCTGCCCGATGCCGGAAGTCTCGACGATGATGAGATCGAACCCGCCGGCGCGGCATGCTGCGATCACGTCGGGCAGCGCGTCGGAGATTTCACGGCTGGCCTCGCGCGTGGCCAGCGAACGCACGAAGATGTTCGGATGGTTGATCGCGTTCATGCGAATGCGATCGCCCAACAGCGCGCCGCCCGACTTGCGCCGCGACGGATCGATCGAGATGACGGCGATGCGCAGCGTGTCCTGCTGGTCGAGCCGGAAGCGGCGGATCAACTCATCGGTCAGCGACGACTTGCCCGCGCCGCCCGTGCCCGTGATGCCGAGCACCGGCGTCGGCGTGGCTGCCGCAGCCGCATGTACGGCTTCACGCAATGGCGGATCGATGCGGCCTGACTCGAGTGCGGTGATCAATTGCGCCAGCGCACGGCGGTCGCCATTGGCTACCGGGTCAAGGGTAGCGGGCGCATGGATGGAGAGATCGATATCGCAGCGCTGCACCATGTCGGCAATCATGCCGGCCAGGCCCATGCGCTGGCCGTCTTCTGGGCTGTAGATGCGCGCAACGCCGTAGTCCTGCAGTTCGCGGATCTCCGCCGGCACGATCACCCCGCCACCGCCGCCGAACACCTGGATGTGCTCGCCGCCGCGTGCGCGCAGCGCGTCGATCATGTACTTGAAGTATTCGACGTGGCCACCCTGGTAGCTGGACACGGCAATGCCCTGCACGTCTTCCTGCAATGCCGCGTTCACCACCTCGTCCACCGAGCGGTTGTGTCCGAGGTGGATCACCTCGCAGCCCATCGACTGCAGGATGCGCCGCATGATGTTGATCGACGCGTCATGCCCATCGAACAACGATGCAGCCGTCACGAAACGCACCTTGTTGCGCACTGGCGCGGGTTCGCTTGCAGGCGTGGGATCGGCCGCGCGGGCAGCGGAAAGATCGGTCATGTCTCCACCTTCTATAAGTGGGGCGCCGGCGTTGAATATGTTGTACGGCGCACAAGGCGCGGCGTGCCGGTCGGAGGGTCGAACAGACAGTATTTTCGGGGTTGACGCACTCGTCAACCGGCCTTACGGGGCGCCGGCCTTCCCGTTCTTCCTTACCTGCGGCTTCATGGTGGCCGAAGCGCGATTCCCTTCCAACTGGCGCGCCGCCGCCCGGCATGGTTTGCGCAAATGGTTAGGGGCCGGAACGGTCCGATCTCGGTGCAACACCCATCTTGCACACAATCGATACAAATCGTTAGAGTCGGATTCCGGTCGGAAACGGGTCCGACCACAGGGGGAACTTCCAATGCCAAGCCGCGCAACGATGCGCTGGTGTCTGACCGCCTTGCTGGCGTGGTCCGGTCACGCCCTGGCGTGGGACTACACGCCTGGCGCCATTCCGGGGCTGATCAGCGTGCTTGGCTTCCTGACCGTGCAGTCGCAGGCGCTCGACCGCGCCATCCAGCGCTTTCCCGGCCAGCGTGAAGAGCTGATCCGCGCCCGTACCCAGTTCGACAACACCTTCCCGCAGGCGCTGGCCCGCACCCGCCGCCTGATCGCCGGCATTCCGCTATCCGACGACGAGCGCCAACTGCTGATCGAGCGCGCGCTGGACCTCCACCAGCCCAGCGTGGGCGTTGCCACCCAGACGGCCGAGACCGCCCACTCGCTGGCCGAACGCGTGGTTGCGCGTGCGCAGGGCAGCCAGGACCGCGCCACGCTGCAGACCCTGCTGGCGGTGGTCTACGACGACCGCCCCGCCGATGAGCTGGGCAGCCGCTTTACCCAGGCCGTGACCCTGTCTGACTGGCCGAATGCGCGCGGCGCGAGCCTCGCCCTGCGGCTGCCGTTCTCGTGGGAACGCGTGCCGCCCACGGCGCCGCGCAAGCCCGACCCGGCACGGGTGGCGATCGGCGCGTGGGCCAATCAGGGCGGCTCTGGGCTGTCGCGCATTGAGCTCATCGTGCGCCCCACCGAAGGCGACCCCGAAACCGTGCCCGACAGCCGCGAGCCGCGCTGGATGCGCGATGCCCTGAAGCAAGCCGTGGCGGCCCCCTGCCGACTGCTCGGCTGGGGTACGCAATCGTTCGGCGGGCGCATCGGCGTGTGGGCCAGCTACATCGGCGAATCGCCCGGGCCGAATATCCCGCGCGCCCCCGGCAACACGCTGGTCGGCCGCGTCTTCATGGTGCCGACCGACGGCGCGCTGCTGATGCTGCACATGCAGTCTCTCGCCACATCGCCCGAGCAGGCCAGCGCCGTGCGCTTGCGGTACGAACCATTGTGGGACGCCGTGGCCGCGTCGTTCAGCGTGTCCGGCGCCAAGCCGTAGCGCCTGTCAGAACGGCGCAACGCACCATCAAAGCGCACGTGCAGCGCCAGATGCACCAATTCAAAGCAAGAACGCACCGATTTCGGGCCACGGCCGTCGCGCTGCCGGGCAACGACCTCCCGCGCACGACCATGGTGCGCCATGTCACCTTTTTGCACACCGCTGGAACAACTTTTGCATCTGTCGGTGCCTTTTGCGCCATTTCCGGGCACGCACCGCACCCGGATGGCGCTGACCTTTAACCCGCACGACAACCGCAATGAACTCCATCAAAACCGGGGGCGACGCGCTCTTCATCCTGCTGGGCGCGATCATGGTGCTGGCCATGCATGCCGGCTTCGCGTTCCTTGAGCTGGGCACCGTCCGCAAGAAGAACCAGGTCAACGCACTGGTCAAGATCCTGGTCGACTTTGCCGTGTCGACCATCGCGTACTTCTTCATCGGCTATTCAGTCGCGTACGGCGTCAACTTCTTTACCGGCGCCGACGTGCTCGCCCAGCAGAACGGCTACGAGCTGGTGAAGTTCTTCTTCCTGCTGACCTTCGCGGCCGCTATCCCGGCCATCATCTCCGGCGGCATTGCCGAGCGCTCGCGCTTCGAGCCACAACTGGCGGCAACCTTCGTGCTGGTGGGTTTCGTCTACCCGTTCTTTGAAGGCATCGCCTGGAACGAGCGCTTCGGCATCCAGCACTGGCTGCAGAGCGTGACGGGGGCGGAGTTCCATGACTTTGCCGGCTCGGTGGTTGTCCATGCCGTGGGCGGCTGGATCGCGCTGCCGGCGGTGCTGCTGCTTGGCGCCCGCCACGGCCGCTACAAAGACGACGGCCGCATCGCCGCGCATCCGCCGTCGAACATCCCGTTCCTGGCGGCTGGCGCCTGGGTGCTGGCGGTGGGCTGGTTCGGCTTCAACGTGATGAGCGCGCAGACGCTCGACAAGATGAGCGGCCTGGTCGCCATCAACTCGCTGATGGCCATGGTGGGCGGCACGCTCACCGCGTGGTGGATGGGCAAGAACGACCCGGGCTTCTCGTACAACGGCCCGCTGGCCGGCCTGGTGGCCGTGTGCGCCGGCTCCGACGTGATGCACCCGCTGGGGGCGCTTGCCGTCGGCGGCATCGCGGGCGTGCTGTTTGTCTGGATGTTCACCCGCGTGCAGAACGTCTGGCGCATCGACGACGTGCTCGGCGTGTGGCCGCTGCATGGTCTGTGCGGCGCGTGGGGTGGCATCGCGGCCGGCATCTTCGGCCTGAAGGCGCTGGGCGGCCTGGGCGGTGTGTCGTTCTGGGCGCAGGTGGCGGGCACGGCCGGCGGCATTGTCATTGCGCTGATTGGCGGCACGGTGGTGTACGGCACGCTGCGCAAGCTCGTGGGGCTGCGGTTGGACCGCGAGGCCGAATTCATGGGCGCCGACCTGGCGATCCACCGCGTCTCGTCCACGCCGGAATCGGAAACGCACTGGTAAGCGGAAGCCTGCAGCCAGAGGAAGGCGCGCGCGGCGCTTGCTACAGTGAAAGCGTCTTCTCTCGCCCAACTGCAGGAGTGCCGCATGCCAGAAATCGATCCGAACCACCCCATCACCGTCGAGTCGAACCCGCGCCGCGTGACCGTGACCCTCAACGGTTTCACCATCGCCAGCACGCATCTGGCGCGCACGCTGCGCGAGGCGTCGTACCCGCCGGTGCAGTACATCCCGCGCGACGATGTGCAGATGAACCTGCTGGAGCGCACGCAGCATCACACCCATTGCCCGTACAAGGGCGATGCGTCGTACTACACGATCGTGGCCGGCGATGTGCGCGCCGACAACGCCGTCTGGACGTACGAACAGCCCAAGCCCGTGGCGCGCGAGGTGGCCGGCTATCTGGCGTTCTATCCGAACAAGGTGACGATCCAGGAGGAATGAGGACGCAGGCGCGGCTGACATGCCGCTGTCATGCGGGCGGCGCACGATGCGCCTGTTCCTCTTCTCACGGATCCTCTTTCCGTGAAAGTTCCGAGACCCGGCGCAGACGATCTGTGGCCGGGTATTTTTTGCGCTGGCACCGGCTCGCGATGAGCCGGTGCCAACTTCCCCGAAGGCGGCAGTGCCGGGCGCTCGGTTGGCGCCCTGGCCGTTGCCGCTTTTGATGACGGCGCCTTTCTCGATTTAGTTGCCGGGCTTGTTGACCGAAAAGTTCACCTGGTACGTGGATGGCGTGACGGACGGCGACCCGCTCAATGCCAGCGTCAGGCCGCTCAACGGCAGTTGCCACGTCTCGTTGCACGTAACCGCAACACCGCTCGTGTTCGTGCAGACCTTGGTACCGGGCCGATGGCGCAGGCCGGCGAATGGATCGTTGTAGATGATCTGGTCCGTATGGGTATCGGCAAAGGTGCGTGTCACCGTCGAGCCATTCACCGCCGTGATGGTGTTGCTGTCTTCCGTCACCGCGCTCAGACCGGTCGACTTGACGTTGCTTTGCCAGAAGGCGTTGGTCGTGCCGACTGCTGGCATGGACAGCGTCGTCTGCGGGGCGAAGATGCCTACGCCGCCCCCGGTCAGCGCAACCACGAAAACCGTATTCCCCTGCGCGTTCCGGAACCCATAGGCGTGGGCGTTGACGGTACCTGCGGAGGCGCCATCATCAACCCAGTCGACCCCACCATCCGACGTGGCAACCATGTGCCCATACGGTGAATTCAGATCAGGCGCGCAAGGCGCGTTGACCGCGCAATTCGTGGCAACCGTCACGACGCCCTTCGCATAGTTATTCGTGCCAAACGTGCCTTGGCTTGCCCCGCTCAGGAGCGCATAGATGTAGTTTCCGTTGATAGCGGTCGGATCGACGATCTGCTTGGGAAGCGACAGCGAAAGCACGCCCGTGCCACCGCTGCCGTTGGTCCAGACCGCCATTCCCGACTTGGCCACCAGCACGCGCGTCGAACCGGTATCGTTCAACGTGTAATCGCAGGCCGTCGCACCTTGGGTCAGTTGGTAGCTCGAGCCGCCCACCGCGACGGTCAGCTTGGCCGCGTCGATGGTCACCACCTGTGCCGAACCATCCGAGAATTTGATCAGCCGATGATCGCCGCTCTTGAGCGCCGGACAGGCCGAATTGGCCGGCGCCAGCACGGTGCCAACCGTCGAGCCTGCAGACCCGCTGGAGCTGCCGCTGGTGCTGGCAACCGCGGTGCTCAGGTCGGTCAGGGTGACGCCCGCGCCGGCCAGCTTCGATTGCAGCGTGTCGAGCACCCCGTCATAACCCTGGCCGCTGCCTGCGCTGAGCGTGCCGCCCAGGAAGTCACCGATGCCCGACGCGTCAAAGCCGGCGCTCTGCAACACCTTGATCAGGGCAGCTTGCGCGGCGGTGACGTCGCTGGCATTCACGATCGTCGTCGAACTGAATCCGGCCACATACTTTGCAGGGTCCTGTCCGGCCAGTTGTGCCAGCAGCAGTTCCGTCAGCGGCGTGATGTTGGCCGTGGCGGTGCTGCCGATCGATCCTGAACCGGCAACCAGCGAGTGCAGCACCGTCTTGCCGTCGCTGCTGGTGACCGTCACCACGCAAGGCAGGCTGGCGCCCGTGATGGGTGCCGAATAGCTGCCGTCCGCTCTCGTGGTGGCCGTACCCGAACCCGCCGAGCAGGTCACGTTGACCGTTGCACCGGGCAAGGCCGCGCCAGTGGCCGCCACGCCGCTGATCGTCTGCGATTGCTGCGTGGTTAGCTGAGGCGGAGCATCTCCGCCTCCGCCGCAAGCGGTCAAAACAAGCACTGCAGCGCTGATTGCGATCGGTGTGAGCTTCATGGTTCCCTCCCTCGGGCTCTTTTGTGGTGTGGTACGGAATCGCTCGGTTTCGGACCGGATTGGATCGGATCCTCTAGAAGCACATGGCGCCGCGCATCATTCAAATGAATGAAGACGCCGTGTGGCTCCTATGGACCGCGCTCAGGCATTACGCCACGCAGCCACTTACCGATGACTTACCGATCTGGGCGGCGATGGGGCTCGATGTGCCGAAACACCCCCTCCTTCCGAGGGGAAATCACCCGAGCCGAAGTGCATGACATTCTGGAAATCCCGAGGCATGCGAGCAGCGCGGCGCACGGGATAATCCCGCTGCACCCTTGCCGCACATTCCGCGAACCTCCTGCTGGCACTCGACCCCCGCTTGAACTCCGCTCCCACGCTCTCCAAGATCAACCGCCCGCAGTCGGGCGGCATCGTGCCGCGCCCGCGTGTGCTGAACCGCATCGGGCGCGGCTTTGCAGCCAGCCCCATCGTGTGGGTGGCCAGCCCTGCCGGTTCGGGCAAGACCAAACTGGCGATCAGCTATCTGGAAGCGAGCGGGCTGCCCGCCATCTGGTACGAGGTGGACGCCGGCGACATGGACCCGGCCAGCTTTTTCCGGACCTTCGGGCAAGCCTGCGCTGCGCATCTTGGTGCAGACAGTGCCACCCAGCCGCCGCTGTTCAGCCCCGACCATCTGTTTGACCTGGCAGCGTTTGCGCGGCGTTACTTCCGGGCCGTGTTCTCGGGGCTACCAGAAGCCACCCTGCTGGTGCTTGAGAACGTGCACGCAGCGGAGGCCGAGCCCAGCTTCAAGGGAATCCTGCAAGCCGCGTTGGCCGAGGCATCCGAGCACGTGCGGATTCTGGTGTTGAGCCGATCCGCGCCGCCGCCTGAGTTGGCGCGGCTGCAAGCCAATCAGCAACTCGCGCTGGTGGACTGGCAACACCTGCGGCTGACCGAGGAAGAAACCGGCGCCATCCTGGCCGGCCACCCCGCCGCGCTGGCAACGCTGGAACAGCGCCCCGATGCAGAGCGCGAGCTTGCCGGCCGGCTGCATGCGCGCAGCGGCGGCTGGGTAGCCGCCGTGGTGTTGCTGCTGGACCAGATTGGCCGCGTGGGCAGCTATGACGTCGACCGACTGGACTCGCGTGAAGTGCTGTTCCCGTATTTCGCGCAGGAGATGATCGGCGCCGCGTCGCCCGAGCTGCGCCGCTTCCTGCTGTGCACGGCGATCCTGCCGAACTTCGATCTGGCCGAGGCTCGCCAACTCACCGGCAGCACGGATGTCGATCACTTCGTTACCTCCGCGCATTGCCAGCAGTACTTCATCGACCAGTTCGGCAGCGGGGCGGGGGCGTCGTACCAGTACCACGCGCTGTTTCGCGAATTCTTGCTGTCACGGTTACCCGATGCATTTTCCGCTGACGAGCGGCAGCAGCTGACAGCCAACGCCGCTGCCTTGCTGGAAGCGCGCGGCGAGCTTGCCGGCGCCGGCGAATTGCTGGCCGATGCCGGGCTGATGCCGCAACTGGCGGCACTGGCGCTGCGCCATGCACCAATGGTTCTCCAGCAAGGCCGCTATCGCACGTTGAGCGACTTGCTTGGGCAACTCCCCACCGCCGTGCTCAATGCCGACCCCTGGCTGCTGTTCTGGGCCGGCACCAGCCGCATGGCGCTGGACCCGGGCAATGCACGCCTCTACTTCGAGCCGGCGTTGACGCTGTTCCAGGCGCATGACAATGCCGCTGGCTGTTACCTCGCCTGGTCTAGCATCGTCGATTGCATCTATTTCGAATCCCGCGATTACCGGCCGCTCACACATTGGCTGGAAATGCTGGACACGCTGCGCGCGCGTTACCCGGCGTTTCCCGATGCGCAAATCGAAGCGCGCGTGCTGGCCAGCGTGCTCGCGGCGTTGGCGTTTCACGCCATGGGCCATGCGGACAGCCGACATTGGACCGACCGCGCCCTCGTCTTCATCGGCACGGTGGACGTGCAGACGCAAGCCTCGCTCGGCTTCATGCTGACGGTCTATCACCTGTGGACGGGCGATCTTGAGCGTGCGCGCGTAGTGCTCCAGCTCATGCGGGCGGCCGTGGCATCGCCGCAGACCAGCGACCTGCTGCGCACCACGATCCTCACCACCGAGGCGATGGGCTACTGGTTCTTTGCCGAGAACGATGCATGCATCGCCGTGGTAGAGCAAACGGAAGCCTTGATGCACGCCAGCGACATCTACCTGTGGAAGCACGCGCTACTGAATCATGGGCTGGCGGCGGCTATCTCCGCCGGCAATGTGATGGTGGCGGAATCGTTCCGGGCCAAGCTGGCGCAAGACATTCACATGGGCCGGCCACTCGATCAGGCCATGCACCATTTCGAGCGCGGGTGGCTGGCCTTGCAGCAAGACCGCTTGCGCGAGGCGGAACTCATGGTTGAGTTCGGGCGCAATGGCTTTCGGTCACTCAACTTCCGCTTCGGCGTGGCGTTCACCCTTGCCACCAGCGCATATATCGCGCACTTGCTCGGCCAGGCAGAACAGGCCGACACGTTCGCCGAAGAAGCAGAGGCGCTGTCGCGCGACGTCGATAGCAAGGTGGCGCTCTGCCACACGTTGATGGTGCGCGCGGTGATGGCGTTGGATCGTGGCGCACCAACCAGCCCATGGCTGCCGGAGGCGCTGGCGCTGGGCCGACGCTTCGGCATCACGAATTTCCCTGGCTGGCATGACCCGATGGTCGCCCGCCTGGCGGCCCATGCGTTGGCAACCGGCATTGAGACGAACTACGTGACCGCACTGGTCCGCAAACGCCGTCTACAGGCGCCAACTGCGCGCGTGAAGCACTGGCCGTGGGAGATTGAACTGCGCGTGCTCGGGGCTTTCAGCGTGAGTTGCTCAGGTGAGCCGCTAGCGCAGAGCGGCAAGGGCAACCGGCGCACGCTGGACACGCTCAAGGCGATCGTCGCGTATGGGGGACGGGAAGTCGCCATCGACCATCTCTCAGCCGCGTTGTGGCCCGACGCGGATGGCGACAGCGCCAAAGGTGCGTTCGACGTGGCCATTCACCGGCTGCGCAAACTGCTCGGCAATGCCGATGCCATCGTGGTCAGCAACGGCAAGGTTGGGCTCAACATGCACTTGTGCGGGCTCGATCTCTGGACGTTCCAGGCGCACCGCCAAATCGCACTCGATCTGGCAAAAACACCTGACGCCGATTCCGACACGCTACTGACAGCCGCGTTGGACATGCTGGCCGCCTACACCGGGGACTTCCTCGCCGACGAGGCCGAGCAACCATGGCTGCTTCCGCAGCGGGAACGCCTGCGTGCCGAACTGGTGCGCACCGTGCTCACCGTGGGGGAAAAGCTGGAAGCCCTCAATGCACCAACGTCGGCAACGACTGTGTATCAGCGCGCGCTTCGCCTGCACCCGACAGCAGAAGGCATCTGCCGTCACCTGCTGGAATGCCTGCGGGCAGAAGGCCGGTCTGCTGAAGCCAGCGCGTTCTTCGCCGAATGGCAGCACACACTCAAGGTGGTTTATGGCGCCGCGCCATCTCCATCTTTAGTGGCGATGCTGGACTGGATACGATAGGTCTACCCGAAAACCGATATGCCGTGGGTTTCGCGCGTTCAGCGGGTTGCCCGACGTCAGGTTGTAGGCAGCGGCGTGTCCGGCCGATCTCTTCCGTTAGCGCCAGAGGCCTCTCCTCTGAGATGGTCGGCATCGAGATCTCAATACAGGAGTACGCTACACGCACGAAAAATCCCCGGGGAAAATGTGACATGAAGGTTATATCCACCGGGTTGTCAAATTGATCATGCTGGACTTCCGTACCTACGGCCTCGCCGCGCCCCCACACTCGCACGACTTCATGCAAGTCGTGATGCCCGCACGCGGCATCCTCGAGATGGACGTGGACGGCCGCGGCGGCCGCGTCGACACGCACCACGCCGCGCTCATCCCGGCTGGCGCCACGCATGCGTTTGAAGCCACGGGCGCCAACCGTTTCATCGTGTTCGACATTCCCGGCCAGACCGTGGACGCCCCCAGCCTGGGCGGCCTGGCCGATCGCGTGTTCTTTCCACTTACGCCGGGCCTGCGCGCACTGATGACCTGGCTGCAGGACGCGCCCATCGTCGATGCCGTACTGGCCAATGCGTGGTCGTCTCTCGCGCTGGCGACGCTCGCGGCGCATCCGGTCAACCAAGCCGCGCAGATCCGCGCACGCCCCGACGCGCGTGCCGAGCGCGCATGGCACGCCATCGAGCACCGCTACGCCGAGCCGCTCACCGTCGATGCGCTTGCCGCCGAGGCGGGCGTCAGTGCGCGTCGCCTCGCCACGCTGTTCCGTGCCACCTATGGCACCACGCTGCATGCGCATCTGGCCCAGGTACGGCTGCGGCATGCATTGACGCTGCTGGAAACCACCGCCTTGCCCATCGCCGAGATTGCCGCACGCACCGGCTACTACGACCAGAGCGCCCTCACGCGCCACCTCAAGGCCGCACACGGCGTCACGCCCGCAGCGGTGCGCCGCTAACCCGGGCCATTTCCGTTTTTGCCAAAGCGCAGCCGTCTTCGCCAAGACGCGCGACACGCGCACGCGCAGAGTGCCGGTTCGATTGATCTTTTCGGACAGGCGCTCCATGGCTGTTGGCGACACCTCCACTGCAACGCAGCTTCATCACGGTCAGCACGACGCGCGGCGCGACCACCTCACGGGCATCGGCTACGGCGTCGCGGCCGGGGCGCTGTGGGGCGTCATCTTCGTCGCGCCGAAAATGCTGCCGCAGTTCTCGCCGCTGGCGCTGTCGGCCGCGCGATATGTGCTGTACGGCGTGCTCTCGCTCGCGCTGGCGCTGCCGGTGTGGCGCACGCTGTGGCGCAAGACGACCGGGCGCGAATGGGCGGCGCTGCTGTTGCTATCGCTGCCGGGCAACATCCTTTACTACCTGTGCGTGGCCGGTGGTGTGCAGCGCGCAGGCGTGGCGCCGGTGTCGCTCATCGTCGGGCTGTTGCCGGTGACGGTCACGCTGGCCGGCGCGGCCGAACGCGGCAGCCTGCCCCTGCGCCAACTGGCCCTGCCCTTGCTGATGGCCGTCGCGGGCGTGGTGTGCATTTATCTGGATGCGCCAGACGTGCATTCGAGTGCGGGCGGCAGAACCTATCTCTTCGGGCTGTTGATGGCAGCAGGTGCGCTGGCGTGCTGGACGGTGTATGCGGTGTGCAATGCGCGGTACCTGCGCGCGCGGCCGCAGTTCACGAGCCGGGAGTGGTCGCTGTTGACGGGCGTTGCGACCGGGGTGTTGTCATTGGCACTGGCCGTGCCGGCGTTCTTCTTGCCCGGCATGGCAACGGCTTCTGCACAGCCCGCATCGGCGTGGGCGATGTTCTGGCTGGTGAATATGGGCGTGGCGCTGGGGGCGTCCGTGCTGGGGAACAGCCTGTGGAATGCGGCCAGCCGCAAGTTGCCGTTGACGCTGTCGGGACAGTTGATTGTGTTTGAGACGGTGTTTGCGCTTTTGTATGGGTTTATCTATGAGGCTCGATGGCCGCATGGGCTTGAAGTGGCGGCTGCGGTTTTGTTGGTGAGTGGGGTGGGGTTGGCGGCGCGGAGGCATGGGTAGGGGTTTTTTGGTTGTTTTTTGCCTTGGTGGTGCATCCCTTGTTTCATCCCCTGCCGGGGCTGACTCACTTTCTTTGTCTTGCCAAAGAAAGTAAGCAAAGAAAGGCGCGCCCGAGATGGCGAAAGATTCCTTCAATTTCCGTAACCGGGCGGAGGCGGGGAAAACTCGCTGCGCTCAGACAGTTCCCCGCCTTTTTTCCGCCCGCTTACGAAAATTGAAGGCGCCATCTAGGGCAGGAAAGTCAAAGGACAAAAGCCACACCAACTAAACGCACGCCCAAACGACAAGGCCAACCTCGCGACGGGTTGGCCTTTTTCTTTTGACGTTAGGCCCTTGATGGCGCCTTGAATTTTTGTGAGCGGGCGGAAAAAAGAGGGAGGCCTGTCTGAGCGCAGCGAGTTTGCCTCCCTCTCCGCCCGGTCACACAAATTCAAGGGGAAGTCGCCATCTCGGGCGCGCCTTTCTTTTGCTTACTTTTCTTTGGCAAGACAAAGAAAAGTAAGTCGGTCCCGGCAGGGAACGAAAGGGAGGTGGACCACCAACCCAAAAACCAAAGACAAAAAACACCCCCTCCATTTGACGCCCCATTTTTTTCATGGATAACTGTCTCCCCACCCCCCAACAACACAGCGAGCCACCCCATGACCCTCCAAACCTGGCTGGCCTTCATCGGCGCCAGCATCATCATCCTGCTCATCCCCGGCCCGACCATCCTGTTGGTGATTGGTGATTCGCTGGCCAACCGTGGCCGCTCGGCGTGGAGCACCGTTGCCGGCGTGGCCGCTGGCGACACGACCGCCATGGCCGTGTCCCTTGCCGGTGCGGGCGCGCTGCTCGCCGCATCGGCCGCGGCCTTCACGGCGCTCAAGCTGATCGGCGGTTCGTACCTCGTCTATCTGGGCATCAAGTCCATCCTCAGCGCACGCCGCCTGCAGGATGACGTACAGGCGGATGCGCCCGAGGCCACCCTCCCCGTGCAGCAGAAGTCCGCTGGCCGCCGCTTCCTCTCCGCCTGGACGGTCACCGCGCTGAACCCCAAGAGCATCGTCTTCTTCGTCGCCTTCGTGCCGCAATTCATGTCGGCCGAGCAGACCTTCCTCTCGCAGAGCTTGATCCTGCTGCCGACCTTCGTCATCCTGGCCGCCGCCAATGCGTCGATGTACGCGCTGGCCGCCAAGCTGCTCGCCAAGCGCCTGACCAGCGTGGCCGCGCAACGCCGCTTCGGCTACACGGGCGGCGCGGTGATGGTGGGCGCAGGCACGCTCACGCTCGGCATGCATTCGGCCTGATCGCCCTACCCAAGGCCGCACCGAGGACACCCGATGCCCCGCAGTTACCTCCGCCCCTCGCCCGAAGGGGCCCACGGCCATCACCGCGTCACCAACATCGAGTTGTTCTTCGATCTGGTATTCGTGTTTGCGGTGACGCAGCTCTCGCACCTGCTGATCAGCAATTTCACGCTGCAAGGCGGCGCGCAGGCGCTGCTGCTGATGCTGGCCGTGTGGTGGGTGTGGATCTTCACGTCGTGGGTGACGAACTGGCTCGATCCGGACAAGCTCGCCATCCGCATGCTGATGCTCGTGCTGATGACGGGCGGGCTGCTGCTCTCGGCATCGCTGCCGCAGGCGTTCGGCTCGCGCGGGCTGGCCTTTGCGCTGGCCTATGTGTTCATGCAGTTCGGCCGCACGGTCTTCTTCCTGTGGGCCGTGCGCGGCGAGTCGCTGCCCATGCGGCGCAACTTCCAGCGCATCGCCACGTGGCTCGGCATCTCGGCCGTGCTGTGGCTGGCGGGCGGCCTGTCGGACGGTTCCGTGCGCTGGACCTGCTGGATCTGCGCGCTGGTCATCGAATGGCTCGGCCCCTCGATGGGCTTCTACACACCGGGCCTGGGCCGCTCCACCACCAACGACTGGAACGTGGAAGGCGGCCACATGGCCGAGCGCTGCTCGCTGTTCATCATCATCGCGCTCGGCGAATCGGTGCTGGTGACGGGCTCCACGTTTGCTGGCCTCGACTGGACCGCAGAAAACATCGCGGCGATGGCGCTGTCGTTCATCGGCAGCCTGGCGATGTGGTGGCTGTATTTCGACAGGATTGCCGAGCGCGGCGCGCGCACCATGTCGCATTCGGCTGATCCGGGCCGGCTCGCACGGCTGGCCTACACCTACATCCACGTGGTGCTGGTGGCCGGCATCATCGTCGGGGCGGTGGCCGATGAGTTCGTGCTGGCGCATCCGGTGGGCCGCGCCCATGAAGGGACGACGCTGGCGGTGCTGGGCAGCGCAGCGCTATATCTGCTGGGCAACCTGCTGTTCAAGTGGGCGATCTTCGGGCGGTTGCGCCCGGCACATGCGGTTGGCCTGGTGGTGCTGGGCGGCGCCTGGCTGCCGGCGGGTGAACTGCCGGCGCTCGCGGTGTCCGCGCTGGCGACGGGCGTGCTGTGCGGCACCGCGGCGTGGGAATGGTACGCACGCTCCTGCGAGACAGCGGAACCCGAAGCGGCACACAACCCGTAAGTGGTTACCTGAAAATTCCAGTTTCTGGACATTACAAAAGGCCACTCGCGCGCCTACGCTGTCAACCAACATGACAGAACACGAGGGCCCCGCCATGATCGACCTCTACTACTGCGCCACGCCCAACGGCCTGAAGATGGCGCTGTTCTTTGCCGAAACCGGCTTGCCGCACCGCGTCATCCCCGTCGATATCAGCCGGGGTGACCAGTTCAAGCCCGAGTTCCTGGCCATCTCGCCCAATAACAAGATCCCGGCCATGGTCGATCACGACCCGGCCGAAGGCAGCGACCCCGTGGTGCTGTTTGAATCGGGCGCCATGCTGCTTTACCTGGCCGAGAAGACCGGCCAGCTGATGCCCGCCGACCTGCACGGCCGCATGGAAGTGCTCAAGTGGCTGTTCTGGCAGGTGGGCGGCCTGGGCCCGATGGCCGGGCAGATCGGCCACTTCAACGTGTATGCCCCCGAGCGCGTGCCCTACGCCATCGAGCGCTACACCAAGGAAACGAACCGCCTGTACGGTGTGCTCGACCGCCGCCTGGCCGATCGCCCCTACATTGCCGGCAACGACTACACCATTGCCGACATCGCGGCCTATCCGTGGATCGTGCCGCACGCCGGGCATGGTCAGGACCTGAACGACTTTCCGAATCTGCAGCGCTGGTTCGAAGCCGTTGGCGCACGCCCTGCCACGCAGCGCGCCTATGCCGGGGTCGAGCGCGCCTACTCGCGCCGCCGCGAAGACATCTCCGACGACGAGCGCAACGTGCTGTTGGGCCAGACGGCCAGCTCCACCGCGCGCTGATCCTCGCGGAGCCTCTGCGCTCCGCCCCTCTCTCCGCTTTCCTCTTCTGACAGGAGCCGACCATGCCGGCATCGCTGTGGTGGTTGTGCCTGGGCGCGTTCGCCATCGGCACTGAAGGGTTCATGATCGCCGGTCTGCTGCCGGTGCTGGCCGCAGACCTGGGCGTGAGCGTGCCGGCGGCTGGGCAGCTCGTCACCGTGTTTGCCGTCACCTATGCCGTGGGCTCGCCGGTGATGGCGACGCTGCTCGGCAATGTGGACCGCCGACGCGTGCTGATCGGCGCGCTGGCCATCTTTGCGGCAGGCAACTTGCTGGCGGCTACGGCGCACGGCTTCGGACAGTTGATGGCGGCGCGCGTGTTGCTGGCGCTGGCAGCCGGCGTGTTTCTGCCGACGGCCAATGCGGTGGCGACCTCGCTGGTGCCGGCCTCGCGCAGCGGCTCGGCGCTGGCCATCATCACGGGCGGCGGCACGGTGGCAGTGGCGCTCGGCGTGCCGCTGGGCGCCTGGATTGCGGCGCAGGGCGACTGGCGCTCGACATTCATCGCATGCGGTGTGTTGTCGGCATTGGCCACGGCGGGCCTGGCCTTCGGCCTGCCGCGCGCGCTGCCGCACAGCGTGACCACGCTGGCGCAACGCCTGAGCGTGGCACGCCACCCCGGCATGCTGGGCGCGCTGGCGGTGTCCACGCTGTGGGCGGCAGGCGGCTTTACGTTCTACACCTACGTCGCACCGTTCTTTGTGCAGGGGCTGGGCTTCGCGCCGCAGCATGTGGGCATCGTGCTGTTCCTGGTCGGCAGCTTTGCGGCGCTGGGCACGGGCCTGGGCGGCCACCTGACCGACCGCGCCGGCGTGGCGCGCGTGCTGGCGGTCAGCAGCGCGGGCATCGTGCTGGCCTTCTCGGTGCTGTCGCTGTCGGCACAGGTGCTGCACGGCACGGTGGCCGGCGCCGTCGCCATCGGCGCGGTCGTGCTGTGGGGCATGGCCGGCTGGGGCTTCGGCCCGGCGCAGGCGACGCGGCTGATCCGCCTGGCGCCCGATGTGTCGCCGATCACGCTGTCGTTGCATGCGTCGGCCGTGTATGCGGGGATTGCGCTGGGGTCGAGCGTTGGCGCGCTGGCGCTGGCGCATGGCGGGCCCGGCATGCTGGGATGGGCCGCCGCCGCGTGCCATGTGGTGGCCGTGGTGCTGTGGCGCATGGGTGGGCGGCATGAGGCGGCGCTGGCCGATGAACCGGCAGCCACGTCGGTCGCACATTGAACCCCCGGGCGCGGAACGCGACGCGCCAGGTTCTGAACCCGGTGGTCGAGCCTCAAACCGTCGTGCTCCACAGTTCGAGCTCGACATTTTCGACCTCAAACACTCGCGCTCCGGGCTTTGAGGTCGACGCTTGGGCCTCAAAGGCTCGGCGTCCGGCCCTCGACCCCTCGCGCTCGGCCCTCTGAGCCCGATTTTTTCGACCTCGAACTGTCATGCTCCGGGCGTTGAGCTTGGTGCCCAAGCCTTCGAGGCTCACGCTCGACAGTCTGAGCTCGGCAATCGGGCCTCAGAGCCTCACGCGCCACGCTCAGATGGCCGCGGTGGGCGCCCTCCGATCACCGGTCGAACGCCGATCACCCCGCCGATCCAGGTACGGCAGCGCAAACAGATAGAGCCCCGTGAATAGCAGCAACGCTAGCGGCAGCAGCGGCGCATAGGTGATCCACGCAGGCGGCTGCGCCCCCTTGCCCACCCCCATGGCGACAAAGTTGGCGATGACGGTGAGCGTGAACGCCATCGACACCCAGCGGTGAAACTGGCGGATTGCGTTACGGGCGCTCACTGTGCACCTCCGGCGGCCTGGATCATCTTCCAGCCGTTGCCGGCCGGGTCACGAAAACCGGCGTCGACGCTGCCGAAGCGGTCGATCGGCTCCTGCGTGAATTCCACGCCGCGCTCGCGCAATTGCGCGTAGGCGGCGCGGCAATCGGCGACGGTCAGCACCAGCGGCGGCATCGCGCCCTTGGCCACCATGGCGCGCAGCGTCTGCGCCGTGGCCTCGTCGTGGATGGGCGGACCAGGCTGGAACAGGCCCAGCTGAAACGACGGCTGCTCCGGATGCTGCACCGTCAGCCACCGGTACGGGCCGTTGCGCACATCGGTGTGCACGCGAAACCCCAGCTTGTCGACATAAAACGCCAGCGCCGCGTCCTGGTCATCCACATACAGCCCGACGACATTGATCCCTTGGCTCATCACCGCTCCTTGTTGTTGGTGGGTGACGGATTTGTACCCTCCGCCAACTGGCGGCGCTTCTCCGAAACTGCTGTGACGAGGTCGGGCCGCTGCGCCGCCTTCAGCACACAGGCGGGCACGCGGTCGAGTTGTTGCAGCGACGCGGTGGCCTGTGCGTGGCGGCGCAGCGCGCTCGGGCTCTGCCCGGTGATGTCGCGGAAGATGCGGCCGAAGGTGCCGAGGCTTTCCCAGCCTGTGGCGTAAGCGATTTCGATGATGGGCAGGTCGGTGTCGCGCAGCAGGGTGGTGGCCTGCTCGATGCGGCGTGTGAGCAGGTAGCGGTGCGGCGGAATGCCGAAGGCCTGCTTGAACGAGCGCGCAAAATGCGCCGCCGATACGCCGCTCACTTCGGCCAGCCGCTTGACGGGCCACGCCTCGTGCGAGGCGGCGTCCATGCGGTCTTTGGCGCGCAGCAGGCGGCGCAGCAGCGCGGGGTCTTGCTGCGCGTCGGTGTGTGCCTGTGCCACCGCGGCCTGCGCCGGTGCGGTCAGCCCAGCTTGAACTCGCCGATGGCGTGCGCAAGCTTGCGCACACCCTCTTCCACCTGCGCCAGCGACGAGGTCGCGTATGACAGACGCAGCGTCGAGCGATCCGGGTCTACGGGGTAGAACGCCGCACCCGGCACGAACGCCACACCGCGTTCGATGGCCATCTTGGCTACATCGCCGGCATTGCGGCCCGGCAAGGTGCACCACAGGAACATGCCGCCGCGCGGGCGGTTGAAGGTCAGTTCGGTGTCGGGCAGCAGCGCACGCAGCCCGTTGGCCATGGCGTGGGCGCGTTCGGCATAGGCAGCGCGCGTGCGCGGCAGCACGGTCTCGAGGCGATTGCTGCGCAGATACGCAGCGGCCGTGGCCTGCGCAAACGTGGAGGTATGCGCATCGGCAAACTGCTTGACCATCACCGCGTTGCCCAGCACCGGCTGCGAAGCGATCATCCAGCCCACGCGCAGGCCCGGCGCCACCACCTTCGACAGGCTGCCCAGGTAGATCACGCGCCCCTGTGCGCCGTCGGTCTGCTGCGACAGCGCGTACAGCGACGGCGGCGGGGGTGCGTCGAAATACAGATCGCCATAGGGGTCGTCTTCCACGATCAGCAGGTTGTGGCGCACGGCCACGTCCAGCAGGCGCTTGCGGCGCTCCAGGCTCATCAGCGCGCCGCTCGGGTTGCCGAAGTTGGGAATCACGTAGAGGAATTTGGGGCGCGCGGTGGACAGCACCTTTTCCAGCGCGTCGACGTCCAGGCCGTCGCCATCGGTCGGCACGCCGGCCACCTTGGCGCCATACAGCTTGAACGCCTGAATGGCGGCGAGGAAGGTGGGGGCTTCTGTCAGCACCGTATCGCCTTCGCCGATCAGCACCTTGCCCAGCAGATCCAGCCCCTGCTGCGAACCGGTGGTGACGAGGATGTCGGTGTTGGCGACGTTGGCGCCGCGCGCCTTCATCAGCGTGACAATAGCCTCGCGCAGCGGCTCGAAGCCCTCGGTGGCGCCATATTGCAACGCGCGGGCGGCGTCGGTGGTGAGCGCGCTGTCGGCCGCGGCCTTCAGGCCTTCCACGTCAAACAGGGCGGCGTCAGGAAAGCCGCCGGCAAACGAGATCAGGCCCGGCTTGCCGAGCACCTTGAACAGTTCGCGGATGGCGGAGGTTTCAACGTTTTGCAGGCGGGGTGCCAGCAGCGATTGCAGGAATTCCATGGCGTGCGTGTCTCTGTAGTTCGAGTGCCCGCCACTTTACGTGATGTGCGCCGCGTGCGCATGCCAACAGGGCGTCACAGCCGTGACTAGAATGCCGTCACCGAATCGGTAAAAAGGAGCCCCTGCATGGCTGTCCGACGCATCGTCCCCAATCTGCATGCAGCCGACCCGGCACGTGCCCGCGCGTTCTATGCCGAACTGCTCGATCTGGAAGCCGTGATGGACCACGGCTGGATCGTCACCTTTGCCGACACGGCCGCCACCATGATGCCGCAAGTCAGCATTGCCAGCGAAGGTGGAAACGGCACACCGGTGCCGGCGCTGTCGGTGGAGGTGGACGATGTGGATGCGGTGCATACGCGTGCCGTGTCGCTGGGCCTGGAAATCGTCTACCCGCTCGTCGATGAGCCGTGGGACGTGCGCCGCTTTTACGTGCGTGATCCGTTCGGCAATGTCGTGAACATCCTGGCGCACCGGTAAGCCGCCAGCCTCGAAAAAAAAGCCCGCATGCCAGAGGCGATGCGGGCGCGGCAGTGCCGGCGGACTGCTACCGGTGCTTGCCGCTGTGGGTGCGCTTGTCCTGGTGTGCGTCGGCGTCTTTGTCCTTGTCGACAACGCGCGTGATGCCGCCCGTGGCGGGCGGATCACTGGCCGGGAAGGTGTCTTCCACAGCCTTTTCCACCAGCTCTTCACGCTTATGTGCGTGCGGATGCTTCTCTTGCTTGCCCTTCTCCATGGCGACCTCCTGTTTCAAGCGTGGTTGACGACACGCAAGCGAACGGCGTGCCTAGGCGTGCTCAATATTCTTCCCAATACGGACGCGAGCCGTAGTACTCGTGCACCGACTGCGCCCAGGTCGGGTCGGCCATCGTGGGCCAGCTGTCCTTGTCGAAACCGGGAGCCGCTTCCAGGCGATCCTTGTTGGCATCGAGCACGAAGCACTTGCGGTCCACGTCGAGCGACATGGCGCTCCACGGCACGGCGAAGAGCTTGTCGCCGATACCCAGGAAGCCGCCCACCGACATCACCGCGTAGGCGATCCGGCCGCGCTGGACGTCGAGCATGATGTCGGTGATCTTGCCGAGGTCTTCTCCATTGAGGTTGACGACGCGATCGCCCTCCAGCGTATCTGCGGCCATCAGTTCCGGGCCCGGACCCGCCGAATCGGAGTCGGCACGCCCGATGATGCGCATGCGTACACCGGCGGTGGTTCCTACACCGGTGCCAGTACCGGTGCCCAGCGCGGTGCCGGTTGTCGTGGTTTGCATAGCAGTTACCTCCCATCAATCAGTTGACGTTCAGGATGATGTGCGGCGGCCACGCATCTGCGCGGCGTCTCGCACGTAACCACCTGTGTCAGCACGAAGCTTGCCTGCGGCACATCGCCCGCAAAGGCGCGCGTGCGGCATGCCGCTTGCTCGACGGTACGGCGCATCAAACCAGAAACCCCTACCGGAGAGCCTCATGAACAAAGCTGAAATCCCTGTGGCGCAACGCGCCGTGCTGTCGATGCTGCTGGACGATCACCGCGAGGTGAAAAAACTGTTCAAGACGTTCCAGCAGGAGAAAGACGAAGCGACCCGCGAGCAAATCGTGCGCGAAGCGTGTGAAAAGTTGACCGTGCACACGCAGCTTGAAGAAGAGGTGTTCTACCCGTACGTACGCGACAACGGCGGCGAAGCGTTCAAGGACCTCGTCGACGAAGCCGTGGTCGAGCACGCCACCGCAAAGGATCTGATCCAGCAGTTGAACGGCATGCACGCGGGCGACGATCTGTTCGCGGCCAAGTTCACCGTGCTGGCCGAGTACGTCTCGCACCACGTGGAAGAGGAAGAGACCGAACTCTTTCCCAAGCTGGTCCGACAGCACGTCGACCTGACGCCGCTGCAGGAGACCATGGCCGCGCGCAAGGAAGCGCTGCTGACCGAGACGGCGAGCTGAACGAGTTGACGGACCCGAGACGGACCCGACCACCCGACACCGGACAGACACCATGCAAGCCACCGTCTGCGATTTCCTCGTCGCCCGCCTGTACGAGTGGGGCGTGCGGCGCATCTTTGGTTACCCCGGCGACGGCATCAACGGCATGTTCGGGGCCCTGCAGCGCGCCGGCGGCAAGATCGAGTTCGTGCAGGTGCGGCATGAAGAGATGGCCGCCTTCATGGCATCGGCGCACGCCAAGTTCACCGGTGAGCTTGGCGTGTGCATGGCAACGTCCGGGCCGGGTGCTGCGCACCTGATCACGGGCCTGTACGACGCTCGGCTCGACCACATGCCGGTGCTGGCGATTACCGGGCAGCAGGCGCGCACCGCAGTCGGCGGGCACTACCAGCAGGAGGTGGATCTGGCGGCGATGTTCCGCGACGTGGCCGGCGCGTTTGTCCACCAGGCCAGCATGCCGGCGCAGGTGCGGCACCTGCTGGATCGCGCGGTACGCATCGCCATCGGGCAACGCCGGGTGACGGCGCTCGTGCTGCCAAACGATCTGCAGGAAATGCCCTACACCGAACCGCCGCGTGCGCATGGCACGGTGCACTCGGGCGTGGGCTACAGCGCGCCGAGCGTGATCCCGCAAGCCGCCGACCTGGAACGCGCAGCGGACATCCTCAACAGCGGCCGCCGGGTGGCGATGCTCGTGGGCGCGGGCGCACTCGGAGCCAGCGCGGAAGTGGCGGCCGTGGCGGAAACGCTGGGGGCGGGCGTGGCCAAGGCGCTGCTCGGCAAGGCCGTGTTGCCCGACGACCTGCCTTATGTGACAGGCGCCATCGGCCTGCTCGGCACCGAGCCGAGCTGGGAGCTGATGAACCATTGCGATACGCTGTTGATGGTCGGCTCCGGCTTTCCGTACGCGGAGTTCCTGCCCAAGGAAGGCCAGGCGCGCGGTGTGCAGATCGACCTGGACCCCGGCATGCTGGGGCTGCGCTATCCGATGGAGGTCAACCTCGTGGGCGACAGCGCGCAGACGCTGCGTGCACTGCTGCCGCTGCTCCAGCGCAAGACCGATCCCTATTGGCCCGACCGGATTGCACGCTGGAATGAAAGCTGGTGGAAGACGCTGGAAGACCGCGCATTGCAACCGGCCTATCCCGTCAACCCGCAGCACGTGTTCTGGGAGCTGTCACCGAAGCTGCCGGACGACGTGATCGTCACGAGCGACTCCGGCACCTGCGCCAACTGGTATGCGCGCGATCTCAAGTTCAAGCCCGGCATGATGGGCTCGCTATCGGGCGGGCTGGCATCGATGGGGGCGGCGGTGCCGTATGCGATTGCCGCCAAGTTTGCGCATCCCGAGCGCCCTGTCATCGCACTGGTGGGCGACGGCGCCATGCAGATGAACAACATGGCGGAACTCATCACCGTGTCGAAATACTGGAAGCGCTGGAAGTCTTCCAAGTGGATCTGCATGGTGCTCAACAATCAGGATCTGAACGAAGTCACATGGGAGCAGCGCGTGATGGAAGGCGACCCGAAATTCCCGGCGGCACAGGACATCCCGAACGTGCCGTATCACCGCTTTGCCGAATTGATCGGGCTGAAGGGCATCTACGTGGACAACCCCGACCAGATGGCCGGCGCGTGGGACGAAGCGCTCAAGGCCGACCGGCCCGTGGTGCTGGAAGTGAAGACCGATCCCGATGTGCCGCCGCTGCCGCCCCACGTCACGCTGCAGCAGGCACGCAACTTTGCGACGGCACTGGCGTATGGCGACCCGGATGCGAGCGGTGTGCTGCGCGGGACGGCACGGCAGGTGCTGTCGGCGCTGTTTCCGGTGCATAAGGAATAGGCGTATAGACGTAACGCCCCCGCTCACGCGGTGGCGCGTCGAAGCGTGAGCGCATGTCGACAAGACATGTGGGATGCGAGTCGAAGGGGCAAGGTGCGGAAAGCCGATGTGCTCGGTAAGATGCCGTCCATCCGCGGTTTTTCCACTCCACTCCACACCACGCACGATGATCCGCTTCGACGACCTCACCATCCTCGTGCTGGCCGTGGATAACGGCAGCCTGTCGGCGGCCGCACGCGTGTTGAACATTGCACCCGCGGCAGCAAGTGCAGCCGTCAAGCGGTTGGAGGCGGAACTCGGCGTGCGGCTGCTGGCGCGCTCCACGCGCAGCCTGGCGCTCACGCAGGAAGGCGAGCGCTATCTGCAACACGCACGCCGTGCGCTGGCCGATCTGCAGGCCGGGCAGGATGCGCTCGCCCTTGGACGCCAAGCCATCGGCGGCGATGTGTCGCTGTCGATCCCGTCAGACCTCGGGCGCAACGTGCTCACTGGTTGGCTCGACGACTTCCTCATCGAGCACCCAGCGGTGGCGCTTCAGGTGCGCATCGGCGACCGGCTGGTCGACATGTTCCGCCAGCGCGTCGATGCCGCGGTGCGCTATGGCGAGCCGGAGGATTCGTCCCTCGTGGCGCTGCCGCTGGCGCCGGACAACCGCCGCGTGCTGTGCGCGGCACCGGCCTACTTTGCGCGGCACGGCGTGCCCAAGACCCCCGACGATCTGCGTCGGCACAACTGCCTGTTGCTGGCCCTGTCCGACACCACGCACGACCAGTGGACCTTTCACGGCGCGGGCGACGACAGTCAGCAGCACGTTGTGCGTGTCACCGGCAACCGCATTGCAGACGACGGCGAACTCGTGCGCCGCTGGGCGGTTGCGGGGCATGGCATCGCTTACAAGTCGCGGCTGGATGTACTGGCCGATCTGCGCGCCGGCCGTCTGCAACCCGCGCTGACCGACTGGCGCGGCGAGGCGGCGCCGCTGCATTTGATCTGCACGCACCGCCTCGCGCTGTCGCCCACGCTGATGCGGCTGCGCGACTTCCTGCAAGAGCGCATCGCCGGTTATCTGGCCGACGCCTGAATCAAAACCCTTCCAGCACGATCTTGCCGCGCGCCTGATTGCTTTCGATCAAGGCATGCGCGCGCTTGAGGTTGGTGGCATTGATCGTGCCGAAATGCTCGTTCATGGTGGAGCGCAACATGCCCTCGTCAATGAGCGCGGCCACGCGGTTGAGCAGGCGGTGCTGCTCGATCTGGTCGTCCGTGCCGAACATGGAGCGCGTGTACATGAACTCCCAGTGCAGCGACAGGCTCTTCGCCTTGAGCTTGCGCACATCAAGCTGCGCGGGGTCGTCGATCAACGCAAGACGACCTTGCGGCTTGAGCGCCTCGACGATCTGCTCGAAGTGGTGTTCGGTCTGGTTCAGGCTGGCGACGTAGTCCACTGCCGGCACACCAATGCGATGCAGTTCTGCGGCCAGCGGCTGCGCATGGTTGATCACATGGTGAGCGCCCAGCTCGCGCACCCAGGCGGCCGTCTCCGGGCGCGAGGCGGTGCCGATCACGGTCAGGCCCGTCAACCGGCGCGCGAGCTGCACGAGCACCGACCCAACACCGCCCGCCGCGCCGACAATCAACACCGTCTTCCCGCTGGGCGCTGCAGATTCCGGCACCTGCAGCCGGTCGAAGAGCAATTCCCAGGCGGTGATGGCGGTGAGCGGCAGCGCAGCTGCCTGCGCAAACCCAAGCGTGGCGGGCATCACGCCGACCACGCGTTCGTCCACGACATGCAGCTCGCTGTTGGTGCCCGGGCGCTGCAGGGCACCGGCATACCAGACCGCATCACCCGGCTTGAAGAGCGACACCTCCGCGCCGACAGCGCGCACCACGCCGGCAGCATCCCAGCCCAGCACACGGGGCTGACCATCCACTGGCGGCATGCCGGCGCGCACCTTCACATCGACCGGGTTGACGGAGATGGCGCGCACTTCCACAAGCAGATCGCGCGGGCCTCGCGTGGGTTCGGGCAGGGTCAGGTCGACGAGCGCCTCGGGGCGGTCGATGGGCAGACTTTGGTAGTAGGCAACGGCTTTCATGGCAGGCTTCCCGGTGATTTGGATCGTTGGATAGCCGCATCATGGGCGCGCCACGCCAGGGGAAACAGCCGCGCCGCGCAGATTCAGTTTCAACGCCGGACAGAAAATCCCATCCTGCCGCATCAAGCCGTGGGCATGCCGTGGAGGTCTGCGTTGCAGTTCGGGTGATCTTCGTTGTGGTCGTGCTCACGCAGCGCGCCCGGGATGCCGGTGCCCGCCAGACCATCGGCTGCGAGCCATGCCGCCGTGGCCGCAGCAGCGCGGTCGATCAGTTCGCCGCAGCGGGCATAGTCGTAGGGCGACACGTCCAGCGGGCACAGCGGCGGCACGACGGCAATGGGCACCTGCCCAGCCCAGCGCTCCAGGTCTTGCACAAGCTGGCGCGCGACCAGCAGCGACAAGGCGTTCAGCGCGTGCTCGATGGCGCTGCGCGGGGCACGACGGTCGGCACACGCAAACCCGGCCGGCAACACGACGACGCGTGTGGCGCCCAGCCGGATGGCCGCAGAGATTGGCGTGTTGTTGGCGACGCCCCCGTCGATCAACAGGCGATCACCAATGCGCACCGGCGGAAACACGCCGGGAATGGCAGCGCTGGCCAGCACGGCCGGCACGATGGCGCCAGACGACAGCACCACCTCGGCGCCGGTGCGCATGTCGGTGGCCACAACGTGCAGGGGCAGCGTGGCCGCCTCCAGCAGGGTCTGCGCGAAATGCCGCGTCAGCAGGCGCTGCAGGCCGGATGCATCGACGAGGTGCTCGCGTCGCCCGCCCAGGATGCCCAGCATGCTGAACATTGCACGCCAAGACCACGGCATCACGTCGGCGCGCCGCACACCGCGCCACAGCGCCTCGAGCTGCGCCGTGCCGGCCGCGTGCGGATTGCACGCAAAAAAGGCAGCGTTGATGGCGCCGGCTGAGGCGCCCACCACCATGTCGGGCACCACGCCCGAGGCCACCAGCTCGCGCAGCATGCCGGCCTCGATGGCGCCGAGGCTGCCGCCACCGGCAAAGACAAACGCTGTTCGTTCCACTCTGTCCATGATCGATGCCGCGTTGCAGCAAGGAGTCCCAACTGGTCAATCCAGGGACGACTGGAACTAGAGTAGGTCTGCCCCGCCGTTGCGGCTAGTCGGGCCGGTCTGCGGCGATCAGCGGGCTTGCCGCGCGGCGTCCGCGAGGGGCTTCCAGTGCAGAAAACCGAACAGCAACGTCAGCAGCACGCTGTCGAACAGCGGCCCCTTGTGCAGCGCCACTTTGCGAAAGCACAGCACCACTTCCAGCAGGTGCGCAGCCAGCAGCACCAGCGCCACGATGCGCAGCCAGCCGATGGCATCGGTCGACAGCGGCAGTGGCGTGGCATAGCTGAGCAACGCGAGGCCATACACGGCGAGCAGGACAATCTTGCTGAGGACGTTGAACATGCCAGGACTCCAGAGGGACGGTCATTCCGATGCCGTGCAGCATACTGGCCACCGCGGTCCCTCCGTCCGCTTCAAACACCTGGATAGACGCCGCCCTCCACCCGGCTGTATCTGCCGGCGGGCGGCGTCAGGCCGCCTCCGGGCCGAACCACCGCTGTAACGCCGCCTGCAGCCCCTCGGTCGTTCCGTCACCAACCCACGCCACGTGGCCGCCGAGGCGCACCAGCACTGCGGATGGCGCGGGCACCGTGCCAACCACCGGCAGCGCCCAGGCTCCCGCATAGCGGGCGTCGACCCGCCGCACGCGATTGGCCCATGGCGGGGTCCGGGTCGAGATCGGGGATGCGGCGGCCGAGCAGCGGGTGTCCTTCACCGAAGTCGTAGCGAACGTCGAGCGCGGAGACCATCCCCACGAGCCGCCTGCGTAGGTCATCCATGCGAAACAGCTCCGAGGTGATCTCGCTCAGCGCCTTGGACCGCTCGTCCTGGCGAAGCGCACACCACGAAAAAAGGCCGTCCCGAAGGACGGCCTTTTCTGTTTCCGCGCCTGCCGAAACTTATTCGACAGTCACCGATTTCGCCAGGTTGCGCGGCTTGTCGACGTCAGTGCCGCGCGCCAGTGCCGTGTGATACGCCAGCAGCTGCAGCGGCACCACGTGCAGGATCGGCGAGAGCTGGCCGTAGTGCTCGGGCATGCGGATCACCTGGATGCCGTCGCTCGACTGGATGTGCGTATCGGCGTCGGCAAACACGTACAGCTTGCCGCCGCGCGCGCGCACTTCCTGGATGTTCGACTTGAGCTTTTCAAGCAGCGCGTCGTTCGGGGCGACGGTCACGACCGGCATCTGCTCGGTCACCAGCGCCAGCGGACCGTGCTTGAGTTCGCCGGCCGGGTAGGCCTCGGCGTGGATGTACGAAATTTCCTTGAGCTTGAGCGCGCCTTCCAGGGCAATCGGGTAATGCAGACCGCGGCCGAGAAACAGCGCGTTTTCACGGCGGGCAAACTCTTCCGACCACGCGATGATCTGCGGCTCCAGGGCCAGCACCGCGTTCAGCGCCGACGGCAGGTGGCGCAGATGGCGCAGCGCATCTTCTTCCTGTTCGGCGTTCAGATGGCCGCGCAGCTTGGCGAACGTGAGCGCCAGCATGTAAAGCGCGGCCAGCTGCGTGGTGAATGCCTTGGTGGACGCCACGCCGATCTCGGTGCCGGCGCGCGTGAGGAACTTGAGCTGCGTCTCGCGCACCATGGCGCTGGTCGCCACGTTGCAGATGGCGAGCGTATGCGTGTGGCCGAGTTCGCGTGCGTGGCGCAGTGCGGCCAGCGTGTCGGCGGTTTCGCCCGATTGCGAGATCACGACGACCAGCGCGTTCGGGTTGGGCACCGT
The DNA here is from genome assembly GCF_056280165.1 of Ralstonia sp. 110700041-2. Classification (NCBI taxonomy): domain Bacteria; kingdom Pseudomonadati; phylum Pseudomonadota; class Betaproteobacteria; order Burkholderiales; family Burkholderiaceae; genus Ralstonia; species Ralstonia sp. 110700041-2. The sequence continues at coordinate 71,191 of NZ_JBSFAI010000007.1, read as the reverse complement.
CTCGCGGTAGCGGTATTCGCTGGCGACTTCCACCTGCGTCGGGATCTTGGCGATCGATTCGAGCCAGTACTTGGCCGTGCAGCCCGAGTAGTAGCTCGTGCCGCAGGCCAGGATCAGCACGCTGTCGACCTTGGGCAGCACCTGGGCCGCCTCGGGACCGAACAGATCGGGGCCAAACCCTTGCACGCCTTCAAGCGTGTCGCCCAAGGCGCGCGGCTGCTCGAAGATTTCCTTCTGCATGAAGTGGCGGAACGGGCCCAGTTCCACGGCGGCGGCGTAGGTGCCGACTTCCTTCACTTCACGCGCGACGATCTTGTCGTTGGCATCAGCCACGGTGAAGCCTTCGCGGGTGAGTTCCACCACGTCGCCTTCTTCCAGGTAGGCCATGCGGCTGGCGGTACCGGCCACGGCCAGCGCGTCGGATGCGAGGAACGATTCGTTCTCGCCGATCGCCACCACCAGCGGCGAGCCGGCGCGCGCGCCCACCACCACGTCGGGGTTGTCACGTGCAAACACGGCAATCGCATAGGCGCCGTGCAAGCGCTTGACCGACGCACGCACCGAGGCGAACAGGTCGCCGCGCGTCTTGCTGCTCGGGTACGTGTAGGCCTGGTGGATCAGGTGCGCGACAACTTCGGTATCCGTCTGCGATTCAAAGCCGTAGCCGACGGCCTTGAGTTCTTCGCGCAGCGCTTCGTAGTTTTCGATGATGCCGTTGTGCACCAGGGCGATGGTGTCGCCCGAGAAGTGCGGGTGCGCGTTGACGGTATCCGGCCGGCCGTGCGTGGCCCAGCGCGTGTGGGCGATGCCGATGGCGCCGTCCAGGTGGCTCGTCTGTGCCTGGGCATCCAGATCGGCCACGCGCGATACGGTGCGCGCGCGCTCGAGCTGGCCATCGCGCTGAATGGCGACGCCACAGGAGTCATAGCCGCGGTATTCCAGGCGGCGCAGGCCTTCGATCAGGACGGGAACGATATTGCGCGTGGAAACCGCGCCAACGATACCGCACATGTTGATTTCTCCAGTTTGGGGTGTGGCCGCACGTTCAATGTGCGCCGCACTCGGTAATTCAGTATCGATGCTCGTGTGCCGAAGCGGCATCCGCTGTTCGGCGCAGGAGAAAACCTGTCAGCCTTCCTTCTTCTGCTTGACCGGGCGCTGCCAGCTGTCGATGGTGACCTGCCGCGCCCGCGAGACCGTCAGCTTGCCCTCGGGCGCATCCTTGGTCAGCGTGGTGCCGGCACCCAGCGTCGCGCCCTTGCCAACGCGCACCGGCGCCACGAGCTGCGTGTCGGAACCGATGAAGACGTCGTCTTCGATGACGGTGCGGAATTTGTTCGCGCCGTCGTAGTTGCACGTGATGGTGCCCGCGCCGATGTTGACGCGCGAGCCGACCGTGGCGTCGCCCACATAGGCCAGGTGGTTGGCCTTGCTGTGCGCCGCGATCTGGCTGTTCTTGACCTCGACAAAGTTACCGATGTGCACGTCTTCGGCCAGCTCGGTGCCCGGGCGCAGGCGCGCGTACGGGCCGATGCGGGAGTCGGCGCCAACCTTGGCACGCTCGATATGGCAGAACGGCAGAATCTCGGCGCCGGCTTCGATCGCCGCATCGCGGATCACCGCATTAGCGCCGATGCGCACACCGTCAGCCAGCGTGACGCTGCCCTCGAAGATGCAGTTGACGTCGATCACCACGTCGCGGCCGCACGTGAGCTTGCCGCGCACGTCGATGCGCGCCGGGTCGATCAACGTCACACCGTCTTCCAGCAGTTGCTGCGCGAGGTTGCGTTGGTGAATGCGCTCCAGCTCCGCCAGTTGCACCTTGCTGTTCACACCCAGCGTTTCCCATTCGGCCAGCGGGTGGGCGGACGTGATCGGCACGCCTTCGCTGGCGGCGCGCTCGATCACGTCGGTCAGGTAATACTCGCCCTGCGCGTTGTCGTTGGAGAGCGTGGCGAGCCAGCTCTTGAGCTTGGCCGTCGGGCACACCAGGATGCCGGTGTTCACCTCATGGATGGCGAGTTGCGTTTCGTTGGCGTCTTTCTGCTCGACGATGCGCGTGATGCGGCCTGCGGCGTCGCGCACGATGCGGCCGTAGCCAGTCGGGTCACCCAGATGCACGGTCAGCACGCCCAGGTGGTCGTTGCCGGCGGCGCCTACCAGCGCGCTCAGCGTTTCGGCGCGGGTGAGCGGCACATCGCCGTAGAGCACCAGGGTGGGCACGCTCTCGTCGAGCTGGTCGACGGCCTGCATGACGGCGTGGCCCGTGCCAAGCTGCTTGTCTTGCGTGGCGAAGGCGATGTCGGGCGCGCCAACCATCTCGCGCACCCGATCACCACCATGTCCGACCACCACCACCAGGCGCGTCGGCGACATGGTGCGCGCGGTTTCAATGACGTGCGCCAGCAGCGGTTTGCCGGCCAGGGGGTGCAGCACTTTCGGCAGGGCGGAGCGCATGCGTTTGCCCATGCCTGCAGCCAGGATGACGATATTCACAAGGAGGTTCCTAGAGTGACTCGAAGCGATAGCTGCGACGGGTTGCCGGCACCGGGAATGGCTGCCTGAAACCCACCGCCCGCCACCTCCCCTCAGGATGGCCGGACCGCCTGCAAACCCTTCTGCGGGGCGCTTTTGCGGCGTATAAGACACAGATGGAAAAATTCTAGCATGGGGCCCACCCTCCCCCTGAACCGGTCAAACGGTGGAATTGTTGCAATCGCGCCATGACCGAGACGGGTAGCCCGCTGGCCGGTCGGACGGATGGTGGACGCCCGGCATGGCGCGCTGCGCGCATGTGTGCGCCGTGTGCCACCCCGTGTGGAGCGGGCCCCGCTCAGTTTGCCGCCGCCTCCCCAGGCACGGCTTGCTCGGCCGACTTGTCGCCCGGCTTGCGCTCAAATCGCACGAACTCGATGCGGTCGTCGTGCGAGCCGGCAAACACCAGCGGGGCCTGGTCGTAGGCAGTCTGGCCGAACAGCGCGTCTTCGCCGATCTTCGCCAGGCCTGTGGTGAGGCCGTTGAAGTCGAACAGGTTGGTATCGGCCAGGTGCGACGGCACGACGTTCTGCAGCGAAGCGAAGATGTTGTCGATGCGGCCCGGCGTCTGGCGCTCCCACTCCAGCAGCATCTCCTTGACCTTCTTGCGCTGCAGGTTTTCCTGCGAGCCGCAGAGGTTGCACGGAATGATCGGGAATTCCATCGCGCGGGCGTAGGAAGCGATGTCCTTTTCCGCGCAATAGGCGAGCGGCCGGATGACGATGTGGTCGCCGTTGTCGGTGGCCAGCTTGGGCGGCATCGACTTCATCTTGCCGCCGAAGAACATGTTCAGGAAGAACGTGTTGACGATGTCGTCGCGGTGATGGCCCAGCGCGATCTTGTTGGCGCCCAGCTCCTTGGCCGTGCGGTAGATCACGCCGCGGCGCAGGCGCGAGCACAGCGAGCACGTGGTCTTGCCCTCGGGCACCTTCTCCTTGACGATCGAATACGTGTCCGCCTCGACGATCACATACTCCACGCCCAGCTTCTTCAGGTAGTTGGGCAGCACCTCTTCCGGAAAGCCCGGCTGCTTCTGATCGAGGTTCATCGCGATCAGCTTGAAGTCGACCGGCGCGCGCTTCTGCAGCGCCATCAGCACCGACAGCATCGTGTACGAATCCTTGCCGCCGGACAGGCACACGAGGATGGCGTCGCCGTCTTCAATCATGTTGAAGTCGCCGATGGCGCGGCCAACCTGCGACTGCAGTCGGGTTTCGAGGCGGTGGAAATTATTGGAAAACGTCATGGCATCTCGACCCCGCCAGCGCTGAATAATGGCCGAACAGGCGTCAAATTGTGAGGAAAATCAGCATTTTAGCGCGCACGGGGCGCCGTCTGCAGGGTCGCGCGAACAGGCCTAGAATCGTTTGCCTATCTTCTGCTCGATGGAAACGAACCCAATGACGACAGCAATGCGGATTCTGGTGCTTGGCGCCGGTGGCACCGGCGGTTATTTTGGCGGGCGGCTCGCCCAGGCCGGCGCGGACGTGACGTTCCTGGTGCGCCCTGCCCGCGCGGCGCGGTTGCGCCAACACGGTCTCGTGATCCGCAGCCCGCACGGCGATGCGCAATTGCCCGTGCAGACCATCACCGCGGACCAGGCCACGGCTTGGGGCCGCGCCGACCTGGCGCTGCTGAGCTGCAAGGCCTACGACCTGGAAGACGCCATCACCGCGATCCGCCCCGTGGTGGGCGAGCGCACGGTGGTGCTGCCGGTGCTCAATGGGCTGGCGCATCTGGAACGGCTGGATGCGGCGTTTGGTGAATCGCGCGTGCTGGGTGGGCTGTGCCACATCAGTGCGACGAGTGCGCCGGATGGTGCCGTGCTGCATCTGAGCAACGGCCAGGGCCCCGCCGTGCACTCGATCACCTTTGGCGAGCGCACACCGCATGCGCCGCGCGAGCGCACCGAGGCGATTCGCGACGTGTTTGCCACGGCCAACTTTGATTCCGTGCTGGCCGAGAACGTCATGCAGGACATGTGGGAGAAATTCACGTTCCTCACTTCGCTGGCGGCAATGACGTGCCTGATGCGGGCGACGGTGGGCGAGATTGTTGCCACGGACGAGGGCGCGGCGCTGAACGAGGCGATGTTCAACGCGTGCGAGCGTGTGGCTGCGGCGTCGGGGTATCCGAATCGGCAGGCTGCGCGCGAACGGGGGCTCAATGTGCTGACGCAGGCTGGGTCGCCGCTGACGGCATCGATGCTGCGGGATCTGGAGAATGGCGCGCGGGTGGAGGCGGGTCACATCGTGGGGGACATGCTGCGCCGTGGGCGGGCGTTGGGGACGGATGTTTCGCTGCTGCGGGTGGCGTTTGCGCATTTGCAGGCTTATCAGCAGCGATTGTTGCGGGCGACTGTTTGATTGTTTTGCGTTTGTGGTTCATCCCCGGTTTCATCCCCTGCCGGGGCTGACTCACTTTCTTTGTCTTGCCAAAGAAAGTAAGCAAAGAAAGGCGCGCCCGAGATGGCGACCCATTCCTTGAATTTCTGTCGCAGGGAGGGGAAGGGAAAAACTCGCTTCGCTCAGACAGTTTCCCTTCCTTTTTCCTCCCTGCAACAGAAATTCAAGGCGCCATCTAGGGCAGGGTACGGCCACACCTTCTGGAGGCTTGGGTTGTCGATTTGGTTTGCCGCTGTTCCTGGTTTATTGCCAGCCGCCGCCTAGGGCCTGCATGAGCGCGGCGGAATCCAGCAACCTGTCGGCTTGGCTCTGCACCTGTTGCAACGTGGCCTGGTCGACCTGGCGTTGCGCATCCAGCAACGTTAGCGTGCTGATGCCGCCGGCGGCGTGGCGGGCTTGGGCGGCGCGCAGGGTCTGTTGTGCCTGGTCGGTTGCCAGCGCTCGGGCCTGCAGCGTTTGGGCGTCGTTGTTGACGGCGTGCAGGGCGTCGGCCACTTCTTGCAACCCTTGCAATACGGCTTGTTTGTAGGCGGCGCCGGCAGCGTCGTAGGCCGCTTCGGCTTCGCGTTTTTTTGCGCGCAGAGTGCCGCCGTGGAAGAGCGGTTGCGTGAGGCCGGCGCCCAGATTCCAGATGCTTGACCCAGCGCCAAGGAGGTTGCGGAAGCTGGTGGTTTCCGAACCCAGGCCTGCGGACAACGTAATGCGCGGGAACAGGTTGGCCGTGGCCACGCCCACGTTGGCGCTGGCTTCGTGCCACATGGCCTCGGCAGCGCGGATGTCGGGACGGCGCTGCGCGAGCGTGGATGGCAGCGACACCGGCAGCGGGTCGGGCAGATGCAGCGTGTCGAGCGACGGCAACTCGGGTAACCCGGCACCGGGCTCCCGGCCCAGCAATACCGATAGACGATGCCGCTGCTGCGCAGCCTGTTGCATGAGCGGCGGCAACGTGGCGTCGGTCTGCGCGACAAGCGTGCGCTGCGAGAACGCATCGACCTGCGCGACGCCGCCCACGCTCAACCTCCGCTCGGTGATCTCCAATTGCTGGCGCTGCTCGGCCGCCAGTCGCTGCGTGGTGGCGATCTGCGCATCCAGCGCGGCAATCCGCACCGCCGTCGTCACCACATTGCCCGCCAGGGACAGCCGCGCCGCCTCCAGTTCATAACGCTGCGTATCGACCTGCGCGCGCGATGCCTCCAGCGCCCGGCGCACGCCGCCAAAAATGTCCAGCGCATACGACACCGACAGCGACGCCGAATACAACGTGAACGGCCCCGGCTTGGGCGTGTTGAATCCGAACGCCTCCGGGTTGATCTGCTGACGCACCGCCGACACGGTGCCATCCACCGACGGCAACGCATAGCCGAACTGCGCCTGCGCTTCGGCCTGCGCCTGACGCAAGCGCGCCTCCGCCTGCGCGACGGACGGGCTCGCACGCAACGCCTCGTCCACCAACGCATCCAGCGCCGGCGATCGGAACAGGTGCCACCAATCGGCCGGCACGTTGGCATCGACGAGATGCTGCGCTTCGCCGCCAACAACGGGCGCGGATGCGGTTTCCCGCGACACAGGCTGCGTGGAATAGCCGGTAGCCGCTGGCTCCGCGGGCGCCTTGAAATCGGGACCGACGGCACAGCCGCTCAGAGATAACGCGGCAACAATCACAACACCAAGCAACCGCTCGCCCCCCACCAACGCACGCCCCCACTCCAGCAAACGCCCGCCGATGGTTCGGCCGTACCCTGCCCTAGATGGCGCCTTGAATTTTTGTAAGCGGGCGGAAAAAAGAACGGGAACTGTCTGAGCGAAGCGAGTTTTCCCGTTCTCCGCCCGGTTACGAAAATTCAAGGGGAAGTCGCCATCTCGGGCGCGCCTTTCTTTGCTTACCTTTCTTTGGCAAGACAAAGAAAGTAAGTCGGCCCCGGCAGGGGACGAAACAAGGGATGCACCACCACCGTCAGCGCGTCGAATCCACAGCGTCCACATAGCCACCTCAATCCAACGTCTTGCGATAAAACCGCAACGCCACCCCCAGCACCACCACCGTAAACACCATCAGCGGCCAGATGCTCGGCCACAGCTCGAACCAGCCATTGCCCTTGAGCAGGATGCCGCGCGTGAGCCGGTTGAAATACGTCATCGGCAGCAGGTTCCCGATCACCTGCGCCCACTTGGGCATCCCCACGAACGGGAACATGAAGCCCGACAGCAGGATGTTCGGCAGGAAGTAGAAGAAGGTCAGCTGCGTCGCCTGCAGCTGGTTCTGCGCCAGCGACGACAACGTAATCCCCACCGTCAGGCTCGCCACGATAAACAGCAGCGCCGACACGTAGACCATCCACACACTGCCGACGAACGGCACGTGGAAAACGAAGAACGCCATCAGCAGGATGATGGTCACCTGCACCAGCCCGATGAAGATGTACGGCACGATCTTGCCCGTCATCACCTCCAGCGGATGCACCGGCGTGGCGAGCAGGTTTTCCATCGTGCCGCGCTCGCGCTCGCGCGTCATGGCCAGGCCCGTCATCATCACCATGGTCATCGTCAGGATGGTGCCCATCAGGCCGGGGATGATGTTGTATTGCGTGATGCCTTCCGGGTTGTACAGCTTGTGGATGCGCACATCGAATGGCGGCGCCGCCCCGTTGGTGCCAGCACCTCCAGCCAGCGACGACAGCGCGCCCTTCATATCCTTGCTGACGACGCCCTGCACCAGTTGCGAGAGCGAGGCCACGGCGAGGCCGGTAGCGGCAGGGTCGGTGGCATCGGCCTCCACGAGCAGCGAGGGTTTCTCGCCGCGTACGAGCTTGCGCGTGAAGTCCGGCGGGATCGATACGACAAACTGAAGCTGCCCCTTGGCCAACGCCTCGCGCCCGGCGGTTTCGTCTGTCAGCGTGGTCGCCAGGTCGAAGTAGTCGGAGTTGCGCATGCTGGCCAGGAAGCTGCGCGTGAACTCGCTCTGGTCGGCGGCGATTACGCCGGTCAGCAGGTGCCTCGGGTCGGCGTTGATGGCAAAACCGAACAGGATCAGCTGCATGATCGGAATGCCGATCATCATCGCGAACGTCACGCGGTCGCGGCGAAGTTGCAGAAACTCCTTGAGCACCACGCTCCACCAGCGCACAAGCGAAAACCGATTGCCCTCTGGTTTCATGGCTGCGTCCCGTAATTGTCGGAGGAGCGCCTCATCATGTGGATGAACACGTCTTCGAGGCCGGTGTCGATCGGCTCGGCGCGCATACCGGATTCTCCGGCGAGCTTGCGCAGCGTGCCCTCCAGCGCTTGTGCATCCGCGCCGGTCACGTGCAGCACCGACCCAAACGCGACGGTCTGATCGACGCCGGGCTGCCCTTCCAGCTTGCGGCCCAGCTCGACCAGATTGCCGCCCGAGACCGACCACGTCGACAGGTGCTGCGCGGCGATCACTTCATCGGCGGTGCCTTGCGCGAGCAGCTCGCCATATGCGATGTAGGCAAGCTTGTGGCAGCGCTCGGCCTCGTCCATGTAGTGCGTGCTGACGAGCACCGAGATGCCCTCCGCCGCCAGCCGGTGCAGCTCTTCCCAGAAGTCGCGGCGCGCTTTCGGGTCGACACCGGCGGTGGGTTCATCGAGCAGCAGCAGTTCGGGCTTGTGGAGCATGCAGGCGGCCAGCGCCAGGCGTTGCTTCCAGCCGCCCGACAGCGAGCCCGCCAGTTGCTTGGCGCGCGAGGCCAGCCCGAGATGCTCCAGCGCGTGATCAACCGCCTCGCGCCGATTGGGCATCTCGTACAGGCGCGCGACGAAATCCAGATTCTCGCGAATGGAAAGATCATCCCAATACGAGAACCGCTGCGTCATGTAGCCGACGCGCCGCTTGATCTGCGCAGACTGCTTGAGGATGTCGTAACCGAGGCACGAGCCACTGCCGCTGTCGGGCGTCAGCAGCCCGCACATCATGCGGATCGACGTGGTCTTGCCGCTGCCGTTGGGGCCGAGGAAGCCAAAGATCTCGCCGCGCGCAACCTGCATGGAGAGGTCTTTCACGACGTGCTTGTCGCCGAAGTGCTTGTTCAGGCTATGCACGTCGATTGCGTAGCCGCCATTGCCTGTGTGGTGCCGGCTGTCGGGGCTGTCAGGCCGGGCAGTGCTCATGGCAGTGTCACCTCGACGGGTTGGCCCGGGCGCAGCTTCGGGCCATCGGCCGCGGCCGGCCGCGCTTCCACCATGAAGACAAGCTTGTCGCGCGTCGTGTTGCTGTAGATGACGGGCGGCGTGTATTCGGCTTCTGTTGCGATGTACGTGACGGTGGCGTTGATATCGGCCGCGCAGCCATCGCAGTGCAGGCGCGCGGCTTGCCCCGGCTTGAGCGCGCCGACCACGCCTTGTGGCACGAAGAATCGCACCTTGACGTTGGCCGGCGGCAGCATGCGCACCACGGGGCTGCCGGCGCCGACCCATTCGCCTTCGCGATACAGCGTGTCGAACACGAGGCCGCCCTGCGTAGCTTTCTGCGCTTTCTGGTCGAGCCGCCATTGGGCCTGCGCCACTGCGGCCCGCGCCGCCTCCACCTGTGCGGATTGCGCGCGAATCTGGTCATTGCGCGCCGGCAACTGGGCAATGCGCAGCTGGTTGGTCAGTTCACGCACGCGCTGCGCGTTGGTCTGCGCGCTGGAGCGGCTTGCATCGAGCTGCGATTGCGCGATGCCGCCTGCACGGAACTGCGCCTCGTCTCGCGCCAACTGCGTCGACGAGAGCTTGTCCGCCGCCACCGCCTGCGCCAGTTGCGCGCGCACCGCGTCCACTTCCGGCACACGCTTGCCGACGTTCAGGTCGGCGAGTTGCGCTTCGGCGCCTTGCAATTGCGCGGCAGCCTGCTGGCGAGCGGCAGTCTCATCCACCGATTCCAGCACGAAGAGCGGCGCACCTGCGTTGACCGTCTGCCCGCGCTGCACGCCGAGATGGTCCAGCCGCCCGCCCACCGGCGACGCCACGTAGACAAACTCACCTTCCACGTAGCCCTGGTAGGTGCGGTCGTCGTGTTGGGCGCAGCCCACCAACACCATTGCCGCAGCCGATACCGCCGCCACACACCCAGCCCTGCCGATGCACAACGCTTGCCGCATACCGCCCTCCGCGGGATTCGATTGGTTCGATTGTTGCGATTGATTCGATTGCGTGCCGTGTTCGCCTAATTGCGCCCCTTGCTCTCAGGCGTCGACTTTGGCTTCGTCTTCTTCCTGCTGGCGTCCTCGGGCGGTGCGACCGGGCCGATACCGTGCAACAGCAGCGCGGCCACGTGCCGCCCGATGTCCTCGTCGCTGACCCGATCCGCCAGCGGCAGGCGGCCCCAGAGCGCGCGCGTTGCCAACGGCAGCATCGCCAGGCCAATCACCGACACCATCACCAGCGGTGGCTGCAGTGCCGCGTTCACCGCCCCGGCGGCTTGTGCGCGGGCAATGCGGTCGACCAGCAACGTGGCGCGCTCCAGCGCGATGCGCGCGAACACACGCTCGCGCAGCTGGCCGCCTTCGCTGGCGATCTCCCGAATCCACAGCGTCGGAAACCAAGGCGTGGCCGTGGCCACCGTCACCATGCGCTGCGCCACGCCTGCCAAGGTCTGCGCGAGGTCGGGCAGATGCGCGTCGTCGGCGATGATTGCAAGCGCCGGGCGCGTCACTTGATCGACCAGCGGGCGGATGCGCCCCTCCACCACGGCGTCGAGCAATTGATCGCGCGACTTGAAGTGGTAATGCACCATCGGTGCCGTCACCCCAGCTTCGCGGGCGATGGCAGCAAGCGTGGTCGGGCCAACGCCGTCGCGCGCAAACAGGGTGACGGCGATGTCGAGCAGGCGGTCACGGAGGCCGTCCTGCGTTACGCCATCCTGGCGACGGGGGCGGCCCGGGCCGCGAGAAGTCGGTTCGGAGGTTGCCATGCCGCGAATATTAATTGTCTAATTAATTAATTTCAAGGCGACATGTCGCGCCTTGCAGATCGACGGGGAAGATTGCGACCGCGCGGCTAAACGCGCGCCGCCGCATCAAGCTGCGCAAGCCGCACCAGCAAGCGGTCCTGCGCTTCGCTCGGGAAGCTCGATGTGCGGCGCACGGCGAACACGGTGTTCAGGCAGCGCCGCGTCGCGATCGGGCGCACGACCTGCAGACGCCCGCGCTCCACCGCTTCCTGAACGGCATGCAGCGGCAGCACCGACCAGCCCATGCCGGCCTCCACCAAGGTGCTCACTTCTTCCAGATCGGAAACGTGATGTGCGCTGACGGTCGTCTCCGGCATGCGCCGGAACAGCGCCTTGAACCACAGCCCGTAGACCGCATCGGATTCGTCGTAGGTGACAAAGGGCAGCGCCGCGCAGTCGGCCAGCGTGCGTGGCGCAGCGTGCTCACGCAGTGCCCGGGCGCTGCAGGCCAGCACGAACTCTTCGGTATAGACAGCGTGGTGTTCAAACAGGCGCGACGTGCGCGGCGTGTAGACGAAGCCGAGATCGGCGCGGCCGGATTCGACATGGCTGAAGACCTCTTCGTCGCTGCCGAAGACGAGTTCCAGGCGCACGTCGTCGAGAAGCGGCGCCTCCGATTCGGGCGAAGGCGTCAGCAGCGCCGGCATCAGCACATAGCGTCCGAAGCTGGAGCCGCTCGCCAGCTTGAGCGATACCCGCTCCATCTCGCCGCTGTGCAAGGCGGCGCGCAGCTCATCCAGCCCGGCAAACGCATCGCGGCACCACGCACGCACCGACGTGCCGGCACGCGTGAGCACGAGCTTGCGCCCCGAGCGCTCGAACAAGGGCACGCCGAGCCACTGTTCCAACTGCCGCATCTGGTATGACAGCGCCGGTTGCGACACGGCGAGGCGGTCTGCCGCCCGCACGAAGCTGCCTTCGTTGGCGACGGTCAGGAAGCTATGCAGATAGCGCAGCGGCGAGTGCGACATGGCGCCTCAATTCATCAAATTTTTGGATCGAAAAACGAAAAACATTCGATTTGATTTCAAGTCTGTCAGATCGCACAATCCGCCGCAAGTGAACGACCGATCCAGGCAGGAGGCCATCATGACGACCGCAATGCAACATCCGAGCTATGCATTGGAAGACCGTTACGGCGCACGCAACTACGCGCCCTTGCCGGTCATGCTGGAACGCGGCGAAGGCGTGTGGCTGTTCGATACCGACGGCCGGCGCTACCTCGACATGATGTCTGCGTACTCGGCCGTCAGCTTTGGGCATTCGCATCCGAAGCTCGTGGCCGCGCTGACGGAACAGGCCGGCCGGCTGACGCTCACTTCGCGCGCATTCCACAACACCGAGCTGGGGCCCTTCCTGGCCGACGTCTGCCGCATCACGCGCATGGACCGCGCGCTGCCCATGAACACCGGCGCGGAAGCCGTCGAAACCGCCATCAAGGCGGCACGCAAGTGGGCGCGCGACGTAAAGGGCCTGCCGCCCGAGGCGGCCGAAATCATCGTCTTCGACAACAATTTCCACGGCCGCACGACGACCATCGTCGGGTTCTCCTCACACGATCAATATCGCTACGGATTCGGACCCTTCGCGGCGGGCTTCCGGCGCATTCCGTTCGGCGACGCTGATGCACTGCGTGCGGCGATCGGGCCCAACACGGGCGCCATCCTGATGGAGCCCGTGCAAGGCGAAGGCGGCATCGTCGAACCGCCTGCTGGCTACTTGAAACTCGCACGCGAACTCGCCACCCGGCACAACGTGCTGCTGATCTGCGACGAGGTGCAAACGGGCCTCGGCCGCACCGGCGATGTGCTCGCGAGCTGGCACGAAGGCGTTGACGCCGATCTGGTGGTGCTGGGCAAGGCGCTCGGCGGCGGCATGGTGCCCGTATCGGCCATTGCCGGGCGCGAAGCGGTCATCGGCGTGTTCCACCCGGGCGACCACGGCTCCACGTTTGGCGGCAACCCGCTCGCAGCGCACATCGGACGCGCGGCACTTGCCTTGCTGATGGAAGAACAACTGCCACAGCGTGCCGCGCGCGTGGGCGCAGCGTTCATCAACGAACTGAAAACGCTGGTCGGCCACGGCGTTCGGCAGGTGCGTGGACGCGGCTTGATGATCGGCCTGCAGCTCGACGCCGACATCGATGCACACGACTTCGCCTTCGCGCTGGCCGAGCGTGGCGTGCTGACCAAGGACACCTACGGCAACGTGGTCCGCCTGACACCGCCGCTGGTCATTGGCGAGGCCGAACTGGCGCTGGCGCTGGACGCCATCCGCCAGACGCTGGCCGGCTGGCCGCGGCGCAAGGTGGCGTGACGAAGAACTCGCAAGGGGAGTGACATGACCATCATTGATCTAATCGGCGCGGCCATCGGCTGCGGAGCGCAAGACGACGGCTGCAAGGACGGCCCGCGCGCGCTGCTGGAAGCCGGCGCGCTGGGGCGATTGCAGACGCGGGACACGCATGCCGCGCTCGTGCACGACATCGAACTGGCGATGTCAGCTGGGCACAGCCGCTCAGCACGCTTGGCGGCGCTCCCAGGCGTCGCCGGCTTCTCGCGCGCGCTCGGCGATGCGACCGCGCACAGCGTGCACCAGGGGCATGTGCCCGTGGTCATCGGCGGCGATCACTCCTGTGCCATCGGCACCTGGTCAGGCGTCGCAAACGCCTTGCGGCCAAGGGGACCGCTTGGCCTGATCTGGATCGACGCCCATCTCGACAGCCACACGCCGCAGACGAGCGATTCCGGCGCCATCCACGGCATGCCGCTGGCGGCGCTGCTCGGCCACGGTGCAGCGGCCCTCACGCAGATCCGCGATGCCGCGCCGAAGCTGCTGCCGGAACACGTGGTGGTGATCGGCGCGCGCAGCTACGAGCCCGCCGAACGCGCGTTGCTTGACCTGCTTGGCGTGCGCGTCATCGACGCAGCCGAAGTCGCACGCAATGGTCTGCGCGCCGTCATGGCCGACGCCATCCGCCAAGTCAAATCGGACACGGCCGCCTTTGGCGTGACACTCGATCTGGACGCCTTTGACCCCGCCGTCGCGCCGGGCGTCGGCACGCCCGAAACAGACGGGCTCACCGCGCAGGGCATGGCACAAGCACTCGCCGCGTGCGCACGCGACGCACGGTTTGCCGCATTCGAACTGGTGGAATACAACCCGCGCCACGACAAGGGCGGGATCACGGCACATCTGGCCCTGGACCTCCTGGCCAGCGTCGCAGGCGCATTGCACGCCCAGCGCCGCGAATACGCGACGGCGGCTTGAACCGCCATTAAAAAAATCGGACCGCCAACACCCGCGCACAGACGGTGTGGCCGTACCCTGCCCTATGCGGCGCCTTGAATTTCTGTTGCAAGGAGGAAAAAGGAAGGGAAACTGTTTGAGCGCAGCGAGTTTTTCCCTTCCCCTCCTTGCGACATAAATTCAAGGAATCTTTCGCCGCATCGGGCGCGCCTTTCTTTGCTTACTTTCTTTGGCAAGACAAAGAAAGTGAGTCAGCCCCGGTAGGGGATGAAACAAGGGATGCACCACAAACGCCGGTGGTGCAGAGAAGAACAAGCGCTTAAGCCTGTTCCTTGATCCGAAACACCTCCACCCCCACCGACTCACAATCCGGATACACATCCGGCTTCTCCGTCGACACCCGCGCGGCCAGCACATGCGGGTGCTTGAGCATCGCCGTCAGCACGTCATCGCACAGCGTCTCCTGCAGATGGATATGGCCTTGCGCCATGCGCCGCGCCACGGTCTCGCGCATGAAGTCGTAATCCACCACTTCATGCAGCTTATCTTCCGTGGGCGACGAATGCTCCAGCGGCACGTACAGCTCGATGTTGATCAGGACGCGCTGCTCGCCCTTTTTCTCGAATTCATGCACGCCGATGTTGATCTGCACTTCGTAGTTGCGCAGGAACATGCGGCGGCAGTGCGACAGGCGCGGGTGGGATAGCAGGGAAAGCATGGGAGCGTCCGGGGGAGGAGTTGTTTATTCAGTCAGGAACATCACGTCGCGTGCCAGCGGCATCAGGTGCTGGCCTCCGTCGACGAACAGCGTGGTGCCGGTGACGGCGCGGGCGGTGGCGAGGTAGCACACCGCCTCGGCAATGTCTTCCGGCGTGGACGACTGGCCCAGCGGCGTCATCTGGTGCGCGCGTGCAAACCCGCCTTGCGACTGGTCGCCCGACACCATCGTGATGCCCGGCGCCACGCCCACCACGCGCAGCGCGGGCGCCAGCGCCTGCGCAAGCTGCATCGTGGCGGTCGACAGCGCCGCCTTCGACAACGTGTAAGAGAGGAAATCCGGGTTCAGGTTATCGAGCTTCTGGTCGAGCAGATTGATGACGACGCCGCGGTGCTCGGCGCCATCGGCAGTCAGCGCACGGTGCAGCTCGCGCGACAGCAGCAGCGGCGCCGCCACGTTGGTGCGCATGTGCGTATCGAGCGACGCATAGCTGAAGCTGGTCGCTACGTCGTACTGGAACAGCGACGCGTTGTTGACCAGGCACGTGGGCGTACCCAGTGCAGCGCTGCAATCGGCGATCAGGCGGCCGGCGGCAGCTTCGTCCGAGAGGTCGGCCTGCAGCACGGCGGCGCGCCGGCCCATGGCAGTGATCTCGGCGGCCACGGCGTCGGCCTCCGTGCGCGAGCGGTGGCAATGCACTGCCACATCCCAGCCGTGGCGGGCCAGGGCCAGGGCAATGACGCGCCCCACGCGACGGCCTGCGCCTGTGACGAGAGCGATGCGCTGCTGTGTAGCGGATTCTGCGGTCGATTCCGCAGTTGACTGGTTGAGCGTCTGCGCCATTGTTTACAATTCGCCGATGAGCAAAACCGTGAGTTTACCGCTTCCCAACGAGGCGGCGCAGGCGCAGTCCGCGCACCTGTTCGCCGTGATCGCCGACGCCATTGCGGCCGCCGGCGGCTGGCTTCCGTTCGACCGCTACATGGAACTGGCGCTCTACGCGCCCGGCCTGGGCTATTACAGCGGCGGCGCGGCCAAATTCGGCCGCCGCGTGGAGGACGGCGGCGACTTCATCACCGCGCCCGAACTGACGCCGTTCTTCGGCCGCACCGTGGCGCACCAGCTCGCGCAGGTGCTGCAGGCATTGCCCGAAGGCCAGCGCCACGTGCTGGAATTTGGCGCCGGCACCGGCAAGTTGGCCGCCGACATCCTTATCGAATTGGATGCGCTGAGCGTGCGGCCCGACAGCTACGGCATCGTCGAACTCTCCGGCGAGCTGCGCCAGCGCCAGCAGGAGCGTCTGACTGCGCTCGGCCCCGAGCTGGGCGCCCTGGCGCAGTGGCACGACACATTGCCCGCGCCGTTCACCGGCGTGATGATCGGCAACGAAGTGCTGGATGCGATGCCCGTGTCGCTGTGGGCGCGGCGCGGCGGCATGTGGCACCAGCGCGGCGTGATGCTAGATGCGGAGCACGGCCTGCAATGGGAAGACCGGCTTGTTGATCCGTCAGAGGTCCCAGCCAAGCTGGCCGCCCTGCCCGGCACGGATGATTTCGTTACCGAATCGCATGAGGCCGCCGAGGGCTTCATCCGCAGCACCGGCGCAGCGCTTGAACGCGGCTTGCTGCTGCTGATCGACTACGGTTTCCCGGCCGCCGAGTACTACCACGCGCACCGCGCCAACGGCACGCTCATGTGCCACTACCGCCAGCACGCGCATGACGATCCGTTCTGGCTGCCAGGCCTGCAGGACATCACCGCGCACGTCGAGTTTTCGGGGATTGCCCAGGCGGGACAGGAAGCCGGGCTGGAACTGCTCGGCTACACGAGCCAGGCGCGCTTTCTGTTGAGCGCCGGTGTGGGTGAGCTGCTGATGACACTTGATCCGTCCGATCCGATGCAGTTTCTGCCGGCGGCCAATGCCGTGCAGAAACTGCTGTCGGAAGCAGAAATGGGCGAGCTGTTCAAGGCCATCGCGCTGGGCAAAGGCATCGATGCAGCACTGCCGCTGACCGGCTTTGCCGATGCCGACCGCTCGAACCGCTTGGGTTAGACGATCAGGCTGACGCGGCCTTGGCCGCTTTGGCCTCCAAGGCGCGTTCGTTCTGCTCGGCTTCGTAGCGGCCGATCGTGCCGCGCATCCACCACAGCAGCGCAAGGCCCGGGAAGGCAAACACCACGGTCATCAGATAGAACGCGGGCCAGCCGTAGGCTTCCACGAGGTAGCCCGAGGTGGGCCCAACGTACACGCGGCCGATGGAAGCCAGCGCTGACAGCAACGCATACTGCGTCGCCGAGAACGACCGGTTGCACAGCGCCATCAGCAACGCCACAAAGGCCGCCGTTCCCATGCCGCCGCAGATGTTCTCGATGCCGATGGCCACCGCCATCGTCCACAGGTGCTGCGGCGTCACGGCCAGCACCCAGTAGCCGAGGTTCGACACTGCCTGCAGCACGCCGAAGATCAGCAGCGCGCGCACCAGCCCCAGCCGGACCATCAGCGTGCCGCCATACAGTGCGCCCACGATAGTGGCGGCCAAGCCGAGTGTCTTGTTGACGATGCCAACCTCGCCGGCGGAAAAGCCGACGCCGCGGATCAGGAACGTGGTGGACAGGCTGCCCGCAAACGCGTCGCCCAGCTTGTAGAGCACGATCAGCCCCAGCAGCGCCCAGGCGCCACGGCGGGAGAAGAAGTCCCGCAGCGGGCCGACCACCGCCTCCTGCAGGCTGCGCGGTGGGCGCGCCGATACCTCCGGCTCGGGCGACCACAGCGTCGTGATGATGCCCAGCGCCATCAGCCCGGCCATCAGCAGATACATGTTGCTCCAGCCCATCACGCGATCGGCCAGATACAGCGCCAGGCCACCCGACACCAGCATCGCCAGCCGGTAGCCAAGCACCTTCACGGCCGCGCCGACGCCGCGCTCGCTCGTATGCAGCACATCGGTGCTGTAGGCATCGAAGACGATGTCCTGCGACGCGGATAAAAACGCCACCAGCACCGCCAGCCCAGCCAGCGCCCAGAGCGCGGCATGCGGCGGCGTGAAGGCCATGGCCGCAATCGACGCTACCAGCCCGGCCTGCGTCAGCACCAGCCAGCCGCGCCGGCGGCCCATCAATGGCGGTGTGAAGCGGTCCATCAGCGGCGCCCACAGGAACTTGAAGATGTACGCCTGCCCCACCAGCGAGAACAACCCGATGGTGCGGATATCCAGCCCTTCCACCGTCATCCAGGCCTGCAGCGTGCCCGAGGTGAGCGCCAGCGGCAGGCCGGAGGCAAAGCCCAGCAACAACATGGCGCCGATGCGGCGGTTGCGAAAAATATCGAGGTAATCGTGGAAGGTCATGCGGCGGGCCGGTGGCGAAGGCGAATGCGGGTTGCCACGTAGCGTGGCGCGCGGCGTTGGCCGATATTATGTCGCACGGATCCGTCCCCTCACCTATATGCCCCGTGTCACACGCTCCCTGCTGACCGCAATCGGCCTCGCGCTATCTGCGTGGGCAACCGCCATGGACGGCCCGCTGCCCGTACCCGCCGACGGCGTGAAGCTGGAAGCGCCCACCACCACATCGCCCAACATCCGGCTCGTCATTCCGGCCGAGGAAATCGATAAGCGCGCGCTGGCCGAGTACACGGGCATCATCGACAACGCGGCCCACGAAGGCGCGCTCGCGCCCGACAACGTGCCGGATCTGATCCGCATCCGCGGCATCGTCAAACGGCTCACACCTCAGGCACCGCGCTGGAACCCCGACGCCACGCATTGGCAGTGGGACGTCAACTTGATCGGCTCGTCGCAGGTGAACGCGTTCTGCATGCCCGGCGGCAAGATCGCCGTGTTCTCGGGGTTGCTCGAACAGTTCAAGCTGACGGACGACGAACTCGCCATGGCACTCGGCCACGAGATCGCCCACGCGTTGCGCGAACACGCCCGCGCCCGAGCCGGCCAGCGCGAGATCACCAACCTGGGCGCCAACGTCATCTCGCAGTTGTTCGGCTTCGGCAACCGGGGCGATACGGACCTGGGTGAAGGCGCCAAGATGCACCTGCTGGCCTTCTCGCGGGCGGAGGAAACCGAGGCTGACCTGGTCGGCATGGACATCGCTTCCCGCGCCGGCTACGACCCGCGCGCCGCGCTCACGCTGTGGCAAAAAATGGGATCGATCGGCGGGACGGAGCAAAAGCAGTTTCTGTCGACGCACCCGTCGGGACGCACGCGCATGGCCGTGCTGTCGCGCCATTTGCCCGAAACGCTCACGCTGTTTGCCGACGCCCGACATATGACGATGGCGAAACTGCCGGAATATCGATCGAACATGCAATATCTGGGCGCCGCACCTGTTGATAATGGCGATGAGGCGCCGATGCGGCCGATGCGGCGGCGGTAATAATGGCTAGGTAATTGGCGCATTGATGTCTGATCAGTCACCGGTTCCATCAAGATGCGCTGGAAAGTCACATCGGTAGCTGGTTTTGCGCACAGCATATCGTGCAGCCCCCCAAAAAAATCTCGTCGATGTGCGAGGTTTCTTGTCTGCGCGGCCGGATGCGGCAGCAGCAGCCCCAGCAGGACGCCACCGGCACGAACGCCGCCGTCGACACCCGCCATCCACAACGTGCTGGCGCCGTCAGCCGATCCGCAGCCAGCCGAAACAACCCCGTAAGCAGACGGGTCGCGCAACCGGCCATTCCTCTTTACGATGGCTGCTCACTTGCGCGTGTGCGGCGCCAACCTGGAGGAACCCGTGAGTCTGACCATCCTGTGTGTGCTGGTGATCGTGGCAACGGTGTGCGCAGCACGCGGCCGACGTCGGGCTGCGCGCGGGCTGGCGGTGTTCTCCGGTGTGCTGGTGATCGCGATCGGCTGCGGGCCGGTGCCCGCGTGGCTGCTCGATTCGCTGGAAAAGCCGTTCGAGAACGAGCCCCATGTCCAATGGGGCGCGCGCAACGCCATCGTGCTACTGGGCGCGGGCACATTCCGCGTGGGCGACTCGGTCGAGCCGGGGCTGTTCTCGTATCCGCGGCTGGTGGAAACCACACAGCTGTACCAGGCGTGCCGCAAGTCAGATGGCGATTGCAAGATCCTCGTCAGCGGCGGCGATGCACGTCACCATGGCTCGCCGGAAGCCACCGTGTATCAGCGCGAGCTTGTCAGGCTGGGCGTCGCCAAGGACGACGTGCTCATAGAGCCCCAGAGCATGAACACGTGGCAGAACGCGCAGTTCTCACGCACGGTGCTGGCGCAATACGGCGCTGATCGCACCGTGCTCGTTTCATCGGCCATCCATCTGCGGCGCAGCCTGCTGTATTTCACGCACTTCGGCATGGCGCCGGTCCCCGTGCGCGCCGACGATCTGCAGGCCGCGGCGTCGCCCTTGCCGATGGCATACAACTTTGCGCTGACCGATTTCGCACTGCACGAGTGGATCGGCATCGCGCGCTATCACATGTACAACGCGCTGGGCTGGAACCCTGGGCGCATCAACCCCGGTGACGCCTGATTCGGCGGCCCTGTGCCGGGCATTCGAAGTGGTGCTCTAGTGCTTCCGGAGGGGAGCAAAATTCCGGCGCCGACCTATACTTTGTGCATTGCAACATCCGGGCATCGCAATGCGCCATCTCGGCCGTATTGAAGCTCACCGCCTCATCGCCATTGGCAAGCTCGCTTGCCACCACCCGCCCACCGGGCGCGGCCATCCCTGACGGGAATCGCTGACGATTCCTGCGCCAGCAAGTGGGCCGCTGCGTAAGCAGCGCCCACCCCGCCAGCCACACCTCAGAAGCAATCCAACAAGCAAGGGGAACCCTCATGCCTCAAGTCACGGCAAGCAAGCTGCCGGTCAAACTGCTCGCGCTCGTCTTCGGCGCCGTCGCGGCGCTGGTGATCGGGCGGACTTTCCTGCTGAACTGGCAGATCATTCCGCCCGGCTACACGGGCATCAAGATCAATCGGCTCGTCGATCGCGGCATCACGCATGAAAACGTCGTCACCGGGTTCGTGTTCTACAACCCCGTGCAGACCGCGATCATTCAGTACCCGACTTACGTGCAGCGCGTGATCTGGACGCAAGACGTGAACGAAGGCCGCGCGCTCAACGAAGAACTGACGTTCAACACGAAGGACGCCGTGCCCGTCAACGTGGACGTGGCCGTCTCGTACCAACTCGATCGCGAGAAGGTGCCGGCCTTCTACACCAACTTCCGCGCCGATCGCATCGAGACGTTCACGCACGGCTATCTGCGCGACACCGCGCGCAACGTGATCGTCGCCATGGGCTCGGAATACAACTTTGACGACGTGAACGGCGGCAAGAAGGAAGAGTTTGTCGCGCGGCTGACCAAGGAGCTGGACACGCGGCTCGCACCGCTGGGCGTGTCGATCAAGCAGTTCGGCATCGTCGGCTCGCTGCGCCCGCCGCGTGCGCTGCTCGATGCAGTGAGCGCCAAGACCAAGGCCATCCAAGACGCGATCCGCACTGAAAATGAAGTGCGCTCCGCCCAGGCCGAGGCCAAGAAGAAAGTGGCGATTGCCGAAGGCGAAGCCGCTGCCAACCATGCGCTCGCCTCGTCGCTGGATGACCGGCTGCTCGCCTGGGAACGCTTGAAGCTCGAACGTGCCGCCATCGAGAAATGGAACGGCGTGACGCCGAGCGTGATGGCGGGCGGCAACGGCGGCGGCATGTTTTTCAACATCCCGGCGGGGGCGCAGAGCAAGTAAGCCCCGGGTCGTCAAAACGGCCAAAGAAAAACGCGCCCGAAGGCGCGTTTTTCGTTTCCGCTCAGGCGGCGATCAGCTCGCGAAACCCGGCGCGGCTTCGCGCACGGTGTGCTCGGCGCCTGCTGCGGGAACCGGCGCTTCCACATGCAGGCTCGTCGCCTCATCCACACCGAGATGCACGTTCATGCATTGCACCGCTGCGCCCGCCGCGCCCTTGCCCAGGTTGTCCAGACGCGCGGTGACGACCATGCGCTCGTCCGAACCGAACACGAACAGGTCGGCACGGTTGGTGTCGTTGGCGCCCTGCACATCGAAGAAGCCGTTGTCGAGCGTCGCAACGTTGTCGGCCGGCGCCACGCGGATGAACTGCTCGCCCTGGTAGTAATCGGCCAGCACGCGGGCGATGTCCGCCGGGCTCGCCTTGCGCGCCAGGTGCTGCGGGTGCAGGCCGATCGTCACGGCCAGGCCCTTGAGGAAATTGCCGACGACCGGCGTGAAGATCGGTGCGAGCGACAGCTTGCTCTGCACGCGCATCTCCGGCAGGTGCTTGTGCGCCAGCGCCAGCGCGTACGGACGCGGGCTGTCGAGCTTCGGGTTATTGGCGGCGAGGTAGTCGGCAATCATCTGCTTGCCGCCGCCGCTGTAGCCGGTCAGCGAGAACGCGGTGACCGGGTAATCGGCCGGGACGATGCCCGCGTCCACCAGCGGACGCATCAGCAGCACGAACGCACTGGCGTGGCAGCCCGGCACGGCGATGCGCTTGGTGTTACGCAGGCGCTCGCGCTGGCCCTGGGCCAGTTCGGGCAGGCCGTAGACCCAGTCGTCCGACGTGCGGAACGCGGTGCTGGCGTCGATGATGCAGGTGTTCGGGTTGTTGACCAGCGAGACGGCCTCGCGCGAGGCGACGTCCGGCAGGCACAGGAATGCGACATCGGCGGCATTCAGGAATTTGGCGCGCTCGGCAGAATCCTTGCGCTTGTCTTCGGCGATGCGCAGCAGCTCGATATCGTCGCGCTGCGACAGATAATCGAGCAGGCGAAGGCCGGTGGTGCCTTCCTGACCGTCGACGAAAACCTTGAATGCCATGGTGATCTCGCTAAAAAACTGGGGGCCAAAGACAACGCCGGCAAGCGATGCCGGCGCGTGAGGTTTGCATTGTAGCGGCTGACGAAGACATTTCCGCGGCAGCGCCATGAAGTGCTTTTTGTGTCGCTTACCAGTGCGGCTTCGTGTCGTAATCGATCGTCAGCGGCGCGTGGTCGCTGAACTTGATGTCCTTGAAGATCGACGCGCGGCGTGCCGTGGCGGCAATGCCCGGCGTAGCGATCTGGTAATCGATACGCCACCCGACGTTCTTTGCGTATGCCTGGCCGCGGTTGCTCCACCACGTGTACTGCTCGGGGCGCTGGTCGAGCGTGCGGAACACGTCCACGTAGCCGACCTCATCGAAGAGCTTGCTCAGCCACGCGCGCTCTTCGGGCAGGCAGCCGGAGTTCTTCTGGTTGCCCTTCCAGTTCTTGATGTCGATTTCCTTGTGCACGATGTTGACGTCGCCGCATAGCACGACCTCGCGGCCCTTTTCGTGGCGCAGGTCCTTGAGGTGCTCCATGAACAGGTCCATGAAGCGGAACTTGGCCTGCTGGCGCTCTTCGCCGCTGGAGCCCGACGGCACGTAGACCGAGATGACCGACAGCTTGCCGTAGCGGGCCTCGACGTAGCGGCCTTCGGCATCGAACTCGCCGTTATCGAAGCCGATGATGACCTCGTCGGGCTTGTGGCGCGTGTAGATGCCCGCGCCGCTGTAGCCCTTTTTCACCGCGTGCTGGAACACGCCGTGGTAGCCGTGCGGCGCCAGGAATTCAGGCGTCATGTCGTCTTGCGCGCATTTCAGTTCCTGCACGCAGACGAAATCGGCGTCCTGCTTGCCCATCCATTCAAAAAAGCCTTTGCTGGCAGCGGAGCGAACGCCGTTGAGGTTGGCGGAAATGATGCGTAACATGGCGGGACTTTTTTGCGGACCAGAGAAAAAAGATGAGCCAAAACAGCGAGTTGCGCCAATCCTTCATCCGCTTTGCGGTGGAAGCCGGCGTGCTGTCATTCGGGGAATTCGTGACCAAGGCGGGGCGGACGTCGCCCTATTTCTTTAACGCCGGCAAGTTCGCAGACGGCGCCCTGCTGGGCCAAGTCGCGCAATTCTATGCGAAAACCCTGCTGGACTCGGGTGTCGAGTTCGACATGCTGTTCGGGCCGGCCTACAAGGGCATCACGCTCGCGTCGGCCACCGCCGTAGCCTTGGCGGGCCTGGGCCGGAATGTGGGCTTTGCGTACAACCGCAAGGAAGCCAAGGACCACGGCGAAGGCGGCAGCCTGGTCGGCGCGA
The DNA here is from genome assembly GCF_056280165.1 of Ralstonia sp. 110700041-2. Lineage (NCBI taxonomy): Bacteria > Pseudomonadati > Pseudomonadota > Betaproteobacteria > Burkholderiales > Burkholderiaceae > Ralstonia > Ralstonia sp. 110700041-2. Next base: position 47,232 of record NZ_JBSFAI010000007.1, on the reverse strand, counting down.
AGCTGCAGGGCCGGGTGGTGATCGTCGATGACGTGATCTCTGCCGGCACCTCGGTGCGCGAGTCCGTCGAGCTGATTCGCGCCGCCGGCGCGACCCCGGCTGCTGTGCTGATCCTGATGGATCGGATGGAGCGCAGCGGCAACGCCGTGGATATCGGCGAGCGTTCTGCGGTGCAGGATGTGCAGGCGCAGTACGGCATGCCGGTGGTGTCGATTGCGAATCTGGATGATTTGCTGGGGTATCTGGATAACGCTGGCGACCCGGCGCTGGCTGGGTATCGGGAAAAGGCTGCTGCTTATCGGGATAAGTACGGCGTTAGCGCGATCTGAGTTTTTGCCGCGTAAAAAAACCCCGGTGGATGTTGTTCGCCGGGGTTTTGTTTTTTGTGGCTCATCCTCCTGCCGCGGCCGATGCGAGGGATGCACCATCAGCGCAAGAGCCGCAAACCACCACCCTATTCGATCTTCAACCCCAAGAACGCCGGATTCCCCACCGGATATTCCGGCTGCAACCGCTCCATCACCTGCAGCAGAATCTCCGCCACCATCAGGCTGCGATGCGACTTGGAGTTCGCCGGAATGATGTGCCACGGCGCGTGCGGGGTGGCTGTGGCATTGATCGCGTCTTCGTAGGCGGCCATGTAGTCTTCCCAGAACTTGCGTTCTTCAATGTCCGCCATCCCGAGCTTCCAGTGCTTCTGCGGATCGTCGATACGCATCTGCAGCCGATCGCGCTGTTCCTCCTTGGAGATATGTAAAAAGCACTTGACGATGGTGGTACCGGTCTCGGTCAGCATCTGCTCGAAAGCATTGATGTGAGCGTAGCGGCGCTTGCTCTCGGCGGCATCGATGTCTCCATGCACGCGGGTGACAAGCACATCTTCGTAATGGCTGCGATTGAAGATGACGATCTCGCCTGCGGCCGGCACCTCCGCATGGATCCGCCACAGGAAGTCATGCGCCAACTCCAGCGGCGTGGGCACCTTGAAGCCCACCACGCGCAGGCCGAGCGGGTCGAGCGCACGGAATACGGTGCGTACGGTGCCATCCTTGCCCGCAGTATCCATGCCCTGCAGCACGACCAGCAGCTTGCGGCGGTGCTCGGCATAGAAGATGTCCTGCAGCGCCTCAATGCGCGCAGACAGTTCGGCCAGCCGCGCCAGGTCACCCGCCTTGCTGCCCGTGGTGCACGGTTTGGCGGCAGGATCGAACTTGGCGATCTTGAACTTGCTGCTGCCGTCGAAATACCAGTCGTCGATGGGGTTCTTGCCGTTGGATGCCACGGTGTCTCCTTGTTGTTCAGACAGGCGAATGGGCAGTTCCCGCGCGCCTAGTGGGCAGCGGTCAGCTTGAGCGCATCCAGATCCAGCGTGCCTTCAAACACGGTCGTGGCGGGGCCCGTCATCATGACCGGCTGGCCATCGCCCGCCCACGCGATGGTCAGGTCGCCGCCGTGCGTGGCCACCTTGACGGGTGAATCGAGCAGGCCGCGGCGGATGCCGGCCAACACCGCTGCGCACGCGCCGGTGCCACAGGCGAGCGTCTCCCCCGCGCCGCGCTCGTACACGCGCAGGCGCACGGAATGGCGATCGAGGATCTGCATGAAGCCCGCATTCACGCGACGCGGAAACACGGCATGCGATTCGATCAGCGGGCCATCTTCCAGCACGGGGAAGGCTTCCGTATCGTCGACAATCTGCACGGCGTGCGGATTGCCCATCGACACGGTCGACAGCCATTCGGTCCGGCCGTTGATCTGCAGCGCGTGCTGCGTGTCGTCGCCTTGGGTGCGGGTGGGCAGGCCTTCAGGCAGGAACGGCAGGCGCGCCGCCTCGAACACCGGTGCGCCCATGTCGACTGTGACCTGGCCGTCGTCCTGCATCGTCAGCGTGGCGATGCCGTTCATGACTTCCACACGCACGGTGCGTTTGTCGGTCAAACCGCGGTCGGTGACGAACTTGACGAAGCAACGTGCGCCGTTACCGCAGTGCTCCACCTCGCCGCCGTCGTGGTTGAAGATGCGGTAACGGAAGTCGACATCGGGCCGTGTCGAACGCTCGACCAGCAGGAGCTGGTCCGCCCCCACGCCGAAGTGGCGGTCGGCAATGGCAGCCCATTGCTCGGGCGTGAAGTCGATCGGGGTCTGGATGCCGTCGAGCACGACAAAGTCGTTGCCCGCGCCGTGCATCTTGGTGAAGTGCAGTTTCATGGCTGGCCGCACAGATGCGGCGATGAGCGTTCGGAAAACACCAATTCTAAAGGGAGCCGGCCGGGGTTGGCGCGGGCCGGCTCCCCGCATCAATAAATGCCCGGCATGCCCTCGGGACGGTGCTTGAAGCGCTTGTGCACCCAGTAGTACTCGGTGATGCGCGGGCGTATCGCGTCTTCAAAGAAGGCGTTCATCCGGCGCGTGTCGGCGGTGAGATCGCCGGTGGGGTAGTTCTCCCACGCGGGCAGGATGCGCAGCGCGTAGCCCTCGTAGTTGGGCAGGATCTCGGTGTACATCGGCACGACCTTGGCACCGGTCATGGATGCCATGCGCGGGATGGCGTTGAGCGTGAGCGCCGGTACACCAAAGAACGGCACGAACTCCGAGTCGCGCTCGCCGAAATCCATGTCGGAGATGAGCTGCAGCGCCTCGCCGCGCTTGATGGTGCGCATGATCTGGCGGATGTTTTCGTTGCGCGACACCATGGTCGCGCCAAAGCGGCTGCGCAGCGCCTTGATGGCGTCATCGAGCACCGGGTTGGCCATGCGCGTGTACAGCGAGCAGCCGGCGTTGCCGACGTGCTTGCGCAGGTAGTCGGTCAGCGCCAGCGCGCCGATCTCCACGCCCGACAGATGCAGCGTGACGAGAATGTGCGGCTGGCCGTGCAGCGCCGGCAGATTGGCCTGGTCGTCGATCTTCACCACGCGCATCAGGCGCTTTTCCGACGCGAACCACGCAAACGAGCGCTCGGCAAAGCTGCGGAAGACCTTGCGGAAGACTTCGTGCGCCATGGCTTCGCGCTCGGCTTCGGACTTCTCGGGAAAGCACGCGCGCAAGTTGGCCAGCACCACGCGGCGGCGGCCATTGGGAATGCGGTACAGCAGCCCGCCCAGGCCTTCGCCAAAACGCGCGACAAAGCCGTACGGCAGGAAGGACAGCAGCCACAAGAAGCCGAGTCCGAGTTTGGCAGAGAGACGTTCCATAAAGGCAGCAGTGTCAGGCAGCGGGCGGAGCGTCCGCGCCCTTGGGATGCTTGTAGCGGTTATAGCCCCAGAGATATTGCGTCGGCGCCACGGCAATCAACCGTTCGACGGCGGCATTGATGCGGGTGGCGGCCTGCGTTGCGTCTTCGGGCAGATCGCCAATCTCCTCCAAGTGCAGGCGATAGCCTGCGCCGCGCGGCAGCCGCTCGGCAAACAATGCCACCACGGGCGCACCTGTGAGCCGATGCAAACGGTGCACCAGCGTCATCGTATAGGCGGGCTTGCCGAAGAACGGCGCCCATACGCCTTCGCCGGCGGTGGGGGTCTGGTCGGGCAGGATGCCGACGGCCTCGCCGCGCTTGAGCGCGCGCACCAGCATGCGCACGCCACGCGGGTCTGCTGGTGCCATCTGCATGTTCGGTCCCGCCCGCATGGTTTCAATCCAGCCGCGCAGGCTTGCCTTGCGCGGCGGCTTGAACAGCGAGGTGACAGGGTGCTCACGCGCGTAGGCCTGCGGCAGCACTTCAAAGCAGCCCAGGTGCGGCGTCAGGAAGATCAGGCCGCGCCCATCTGCAAGCGCGCGCTCGACGACCGTCCGGCACACGTCGAACAGGTGAGGGGCGACGTCCGCCCCGTTCTTGCGCACCCAGAAGTAGGGCATCTCGAACACCATGCGGCCGGCAGATCGCCCGGCCTCCTTGAGCATGGCGGGCGTGACGTCGGGATAGGCGTGGCGGAAGTTGGCAATGAGCCGGTCGTGATAGCGGCCGGGCACCTTGGCCGCCAGCGCCCCCAGCCAGCCGCCCAGCGCCTGCAGCGCGGATAGGGGCAAGCGTGAAAACAGCCAGAACAGGAAGGTCATGCGTGCGGTCGCAGCAATGTGTTGGTCGCAGTCGACAGGGGAGCAGGGTCTTGACAGGCCTTGCTGCGGCCCCGAAAAGTGCCGCGTATAATAGCGCGATTCGCCGAGTTAACTGACAACTTGCGGGGCGAATCCTTGCTTGGCCACAAACCTCGGCAAGGTTGCTAAATACCGCTAAAGCGTCGCCGGCCGTGGCTCAACGGATTGGCAACGTGATAGCCAATCTGGAGCTAACAGCCGTGTCAAACGACTTCCTCTTCACCTCGGAGTCGGTCTCCGAGGGCCATCCCGACAAGGTCGCCGACCAGATTTCCGACGCCATCCTGGACGCCATCCTCGCCCAGGACAAATATGCGCGCGTCGCAGCAGAAACGCTGTGCAACACCGGCCTGGTGGTGCTCGCGGGTGAAATCACCACGACGGCCAACGTCGACTACATCCACGTTGCGCGCGAAACCATCAAGCGCATCGGCTACGACAACACCGAATACGGCATCGACTACAAGGGCTGTGCCGTCCTCGTCGCTTACGACAAGCAATCGCCGGACATTGCCCAGGGCGTCGACCGCGCATCGGACGACTACCTCAACCAGGGCGCCGGCGACCAGGGCCTGATGTTCGGCTACGCGTGCGATGAAACGCCCGAGCTGATGCCCTTCCCGATCTACTACGCACACCGCCTGGTCGAGCGCCAGTCGCAACTGCGCCGCGACGGCCGCCTGCCCTGGCTGCGTCCGGACGCCAAGTCTCAGGTGACGGTGCGTTATGTGGATGGCAAGCCCCACAGCGTCGATACCGTGGTGCTGTCCACCCAGCACGCGCCGGAAATGTCACAAGAGGCCATCCGCGAAGCCGTGATCGAAGAGATCATCAAGCCGGTGCTCCCGTCGCACATGCTGGCCGAGACCAAGTACCTGGTGAACCCGACCGGCCGCTTCGTCATCGGCGGCCCGCAAGGCGACTGCGGCCTGACCGGCCGCAAGATCATCGTCGACACGTACGGCGGCGCAGCCCCGCACGGCGGTGGCGCGTTCTCGGGCAAGGACCCGTCCAAGGTCGACCGCTCGGCCGCGTATGCCGCGCGCTACGTGGCCAAGAACGTGGTGGCTGCCGGTCTGGCGCGCCAGTGCCAGGTGCAGGTGAGCTACGCGATTGGCGTCGCACGCCCGATCAACATCACGGTGTACACGGAAGGCACGGGCGTGATCCCGGACGAGCAGATCGCCAAGCTCGTGCAGGAGCACTTCGACCTGCGCCCGAAGGGCATTGTGCAGATGCTGGACCTGCTGCGCCCGGTCTACGAAAAGACCGCCGCATACGGCCACTTCGGCCGCGAAGAGCCCGAGTTCAGCTGGGAAGCCACCGACAAGGCCCTGCTGCTGCGCGAAGCGGCCGGCCTGGCCGGCGAGCCGGCCAAGGCGTTTGCCTGAGGCCACCCTGCTGCAGACAAGAAACCGCCTCTCGGGGCGGTTTTTTGTTGCGTGCTTGGTAATACCGCGCTCACGGCATCTTGCTGAGAATGCCGTTCATCTCATCTGCGGAAAACGCCCTCAGCGTCTGCGAACGGACATTGCCCGCCGCGGCCAGCGCCAGCCCGAAGGCCGTCATGGCGGCATCGTCCGGGCCCTCGCAGATCACGGCGAGGTCGTACTGGCCCAGCGTCCAGTAGATCGCCTTCATGTCGATGCCGGCCGCCTTGGCCAGTTCGCGGGCCGCAGCCGCCCGCTTGGTGGTGTCTTTCACGCTGCGGATGCCCTGGTCGGTAAAGTTCAGCAGGGCCAGAAAAGTTGCCATGGTGCATCTCCTGATCGGCGGGAGTCGGAGGGAAGCCGCATCGCGCGCCGCCGAAACGCGCGGGAGGTGCTTTCGTGCAATGTGCACGCCAGGCAAGCTGGCAGGCCGCATTGCGGCAACATCGCGCCCACACCGGTCCGTTCCAGCCCGTGCAGTGCCCCGGATGGTTTCAGATGCGATACACCGCCGCTGACAAGCGCCCATTGCGCAACTTCGGTCAGGCACGGCGGTATCACGCGCGCTAACGTAGCGCCACCCAGGAGCCCAACCTGACCACCGCCACCGACCGCTACCTCGCCCGCTTCCGCGCCGTGCTTGCACACATCGACGCGCATCTGGAAGACACGCTGGATGTAGACGGGCTGGCCGGGGTGGCCGCGTTTTCCCGGTACCACTTCCACCGCCAGTTCTCGTTGCTGTTCGGCATGAACGTCGGGCGCTATGTGCAGTTGCTGCGCCTGAAGCGCGCCGCGCATCAACTCGCCTATCGCGACGAAGCGCGCATCACCGACATCGCACTGGCGTGCGGGTACGAAGGGCCGGAGGCATTTGCGCGGGCGTTCCGCAGGCAGTCGGGACAATCTCCGTCGGCATTTCGGGCGGCGCCGCAGTGGGCGTCCTGGGCGACCGATCTACAGGCGCTGCGCGCCCTCAGGCGCCAACACATGCCCGCACAACCGCAAATCCAATCCGTTGAGATCGTCGAGCGCGAGGCCGTTGCCGTCGCCGCCATCGAGCACCGCGGTGACCCAACACGCCTTGGCGAGACCCTTCGCAGGTTCATCGCCTGGCGCCGTGAGCATCGGCTGCACCCGAGCGTTTCGGCCACGTACAACGTCGTCTACGACAATCCCGACGATGTGCCGCCCGAGGCGTTCCGCATGGACATCTGCGCGGCCACGCGCGCGCCGATCGCCCCCAATGCAGCGGGCGTAGCGGGCAAGACGCTGGCGGGCGGCCGCTACGCCGTGCTGCGCCACACGGGCTCCGACGACACGCTCGGCCAGAGCGTTGCGTACCTGTATGCCGACTGGCTGCCCGCCAGCGGCGAGGAATTGCGCGACGCGCCGCTGCTGTTCCAGCGCGTGCGCTTTTACCCCGACGTGCCCGAGCACGAAGCCGTGACGGACGTGCTGCTGCCGCTCAGGTGAACGTTCAGGCGTCCAGGTGAACCTGGATGCCGGTGGCCGTGTAGATGGCCGTGGCCTGGAAGCCGTCCACCACCACCGTCGAGAACTGGCGGTTGCTGCCCGCGCCATCCACCACGGCGATGGTGTCGCCCACCTTGGGCGTGTAGCCGTTCACGAACTTCAGGTGCAGCGTGCCGCCCGCAATGGTGGTAAGGCCGGCCACGCTGAGCTTGCCCTGGCCGTTCGGGCCGATGGCGAGGTCGAGCGTGGTGCCCTGCAGTTGGGTGAACTTGCCCGCAATGGCCACCGCCGCCGGCGCGTTGACGGCCAGCGTGCCAGCGCCGACATACACATCGCCCGTGCCGAATGCGTTGGCCGAATCGGCTTCCAGCACGCTGCTTGCGACCTGTGTGCCGCCGGTGTAGGTGTTGGCGCCGGCCAGACGCAGCGTGCCGGTGCCTTGCAGGGTGAGCTTGCCCGCGCCCGAGATGGCATTGCGCCACGTATCGACCGCGTTGAAGCCGCCCTGTGTTGCATCCATCGAGACGATCACGTTGCCGTTGAACGCGCCATAGCCGTCGGCAGCCGCAAACAGGTTGAGGCGGCCCCAGCCTTCGGCGTCGTCGAGCACCGGGTAGCCGGACGCCAGCTCCGTGGTCTTGAGCACCACGCGGCGCTGGTCGGCGCTCAGGTACGGGAAGCGCGTTTCCAGCAGCACCTCGGCGCCCTTGGGTACCACCGGCGCCAGTGTCGTGGCGCTGATCTGCGAGAAGCCAAACGTCATCCGGCGCGTGAAGTTGGCCTGATTGGTGGCGTAGTCGGCAAAGCGGTCGGTGGCCGGCGTGCCCGACTGGGCCAGCGCCGGGAAGGTCGTGGCATCGGTGCCGGTCTGCGCCATCAGCGCGGTGTGCGCCTGCGTGAAGGCAGCCGCCTTGAGCGCGGCGTTGGCCGGGTCGACCAGATTGGCCGCCGCGGCGGCAATGCCGATCATGCGGCCGGACATCACATCCAGCGGTGAATGCATGCCCGCCAGGATGCGGTTCTCGCCCAGCTCCTGGCCGCGTGCAAGCATCTGCTGGAAGCGCTCAGGCACCAGGTACGGCAGCCGTGTCGCCAAAGCCCGGGGCTGCGGGCGGCGCCGGAATGGCCTGCGTGGTGGCAGCGGCCGTGCTGCTGGTGGTGTCATCGCCGCCGCACGCGGTGAGCGCGAGGGCACCGAACAGCGCAACGAGGCTGGAGCAAAGACGCGGGCGGGAAAACGCGGGGCGGGCAGCGAAGGCCATGGTACGGCGGGCTCGCAACCCGCAGAGCGCGCTGGAAAGCGCGGCAGTCTCGACACGCGCCACGAAACAACGGTGACGTTTCGTTGACAAATCCGCGTGATCTTCGCCCTACATTGGGGCATTCCGCGTCATGACAGCGCTAACAGTGAGTTATGTCACGGCGTGATAGAATCGCCGGCTGCATTCTTTGACATTGGTGAAGCCTGGTCCGGGCAATCGCCGTCCGTCGACCATGTCCTCTTCATCCCTGCATCCCGCCCTGCGCCGCTGGCTCCACAGCTTCATTCCTGCACCCGTGACGGTGCGCTGGAGCGAGCGCGTCCGTTCCGCTGCCGGCGCCCTCGTCGGCATCCTCTTTACCGGCACGATGATGAAGATGGTGCCGGGCGCTTCCACCCTGATCCCGCTGCTGGTCGCCCCAATGGGCGCCTCTGCCGTGCTGCTGTTTGCGGTGCCCGCCAGTCCGCTCGCGCAGCCGTGGTCGATCATCGGCGGCAACCTGGTGGCGGCTACCGTGGGCGTGACGTTCGCGCTGCTGGTGAATGATCCGGTGATTGCCTCTGCGCTGGCCATCTCGGCGGCCATTGCCGGCATGTTCGCACTGCGCTGCGTGCACCCGCCATCAGGCGCGGTGGCGCTCACCGCCGTGATTGGCGGCCCGGCCGTGCATGCCCTGGGCTATCGCTTCGTGCTCGAGCCGATCCTGATCCAGTCTGCGCTGCTGCTGGTGGGCGCGCTGGTGTACCACGCGGCCACGGGCCACCGGTATCCGCACGCACAGCGCCTGCCCGCTGCCGAGCGTCCGCCTACCGCGGCCGGTTTCACCCGCGCCGACATCGTGGCAGCGCTGCGCCGCCAGAGCGAGCTGCTCGACATCGACCCCGAAGACATCGAAGCCGTGCTGCGCGAGATGCAGCTGCAGGCCTACACGCGCACCTTCCAGGCGCTCACCTGCGCGGACATCATGACCACGCCGGTGGTCACGGTCTTGGCCGGCACGTCGATCCCCCGTGCATTGGAACTGCTGCGCCAGCATGGTTTCAAGGCATTGCCGGTCGTGGACGAAGGACGGCGCGTGGTGGGGATCGTCACGCGTGTCGACCTGCTCGGCCTGGCGCCGGCGGACATGCGCCAGACGCTGCGCCGCTGGTTCAGCATCGGCGCGCTCACACCCCCGCGCGTGGCCGATCACATGAAGACGCGCGTGCAGACCATCGCCGCCAACGCGCCCATGTCGGATCTGGTGCCGATGTTTGCCAGCGCCGGCCACCACCACATTCCGGTGCTGGATGCCGACGGCCGGCTGGCCGGCATCGTCACGGAATCCGACTTGGTGGGCGGGCTGTACCGTCAGGCCAACATCGAGCCACAGGCGGCCTGAGCGGCCATCAAACCGCATCCATCGGCAACTCACGGAACGCGCCCAGCTGTTCCGCCGCCACTGAGTACGCCACCAAGCGCGGGTAATCCGCCGCCGGCACGCGATCAGCCACCATCAACTGGATGAAGGCCCAGGCCACGGCCACTGTGACGCCGGCCTGCGTCAGCTCATTCTCCTCGACGGGCAAGGGCGCGTCCTTCCACTCCGCTTCGAGCGCTTCCACCGCCGCCAGTAACTGGCTGTGCACGCGCTCGACCCACGGTCCGTGCACTTTCTCGCTCGGGCGCAGGTTGTGTTCATAGACGATCTGCACGGCCTTCTCGCACGCGGCCAGCGCCAGGCCAATCACGCGCAGCGCGTGCTGGCGCTCGGCAATGGCGGCGGGCATCAAGCTGCGGCCTGCCAGCGTTTCTGCGTAATCGATGATGAGCGTGGAGTCGATCAGCACGGTGCCGTCGTCGCACACCAGTGTGGGCGCCTTGACCACGGGGTTGATGGCGCTGAACTGATCGAAATGCCGGAAGACCGAGACCGCCGCGTGCTCGAACGGCAGCCCGAGCAGCTTCAGCGAAATGGCCGTGCGGCGCACGTACGGTGAATCAAGCATGCCGATCAATTTCATGAAATCTCCTCGCTGGTGGGGGCGTGGGTGGGTAGAAAACCTTGGTGCGAAGCGCATGGCTGCGCGGGCACGGATGCACATGATAGACAGCCAGCGCAAAGCGTGCCGGCCGCCTCAGGCACGTTTTCTGCGTGCGGCGCATGGCTTTGAGCCGTCTGTTGCCGACACCGGCCGGCCTCCCGATTTTCTAGAATGACCACAACTCGGGTGCACTGTGCTGCCCGCCGGACAGGAGACCTTATGCCGTTTCTCGCGCATCACCATGACTGCCTCGGCTGGAACGGTGAGATGGCGCAGCGCGTGCTGGCATTCGATTGGGCCTCCACTGAACTGGGCCCGATCCAGGACTGGTCACCCAGCCTGCGTGCCGCCGTGCACATGGTGCTGGCGTGTCCGGTGCCGCTGGTCATGCTGTGGGGCCGCCACGGCTACATGGTCTACAACGATGCCTACGCCGTGTTTGCCGGCGGGCGTCATCCCTATCTGCTGGGTTGCCCCGTTGAACTGGGCTGGCCCGAAGTGGCCGACTTCAACCGCCATGTCATGGACGTCTGCCTCGGTGGCGGCACGCTGTCGTACCGCGACAAGGAACTCGTCCTGCTGCGCAACGGCCGCCCCGAAGACGTGTGGATGGATCTTTACTACAGCCCGCTGCCCGATGACACCGGTCGCCCGGCGGGCGTGCTAGCCATCGTGGTGGAAACCACCGAGCGCGTGCAGACCGAGCGCGAGCGGCAGGCCGCCGAGCAGGCCCTGCGCCAGTTGACCGAAACGCTGGAGCAACGCGTGGCCGATGCGCTGTCTGCCCGCGCCGAAGTGGAAGCGCAATTGCGCCAGGCCCAGAAGATGGAAGCCATCGGCAACCTGACCGGCGGCGTGGCCCACGACTTCAACAACGTGCTCCAGGTGATTGCCGGCAATCTGCAGATGCTCTCGGTGGAGGCACCGAGCAACACGCGCGTGCAGCATCGGATTGCCGCCGCCACGCGTGCCGTGCAGCGCGGTGCCACGCTGGCGGCGCAGCTGCTCGCCTTTGCGCGCCGCCAGCAGCTCTCGCCGGCGGTCGTCAACCCGACGCGGCTGGTCCAAGGCATGAGCGAGATGCTGCACCGCGCACTGGGCGAAGCCATCAAGGTGGAAACGCACCTGGCCGCCGACTTGTGGAACGTCCAGGCCGACCGCAACCAGCTCGAGAACGCGCTGCTGAACCTCGCCATCAACGCACGCGATGCCATGCGCGGCGGCGGCATGCTCACCATTGCCGCCAACAACGTCACGCTCGACAACACACAGGCGGACGTGCGTGATCAGCTTACACCCGGCGACTACCTTGTCTTCTCCGTCACCGATACCGGCGTGGGCATGCCACCCGAAGTGGTCGAACACGCTTTCGAGCCCTTCTTTACCACCAAGCCCGACGGCCACGGCACGGGCCTGGGGCTCAGCATGGTGTTCGGCTTCGTCAAGCAGAGCGGCGGGCACATCGCCATCGACAGTACAGTCGGACAAGGCACCACGGTGCAGCTCTACTTCCCGCGCTGCACGGAGGCGGCCCCGGACGATGCCGTCGAGCTGCGCGACACCATCGTTACGCCCATGGGCGGGCGCGAGACCATCCTCGTGGTGGAGGACGATACCGACGTGCGCCTGACCGCCGTCGACATGCTGACCCAACTCGGTTACCGCGTGCTCACGGCCGCCAACGGCCAGGCCGCGCTCGACCTCATGAACAGCGGCACGCCCATCGACCTGCTGTTTACCGACGTGATCATGCCGGGCCCCATCAAGGGCAGCGAACTGTCGATACGCGCCGCGCAGCGCGTGCCGCCACTGCCGGTGCTGCTCGTCTCGGGCTATACGCGTGACGAGGTGCAGCACGACGGCAGGCTGCCTCCGGGTGTGACACTGCTCGGCAAGCCCTACCGGCGTGATGACCTGGCGCGCATGGTGCGCAACGTGCTCACCGCCAGCCGCACCGCGCAGGCACAGGCGCAATCGGCATCGCCATCGGCGGGCCCTGCCGTGGCTACAGACGCTTCACAACCGCCTGCGGTGCTGCTGGTGGAAGACGACACCGCCTCGCGCGAAGCCATGCAGGAGGTGCTCACCACCTTCGGCCTGCAATGCGTGGCCGCCGTCAATGCCGAAGACGCCCTTGCACTGGCCCGCACGCGCTCCGTTCAGGTGCTGCTGACCGACCTCACCCTGCCCGGCCAATCCGGCGCGAACCTCGCCCGCACGCTGCTGCGCATGCAACCGCAACTGCAGGTGCTGCTGATGTCCGGCTACGGCACGGAAGCCGAGATTGGCGAGCCCATTGCCGGCGCACGCCTGCTCGGCAAACCGATCGACCTGATGACGCTGCAGCAGGCGCTGGCGCCGTGGCTCGGCGCAACCGTAAGGGCTGCCGATACGCAGAATGTGACGAACGCCGCATAACCGAAGCACCCGGTCACAAACGATCTCGCCCGCCCGTCTAGGGAGGGAGCATCATCCCCGGACGATACGCCCGCCATGACCAAGCCCAGCCCCGACCGCACCACCCGCACCGACAGCGAAGACACGACCTTCACCGCCGTCCGGCCCCGCCTCTTTGCGATTGCCTATCGCATGCTCGGCAGCCGCGCTGACGCTGAAGACGTGCTGCAAGACGCCTGGATGCGCTGGCACCAAACCGACCAGACCGCGCTGCAATCGGCCGAGGCATGGCTCGTGACGGTGGTCACTCGACTGTCGATCGACCGCCTGCGCGCCGCCAAGACCGAGCGCGAAGCCTACGTCGGCTGGTGGCTACCCGAGCCGCTGGTTGAACCCGAAAGCCACGCCCCCACGCCCGAAACCGCCGTGGAACTGGCAGGCGATGTGTCGATGGCCCTGCTGTGGGTGCTCGAGCGCCTATCGCCCGAAGAGCGCGCGGCGTTTCTGATGCGCCAGGTATTCGATCAGGATTACTCGGAGATCGCCGCCCTGCTGGGCAAGACCGAAGCCGCGTGCCGGCAGATGGTGCACCGCGCATCAGACCGGGTGCAGCAGGAGCGCCCGCGCTTCGATGTCGCGCCCGATGCGCATCGGGACTTGCTCGAGCGCTTTGCGCAAGCCTCACGCACGGGCCAACGCGATGCCATCCGCGCGCTGCTGGCAGATGACGCGCAACTCGTGGGCGACGGCGGCGGCAAGGTGCCGTCGTTCACGCGCATCATTCAAGACGCCGGTCAGATCACCAAGATCTACTGCGAGCTGGTGCGCGCCATGGGCGACGTCCGCTACGTACACGCCCGCGTGAACGGCGAGCCCGGCCTGCTGCGCTACGTGGATGGCAAGCTGGAATCGGCGCAGTCGTTCGTCATCGAGAACGGCCAGATCGTGGCCATCTACGTGGTGCGCAATCCGGACAAGCTGGCGCACATCGGCATCGGCGCATAAAAAAACAAAGTTTTCTTGCGGGGCTGTCACAACGCAGCCGCGCTAGGCGTCTTCAGGGTATGGAGCGACGCAAGGCACCCACCTGCCGCCTGCATCGGCTCCTTCATCAACTCAAACCCTCAGGAGCCACGTATGTCGCAAGCCCCCCGCATTGCCTACTTCCAACTCGCACCGAAGGCGTTCAACAACCTGCTGAACCTGTCGAACGGCCTGCGCCGCGACTTGCTGGGCGCCAGGCTGGTCGACCTTGTGCTGCTGCGCGTGTCGCAAATCAACGGTTGCGCCTTCTGCATCGACATGCACTGGGCCGACCTTATCAAAATGGGCGAAGACCCGCGCCACCTGAACGCCGTGGCCGGCTGGCGCGAAGCGCCGTTCTTTACCGAGCGCGAGCGCGCCGCACTGCGCTGGGCCGAACTGGTCACCAACACCCCGCACAGCGATGCCAGCGACGAAGAATTCGCCCGGCTGCGCGAACACTTCAGCGATGAGGAGATCGCCGAGCTGAGCTTTGTGATCGTCACCATCAACAGCTGGAACCTGCTGAACGTGAGCCTGCGCAACCCAGTGCCGCTGAAGGCGCCGCATGTTGCAGCGGCTTAACAGAAAACAGCGGGAAGCTGCGCCAGTACGACGATCGCTGTACAGCAGCGCTTGCGCACATGCGTAGGCGCTGCACCTACAGGTTCAACAGGTTCAGCCGTGCAGGAAGCGCACCATCAGCACTTCGTCTGCATAGCCCGTGGTGGATTTAAGCGCGCGCGGCTCCACGCCGTAGGTCTCAAACCCGCAACGCTCGTACAGTGCCAGCGCGGCATCGTTGCCGCGTACCACCGACAAGGTGAGCTGCTGCACCAGGCCCGTTGCCGCCGCCACGATGCGCTCCACCAGCGCCACGCCCACGCCGCGCCCGCGCGCGGCCGGCGCCACGTAAAAGCCCCACACAAAACCCTTGTGCGCGAGCTTCGCTATCGTTTGCTGCTTGAAGCCGACCATGCCGACGATGCGTGCGTCGCTGCCGGTTCCCGCATAGGCGCCCAGCACGATGGTGGTCGCCAAGCGCTCGGCAAACGCTTCCGTCGAGAGCCCGACCTCGGCCTCGTAGGTTGAACCGAATGCGTCGGGCGAATCCTTGAGCGCAGCAAGACGAATGGCGCGGTAGTCCGCCACGTCAGCTGCATCGACAGAAGACAACTGGCGGATCAAGACTGTGTTGTTCGAGTTTGGGTTGGCGTTGGACATGGCTGGCAAGGCGATCAGCGTGTAGGCAAGAAGCAAACGTAAGCGGCCAGTATCGCGCCAATCACACGCACACGACCTACAGTGCCGCCTCCGTCCATGAAGCCGAGGGCTTTGTCCGTCAATTGGCCTATGTCGGCATGTGCCCAGGTACCTATGCTTCGGGAAACGCGAGTCAACAAATCTACAAACCGCGACAACCGGAACGGGGGGAGCCATGGCCGAGCTTTTAATCGCCAAAGCGCAACGCAGCAGCAGCGCATACACACAACCCACACCGGCACCGATTCCGCCCGACGCCCCGCGGCACGCACGCGGCATGCACGGCGCCGCGCTGGTGATGGCCGCCGCGCTGTCGCTGGGGCTCAGTGCCTGCGGTGGCGGCGAAGATGCCGGTACCACGACCCCACCGACGAACAACAACACGCCAGCCCCCACCCCGTCACCCGCGCCCACACCGGCGCCCAAACCGACGCCATCGCCATCACCTGCGCCCACACCAACGCCGGCGCCCACACCTGCGCCAGCGCCGGCGACCTATTCCGTGGGCGGTACCGTCAGCGGGCTGACCAGCGGCAAGTCCGTCACGCTGCTGGACAACGGCGGCGATGCGGTTGTCGTCAACGCCAATGGCAGCTTCAACTTCCCGACCAAGCTCGCGCAGGGCAAGCCCTATGCAGCGACGGTCGGAACGCGGCCTTCGGGTGAGAACTGCACCGTCACCAACGGCAGCGGCACCGTGGGCACCAGCAACGTGACCACCATTGCGGTGGCCTGCACGCCCAAGCCCCTGTTCGGCTATGCGGTCAACTCGAACGACGGCACCATCTCGGCCTTCACGCTGGATGCGACCACCGGCATGCCCACCGCAGTCGGCACGGCAGTGGCGGTGGGAGCAGGGCCGCTGTCGCTGACCATCGACCCGGCGGGCAAGTTCGTCTACGTGGCCAACGCCAACGCCAACACCGTCACCACGCTCTCCATCAATGCCGATACCGGACTGCTCACGGTAGTCGGCTCGGCCACGCCCACGGGCATACAGCCCTACAGCATTGCGCGCACGCCCAACGGCAAGTTCGCATACACGACCAACTATGGAGACAACACGCTGTCGGCGTTCTCCGTCAACACGGGCACCGGTGCACTGACCGCGCTCGCGCCCATCACCGCCGGGGCCAACCCGTACACGGTCGCCATCAACAGCGCAGGCACCTTCGCCTACGTGGTCAATGCCAACAGCGGCGCCACGCCGGGCACGGCCATGGCGTTTGCCGTCAACAACACAACGGGCGCACTCACGCAGGTGGGCACCACGGTCAACACGGGCAACACGCCGCAGTTCATCGCGGTCAACTCGGCGGGCACCTACGCCTACGTGACCAACGCCGCAGACAACACCATCAACGTCTACAGCATCAGCAACACCGGGGCGCTCACCGCATCGGGCACACCGGTGGCGGCAGGCACCAACCCGTACTACATCGCCATCGCACCGTCGGGCGGCTTCATGTACGTGACCAACGTGCTGGCCAACACGGTCAGCGTCTTCAGCATCAACCCGGCCAACGGCGCGCTCACGCTGGTCGACACCACGCCCACCGGCAACGCGCCCGTGACCGTGCTCGTCAACCCCGCCGGCACCTTCGCCTACGTGGTCAACGCCGTGGACAACAGCGTCAGCGCATACAGCATCAACAGCACCACCGGCAAGCTGACCGCCGTGGCAAGCGGGTCAGCCGCCACCGGCAACATCCCGCGCGGGATGGCGATTGTGGCGGTGCCGTGAGGCTGGGCTGAATCGATTTGGTGGAATGCAAAAAGCCCCTCGCGAAGGCGAGGGGCTCTGTTTTATTGCGGGGGTCCCACGCGGCAGCCCCGGCCAGCCTCACACATCAATCGCCGAAGTCGACTTCACCTTGCGGCGCAGCTCGTATTTCTGGATCTTGCCCGTCGACGTCTTGGGCAGCGGCCCGAAGAACACTGCCTTGGGCACCTTGAAGCCGGCCAGCAAAGTCTTGCAATGTGCGATCAGGTCTTCTGCGGTGGCGGTGGCGCCGTCCTTGAGTTCAACGAAGGCGCAGGGCGTTTCGCCCCACTTGGCATCCGGCTGGGCAACCACGGCGGCAGCCAGCACGGCCGGGTGCCGATACAGCGCGTCCTCCACTTCCACGCTTGAGATGTTCTCGCCGCCGGAGATGATGATGTCCTTGCTGCGGTCCTTGATCTTGATGTAGCCGTCGGGCATGCAGACGCCCAGGTCGCCGGTGTGGAACCAGCCGCCGGCAAAGGCCTCGCGCGTGGCCTTCTCGTTCTTGAGATAGCCCTTCATGCAGATGTTGCCGCGGAACATGATTTCGCCAATGGTCTCGCCATCGGCCGGCACAGGCTGCATGGTCTCGGGGTTGAGCACCGCCACTTGCGATTGCAGGTGGTACCGCACGCCCTGGCGCGCCTTCATCGTTGCCCGGTCGTGCTCGGGCAGCGTACGCCATTCGTCCTGCTCGGCGCAGACGGCTGCAGGGCCGTACACCTCGGTCAGGCCGTAGACGTGCGTCAGCTCAAAGCCCATGGCTTCCATCTGCGCCAGCACGGCGGCCGGGGGCGGTGCACCCGCCACCATGCCGCGCACCGGCCCGCGCAGGCCCTCGCGCCACGACGGCGGCGCGTTCACCAGCGCGGTATGCACGATGGGCGCGGCGCAGTAGTGCGTCACGCCTTCGTCGCGCATGAGGTCGAACACCAGCTTCGGCTCGAACTTGCGCAGGCAGACATTCACGCCCGCACGCGCCGCGATCGTCCATGGGAAGCACCAGCCATTGCAGTGGAACATCGGCAGCGTCCAGAGATAGACGGGATGCTTGGGCAGATCCCACTCCAGGATGTTCGACACCGCGTTGATGGCCGCGCCTCGATGGTGATAGACCACGCCCTTCGGGTCGCCCGTGGTGCCCGAGGTGTAGTTCAGCGCAATGGCGTCCCACTCGTCGGCGGGCAACTGCCAGGCGTAGTGCGGGTCGCCCGAGGCCAGGAACGTTTCGTAATCGGTGTCGCCAAACGGCTCGGCCTGCGGACCCAGGGCATCGTTCACGGCAATCACTTTCAGGCCGGGAATCTCCAGCGCCATCTGGCGGGCCAGGTCGGCAAACTCGGTGTCGGCCAGCAGCACGCGGGCTTCGCCATGGCGCAGCATGAAGACGAGGTTGGCGGCATCCAGACGGATGTTCAGCGCGTTGAGCACGCCGCCCGCCATCGGCACCCCGAAGTGCGCCTCCACCATGGCAGGCGTGTTGGGCAGGAGCGCCGCCACCGTGTCGCCACGGCCGACGCCCGCCAGCGACAGCGCACTGGCCAGGCGCCGCGCGCGCTCATAGGTGTCGCGCCAGTTCTGGCGCACCGGCCCGTGCACGATGGCCAGGCGGTCGCCATACACATCCGCCGCGCGGGCAAGAAACTCGATGGGTGTGAGCGGGACGAAGTTGGCCGCGTTGCGGGCCAGACCGCTATCAAAATCCGTGGGCATTGCTGTGTCTCCGTGCGCCGGGCGCTGTTGCTTTTTGTTGGGCAACGCTATCATCGGCCGGCTCCCGCACTCTGTCACCTGAGTGACAAACCGCCCGGAAACCCGCGCCACCCCGAGACTGACGGGTTTCTTACAAAGCGAAGGCAGAGCCCCACGCGCCCCCGCGACCCTTGACCGTGTGCCTTCGCCTGCCATGACGACACCCCGTGCTCCGACGCCCGCCACGCAACTGGAAGGCCATGCGTGGTTCACCGCGCTTGCGCCTGAACACCAGGCCCTGGCCGCGCGAGAAACCCTGCTGCAGGCCTTCGAGCCCGGCGCCTTCATTGCGCGCCGCGGCGAACCGTCCCGCTACTGGATCGGCGTGGACACCGGCCTCATCAAGCTGGCCGTGTACACCTCCGACGGGCGGGGCTGCACGTTCTCCGGCGTGCCTGCGGGCGGCTGGTGCGGCGAGGGCAGCGTCATCAAGCGCGAAGACCGCCGCTATGACGTGATCGCCATTCGCGCCTCGCACGTGCTGCTGGTGCCCGAACCCGTGTTCAATACGCTGCTCGCGCAGAGCTTGCCGTTTGCCAGCTTTGTGGTGCGCCAGCTCAACGAACGCATGGGTCAGTTCATTGCCACCGTGCAAAACGACCGCCTGCTGAGCGCCGATGCGCGCGTGGCGCAAGCGATTGCGCAGCTGTTCCACCCTGCCCTGTACCCGCGCACGAGCACCGTGCTGGAGCTGTCGCAGGAAGAGATCGGGCTGCTGACGGGGCTGTCGCGCCAGCGCGTGAACCGCGCGCTGCAACGGCTGGCCGAAGGCGGAATGATCGCGCTGTCATACCAGACCATTCGCGTGACCGACCTCGAGCGGCTGCGGCTCTTCGGCCTGTCGGAGCTGTAAGCGCCGCGCCCGACTCTGTCACCCGGGCGACATTGCCCCTGTTGCGCACAGACATAGAATCCTGCAACAGTCGCGCTTCATCCGCCGCCTTATCGGTTAGCCATGCCACTCATCAGCCGCGCCCACGTCCGTCTCTCGCGCCTGCGCTTTCCGTTTGCGGTGCGCGTGCAGTCCGAGCAGGGCACCGTATGCCTGCGCGATGCCAACGGCCGGCGCGAAGTGCGCCCGGGCAATCCGTTCGTGGTGCCCGCCTTCGCGCATTTCGGTTGCGAGATTCCGGGCACCCTGTGGCAGCCGTGCGCCATCACGTTCAAGGCCGTGCCCGACGCCGGCTGCCCGCGCATGGCCGCCATCCAGCATGACAAGCCCTGGGCGCGCGCATTCGCCACGCTGGTGTTCGAACACCCCGTGCAGGCGTGGAACGCCGCGCTGCTGAGCCACTGCTGGCAGGCCTGCCCGCGCCAGGTGCGTGCGCGTCTGTTTGCGGAAGGGGAAGCACTGCATGCGCTGGTGCGCGAGCAACGCGCCGCCTGGGCGCTGTACCGGCTGGCGCACACGTGCGGCAATGACGAGCCCGAAGCTGAAGCGCTGCACGCGCTGGCCCGGCGGGCCGGCCTCCGCAACGCGCGCACGCTGAACGAAACGTGCGCAAGCCTGTTCGGGGTGGAGCTGGGTGCCCTGCTGGCGGGCAACGCAGATTCGGCCAGCGGTTCGGTGCACGGCAGCACCGCCCCGCTGGAGCGGTGGGCGCAGCCGCTGGCGATGGCCCTTTAAGCGCTGCGCCGCAACCGCGGCATCAATCGAAGATCACCCCACGCCGCACGCCCGCACGCGGCAGCGGGCTCGGCTCGCCAAGGATGTCGAGCACCGCATCTTCAATCGTGTTGGACAGCGCGTTGAGCGCGAGGTCGTTGTCTTCCGTGCCGAACGGGTCTTCGAGCTGCGAGGCGATGGCCTCGTGCGCCATGAAGGTGTACGCCACGAACACCGCAAACACGGGCGTGAAACTGCCGATGCTTTCCACCAGCCCAAACGGCAGTGCCGCGCAGAAGAAGTACACCGTGCGGTGGATCATGACCGAGTAAGCAAACGGCAGCGGCGTGCCCGCAATGCGCTCGCACCCGCCGATGCTGTTCGACAACTCGTTGAGGTTGCGGTCGAACGCCAGGGCGGCGTACCCATCGAGCGCACCGGCTTGCGCGCGACGCTGCACCCATTCACCCAGCCACTGCACGATGACGATGGGCCGGTAGCGCGCGGCCATCACGCGTTCGAGCAACGCTGCGGGCAGCCGGGTGGCGAGGTCTTCGCGCGCATCGGTGTGGCGCAACTGGTGGCGCAGCGCGTGCGGCAGCGCGCCCAGCACCTGTGCGAACTCGCGGACGTCGGCATCGGCTGCGGGACCGTTCGGGCCATCCCCGCGCGGCAGCGTCAGTGCCTGGCGCGTGAGCGAACGCGCCGTGTTGAGCAACTGGCCCCAGAGCTTGCGGGCTTCCCAGTAGCGGTCGTAGCTGGCGTTGTTGCGAAAGCCCAGGAACACCGCCAGCGCAATGCCGACGAGCGAGAACGGCGTCGTGCTCAGGTTGACGGAGACGGGCAGCAGGTGCGCATGCACCGCGATGGCTACCAACGACACGAAGAAGATCAGGAACAGGCGCGGCAGAAGCTGCGGCAACACCGACCCGCGCCATGCGAGCAGCATGCGGAACCAGTGCAAATGGGGGCGGACAACCATGGGAAGACGCGAATGCGTTGCAGGGGAGTGCGCGAATTATGGCAGAGGCAAGGCCGCCCGGATGCCTGCCTATGCCCTGCGCCTCACTGCACCGCGCCAATGAACGCCGCCAGCTCCGCCGTCTTGGGGCTGGCAAACACCTCTTTGGCCGGCCCGCTTTCATGGATCAGCCCCTGGTGCATGAAGACGAGCTGATCGCCCACGTCACGCGCGAAGCGCATCTCGTGCATGACCATGATGAGCGTCATGCCTTCGGCGGCGAGCTGCTTCACCACGGCCAGCACCTCGTTCACCAGTTCCGGGTCCAGCGCGGAGGTGATTTCGTCGCACAGCAACACCTTCGGCTGCATGGCGAGCGCGCGGGCAATGGCCACGCGCTGCTGCTGACCGCCGCTGAGCTGATCCGGGTACGCATCGAACTTATCGGCCAGGCCAACCTTGACGAGCATCTGGCGCGCGAGGTCGTTGGCATCGGCCTTCTTCATGCCCTTGACCACCACGGGCGACAGCGCCACGTTCTGGCCGGCTGTGAGGTGCGGAAACAGGTTGAACTGCTGGAACACCATGCCCACGTTCAGGCGCAGCGCGCGCAACCGCGCGGGCGTGGCCTGCGAGCCCTGCAGCACCGCGTTGTCCACGACGATCTGCCCGTCGTCGATGGTCTCCAGCCCGTTGATGGACCGCAGCAGCGTGCTCTTGCCCGAGCCGCTGCGCCCGATGATGGCGACCACCTGGCCGGCCTCCACGCGCAGGTCGACGCCCTTGAGAACGTGGTTGTTGCCGTAATGCTTGTGTACGGCGCAGAGATCAACGAGCGGCATAGAGCTTCTTTTCCAGATGAGAGGCGTAAAGAGACAGCGGCCAGCACAGCGCGAAATACCCAATGGCCACCAGCCCGTAGATAAGGAACGGCTGGAAGGTGGCATTGGCCAGCACCGAACCCAGCTTGGACAGGTCTTCAAACCCGATGATGGAGGCCACCGCCGTGCCCTTGACGATCTGCACGGAGAACCCCACGGTGGGCGCAACCGACAGGCGCACCGCCTGCGGCAGCACCACGTGGCGCATCTGCTGGAAGTACCCCATCGCCAGGCTGGAAGATGCTTCCCACTGGCCGCGCGGGATGGCCTCGACACAGCCGCGCCACACCTCGGCCAGATAGGCACTGGTGTACAGCGTCAGGCCGATGGCGGCGGCCGTCCACGGCGACATCTCGAACCCCGCCATGGACGCCCCAAAGAACACGATGAACATCTGCATGAGCAGCGGCGTGTTCTGAAAGAGCTGGATATACGCCCTGCTCACTCGCCGCAGCGTGGCGTTGCGCCCCACGCGGGCAAACAGCACCACCAAGCCTCGCATCTCCTTCAGCCGTTCAAGCACTTGCTTCACTTGCAAGTCCGGCAACGAGGTATCAACCTCGATGGCCATGCACTCGCGCGTGTAATCGTCGACCACGTTCAGGCATCGAAACCGCCGACCATAGGCCAGTCCGTCGGAAACAAAGTCCATCGACCAGCTCTGGTTCGGGCCCGCTGGCACCGGCGTCGGCGTGCGTTCGACAGCCGCAATGCGCTTGCGCCGCCGCTTACGCACTCAGTCCCGCCTTGCTATACAGGCGCCAGATGCGCTTGTGGTTGGCTGGCCAGCCAGCCCTCCCGTTGCAACAGCACGTGAATCCGGCGATAGCCGTAGCGACGCTTCTGCGCGGCGATGACCATCATCCGACCAGTCAGCGCTTCGTCGTCAATTCGGCGACGCGATTTATAGTGAAACAGCGAGCGCGAAATCCCTACCAGCCCGCAGGCCCGGGTAACACCCATGGCGCGTTCAGTCGTCAGTATCTGGACCGCTTCGCGCTTGGCCTGCGGGCTTGCTACTTTCGAGATAGCAGATCCTTGAGTGCCGCGTTGTCCAGCATCGATTCAGCCAGCAGGCGCTTGAGCTTGTTGTTCTCCTGCTCTAACTCCTTCAGGCGCTGCGCTTCGGAGACCGTCATTCCGCCGAACTTCGCCTTCCAGTTGTAGTAGGTCGCTTCCGAGATGCCGTGCTTGCGGCACAGCTCCGCTGGCTTCAGGCCTGCCTCGGCTTCCTTGAGCACGCCAATAATCTGTTCTTCGGTGAATCGCTTCTTCATGACCGCTCCTCTTCGGAACGGACTCTACATCGTCAACGTACTAATCACGGCGAGCAGGTCAGAATTGAACCAATGCCCGTAATCACCCCAATATCTCGACCTTCCACGCGCAGTGTGAGCACAAGCCGCGGCATGCGGAGGGGCCATTCCTTGCGAACCTGCTTGAGGCCATTGGCTATCCCGAGCCGCGGACGGGAAACAACACGGCCAAGCGATTCCGGCTGCCCCATAAACGTCATTCGCTGGACGCTGCTGCGCAGTGCCCTGCTTGATGTGCCGGAGTTCGATTTGCAGCCGGAACACACTGTCATTGCTCGCCGGGATGCAGGATACTCCGGCGTGGCTTATCTGAACGGCAGTTTTTCAGGTGGCGCATTTCGAACGACCGAAAGCGTCGCGCTGATGTGATCCTCGAGCGCGAGTGCCGCGCGTGCATCGGCGCGGCGCATCGCCGCTTCGAAAATGCACGCATGTTCCTCATGCACGTTGCGCTTCGAATCCTCGAGGCCGATACACACGCGCCGGTAACGTTCGCCCTGCTGCGACAGAATGCGCAGCACCAGGTAGGTCCAGGATGACGCCGCAGCCGAGATCAGTGCCTCGTGAAAGCGCCGATTGCACGCCTCCCATGCGGCCCTATGTTCGATCGACACCGGCTGCTCCCACGCAGACAGCACCTCGAATCTTTCTCGTACACGTTGTTCCCAGGCGGCGTCACCGCGCTGGACCGAGGTGCGCAGCGCATCGACCTCGATGTGGATACGCAGCCGCGTGATCGCCTCCAGGTCCGAGACCGACATCGGTGTGACGCGGAACCCGCGCTGCCCTTCGGCAACGACTAGCGCATCGCTGACGAGACGCGTGAGCGCCTCGCGCAGCGTACCTGCGCCGACGCCGTACACGTCTTTCAGATGCTCGACGCGCAGTTTCGTACCCGGCGGGTAGAGCCCTTCGATGATGTGCTGCCGCAATTGGTGATACGCATGCTCGCTAAGCGTGCGAGCATGCGGGGCGGGGGCGGTATCGTCAGAATACGTTTCCGCTGGCGCGGGCGGCGGGTCGTCGGACAGCACGTCGCCGGCCTCCCGTGCGAGCTGGATGATGGTCATATCACGCGTCCTCCTGATCCTGTTTGCGATTGAGGCGGTAACTGAGTTGCGCGCGCGTCAGGCCGAGCAGCCGCGCGGCGGCTGACAGGTTGCCCTTTGAGCGTTCGACGGCTTCCTGCAGCAGCGCGTGTTCGAGCCCTTCGAGCCCGCCGCCGCAGCCTTGCAACCGGTCGAGAATCGAACCGCAGTCGACCTGCACCGTTGATGCAGATTTGATCTGCCCGGCAAGATCAACAGTGGCGCCGCCGGGCGGCCCGAGGCCGGGAAACAGGTCGTTTGCGTCCACCGCGCGATTCGGCCGCGAGAGGATCACCGCGCGTTCGATCAGGTTCTCAAGCTCGCGCACGTTGCCGGGCCACCGGTAGCCGCGCAGCGCTTCGTAGGCATAGTCGGTCAGCGTCGGCACTGGCTTGCCATGCAGCGATGCGAACCGCGTGAGCATCGTGTCGGCAAGCAGTTCGATGTCGCCCTGCCGCTCGCGCAGCGAGGGAATCTGCACCGGATAGACGTTGACCCGGTAAAAGAGATCGGCACGGAACGTGCCCTCACGCACCGCCCGCTCAAGATCACGGTTGGTGGCGGCCACGACGCGCACGTCGACCTTGCGGCTGCCGGTTGCGCCAAGCCGTTCGATTTCGCCTTCCTGCAGCACGCGCAGCAGCTTCGCCTGCACGTCGAGCGGCAGCTCGCCGATCTCGTCAAGAAACAGCGTGCCGCCGTCGGCGCGCTCGAAGCGTCCGGCGCGGGGGGCCTGCGAGCCCGTGTACGCGCCTTTCTCCGCGCCGAACAGCTCGGATTCGATCAGCGCGTGCGGTATCGCGGCACAGTTGATTGCCACGAACGGCTTCGCGGCGCGCGGGCTCAGGTTATGCAGCGCGCGCGCAAAGCGTTCCTTGCCGACGCCGGTCTCGCCCGTGAGCAGCACGGCAACCTTGGTCGGCGCGGCCATTTCAAGCATGGAGTAGGCGGCCGAGAACGCATCGGACCGCCCGACGAGTTGCGTGCGGTCTGCCTCGGGCCCGATCTCGCGGCGCAGCGATTCGACTTCGGTCTGCAGGTCGCGGATTGTGTTGATCAGCGAGTCGGCCTTGAACCATGACGAGATTTCTTCAGCGTCTTCCCATTCTTCTGCCGGCTTGCCGACGATCATGCAATGCGCGTCGTGCGCACCGACGCAGGCCGTTTCCTTGAACAGCACGGAGCGGCCCATGAACGCGCTCGTATAGCCCGTCGCGTAGCCGATCAGCATCCAGCACACGGGTTCGGGCTGCGGGCCGAACGCGCGCAGGTGCACCTCGGCCTCCCACGAGTGTTCCCACCGGTATTCACCGTAGAACGCGCCGGTCTCCGGGTCCGCCTCGAACCGCAGCGGCGTGACCTGTACCGCGCCTTCGAGCATATGAAGCTGCGGGCCGACACTGAACATGTCGAAGAACGATGCCTTGGCACGAATGTCTCGCGCTAGTGCCGCATCGCGCTCGCCTGAGGCGAAGCCGACCCGCGTGAAGAAGCGGCGCGTCTGCGCCGGCCCGACGCTTGCCATCAGTTCCTCGCGCAGCGTGGCAAGCGCACCCGCATGGATCATCACCATCCGTTGACCGGCCAGCCAGATGCGGCCATCGCTGGTCGAGAAATGAATCAGCCGTCGTAGATCGGCGTCCGTTGGCATCGGGGGCAGGTTGGGGCGTGGCATGTCGTCTCCGTCGAGATTTTCTTGTGAAATCTGTTTTTGTGTTTCGGCCGGCCGGGGCGTGCCTGCGGACTTCACCATTTCATCAAATCGGCTTGTCTGCATTTTTTAAATGATCAAAAAGCCCGCCATATAAAGCAATTGGCGGCCCTGCCCCGGGACGGATTCCATTCTGGTTAACCGGTATTGTGCGTGCCCAACGCGAATTTCGTCTCAGGGCTTTCCCTTAAATTATCGAGATTTTTTGCATCAAGACCGGAAAGTGGCACGGATGGTGCATTGAGGTCCAGGCATGGAGGCGACCTCGACCATGAACCCAGCCACAACCGATCAACCACCACTCGACCCGAGCCGCAAATGCGTTCGGGTGACCGGCACGAACAATCGCGGCTTCGTCGAATTTGAGTTGTCGGTCGGCGGCGCGCCGGAGATGTTTGTCGAGCTGACATTGCCTTCTGCCGCGTTCGACCTGTTCTGCATCGAACAACACGTCACGCGGCTGGATGACGAAACGAACCCATGAACTTGAGGAGCAAGAAGTGACCATCGAGCTGAAAACAGTCGACATCAAGCCGCTCCGGCAGACCTTTGCCCATGTCGCGAAGCACATCGGCGGAGACAAGACGGCGTCGCGGTATCAGGAAGGCATGATGGGCGCGCAGCCCCAAGTGAATTTCCACTACCGCCCGACCTGGGATCCGGACTACGAGCTCTTCGATGCGTCGCGCTCGGCGATCCGGATGGAGAACTGGTACGCCCTGAAGGATCCGCGCCAGTTCTATTACGCGTCATGGACGACGACCCGTGCGCGCCAGCAGGACACGATGGAATCGAACTTCGAGTTCGTCGAGTCACGCCGGATGATCGAGCTGATGCCCGACAACGTCGCGCAGCACGCGCTCGAGGTGCTGGTGCCGCTGCGCCACGCCGCGTGGGGCGCAAACATGAACAACTCGCAGATCTGCGCGCTTGGCTATGGCACTGCGTTCACCGCCCCGGCCATGTTCCATGCGATGGACAACCTCGGGGTGGCGCAATACCTGACGCGTCTTGCACTGGCGATGGCCGAGCCCGACGTGCTCGACGCGGCGAAGGCGGCGTGGATGTCGGATGCCGCGTGGCAACCGCTGCGCCGCTATGTCGAAGACACGCTTGTCGTTACGGACCCGGTCGAGCTGTTCATCGCGCAGAACCTCGCGCTCGATGGCCTGCTGTATCCGCTGGTCTATGACCGATTTGTCGACGAACGGATCGCGCTTGCGGGTGGCTCTGCAGTGGCCATGCTGACCGCGTTCATGCCCGAGTGGCACACCGAATCAAACCGCTGGATCGACGCCGTCGTGAAGACGATGGCCGCCGAATCCGACGACAACCGTGCCCTGCTCGCGCGCTGGACGCAGGACTGGTCGGCCCGCGCCAGCGCGGCACTTGCGCCGATTGCCGAACGCGCGCTGAAGGACACCGCAGGCGCGGCACTCGACGAAGTGCACGAGCAGTTCCGGGCGCGCATCGCGAAGCTCGGCATTGCACTCTGACGACGGACGTTCATCTTTCATCGAAGGAACACTCGCATGTCCAACGTATTCATCGCCTTCCAGGCCAATGAGGATTCCCGGCCGATCGTCGAGGCAATCGTGGCCGACAACCCGCGCGCGGTGGTCGTTGAATCGCCCGGCATGGTCAAGATCGACGCACCCAATCGGCTGACGATCCGGCGCGAAACGATTGAGGGGCTGACCGGCTCGCGCTTCGATCTGCAGCAACTGCATGTCAGCCTGATCACGCTGTCCGGCCATATCGACGAAGACGACGACCAGTTCACGCTGAGCTGGACGCACTGAACGCCGCGCATCGCGCACCGACAATTACGGAGACACGAATGGACACCCCAACGCTCAAGAAAAAGCTCGGCCTGAAAGACCGCTACGCGGCGATGACGCGCGGCCTGGGCTGGGAGACGACCTACCAGCCGATGGACAAGGTCTTCCCGTACGACCGCTACGAAGGCATCAAGATCCACGACTGGGACAAGTGGGTCGACCCGTTCCGCCTGACGATGGACGCGTACTGGAAATACCAGGGCGAGAAAGAAAAGAAGCTCTATGCGGTGATCGATGCGTTCACGCAGAACAACGCGTTCCTCGGCGTGACCGACGCGCGCTACATCAACGCGCTGAAGCTGTTCATCCAGGGCGTGACGCCGCTGGAATACCTTGCACACCGCGGGTTCGCCCACGTTGGCCGGCACTTCACCGGCGAGGGCGCACGCGTTGCATGCCAGATGCAATCGATCGACGAGCTGCGGCACTACCAGACCGAAACGCATGCGATGTCGACGTACAACAAGTTCTTCAACGGCTTCCACCATTCGAACCACTGGTTCGATCGTGTCTGGTATCTGTCGGTGCCGAAGTCGTTCTTTGAAGACGCGCAGTCGGCCGGCCCGTTCGAATTCCTCACTGCGGTGAGCTTCTCGTTCGAATACGTGCTGACCAACCTGCTGTTCGTGCCGTTCATGTCGGGCGCCGCCTACAACGGCGACATGTCGACCGTGACGTTCGGTTTCTCGGCGCAGTCGGACGAATCGCGCCACATGACGCTGGGCATCGAGTGCATCAAGTTCCTGCTCGAACAGGATCCGGACAACGTGCCGATCGTGCAGCGCTGGATCGACAAGTGGTTCTGGCGCGGCTACCGGCTGCTGACGCTCGTCGCGATGATGATGGACTACATGCAGCCCAAGCGCGTGATGAGCTGGCGCGAATCGTGGGAGATGTACGCCGAGCAGAACGGCGGTGCGCTGTTCCGCGATCTCGCGCGCTATGGGATTCGCGAGCCCAAGGGCTGGAAGGATGCGTGCGAAGGCAAGGACCACATCAGCCATCAGGCGTGGTCGACGTTCTACGGCTTCAACGCCGCGGCACCGTTCCATACGTGGGTGCCGAAGGAAGACGAGCTCGCATGGCTGTCGGCCAAGTATCCGGAAACGTTCGACCGCTACTACCGCCCGCGCTTCGAACACTGGGGCGAGCAGGCCAAGGCCGGCAACCGCTTCTACATAAAGACGCTGCCGATGCTGTGTCAGACCTGCCAGATCCCGATGCTGTTCACCGAGCCCGGCAACCCGACAAAAATCGGCGCGCGCGAGTCGAACTACTTCGGCAACAAGTTCCATTTCTGCAGCGACCACTGCAAGGAAATCTTCGACCACGAACCACAGAAGTACGTGCAGGCATGGCTGCCGGTGCACCAGATTTACCAGGGCAACTGTTTCAAGCCGGGCGTCGATCCGACAGCCGAGGGTTTCGACCCGCTCGCCGCGGTGCTCGACTACTACGAAGTTGAGCCCGGCCGAGACAACATGGATTTCGAAGGTTCGGAAGATCAAAAGAATTTCGCGGCATGGCGCGGCCAGACCACGAGCAACTAACCAGGA
The DNA here is from genome assembly GCF_056280165.1 of Ralstonia sp. 110700041-2. NCBI lineage: Bacteria > Pseudomonadati > Pseudomonadota > Betaproteobacteria > Burkholderiales > Burkholderiaceae > Ralstonia > Ralstonia sp. 110700041-2. The sequence goes on along the minus strand of NZ_JBSFAI010000007.1, from coordinate 17,788 downwards.
GACGAACATGGCCGTCATTGCGCTCAAGTCCTACGACTTCCCGGTGAAAGATGCGGTGGAGAAGTTTCCCGCGCCGCTGCTCTACATCTGCTGGGAAGAGCACCTGATGTTTCCGGCGCCGTTCTGCCTGCCGCTGCCGCCCGACATGCCGTTTGGCGCGCTGGCCAGCAACGTGCTGCCGCCGATCTACGGCGATCACCCCGATTTCTCGCAAATCGACTGGGATCGGGTGGAGTGGTTCCGGTCTGGCGAGCCGTGGACGCCGGACGCATCGAAGAGCCTGGCCGACAACGGCCTCGGGCACAAGGATCTGATCAGTTTCCGCACGCCGGGCCTCAATGGCATTGGCGGTGCGAGTTTCTGACCGTCACCTGCGCGAGTGCCGGCTGCCTGCAAGCGGAAGGCATTCCAGAACGACGAGCACATCATCATGAGCCACCAACTTACCATTGAGCCGCTGGGCGTCACGATCGAGGTCGAGGAAGGCCAGACGATGCTCGACGCTGCGCTGCGCCAGGGCATCTACATTCCGCACGCGTGCTGCCACGGCTTGTGCGGAACCTGCAAGGTCGCAGTGCTGGGCGGCGAGACCGACCTGGGCGATGCCAACCCGTTCGCGCTGATGGACTTCGAGCGCGAAGAGGGCAAGGCGCTCGCGTGCTGTGCAACGCTGCAGGCCGACACCGTGATCGAGGCCGACGTTGACGAGGATCCGGATGCCGAGATCATTCCGGTGAAGGATTTCGCAGCCGACGTCACCCGCATCGAGCAGCTCACGCCGACCATCAAGGCGATCCGTCTGAAGCTGTCGCAGCCGATCCATTTCCAGGCCGGCCAGTATGTGCAGCTTGAGATTCCGGGGCTGGGGCAGAGCCGCGCATTCTCGATCGCCAATGCGCCGGCCGACGTCGCGGCCACCGGCGAGATCGAACTCAACGTGCGGCAGGTGCCCGGCGGGCAGGGCACAGGCTATCTGCACGAGAAACTGGCAACGGGCGACCGCGTGCGCCTGTCGGGTCCGTACGGCCGGTTCTTCGTGCGCCGCTCGGCGGGGCTGCCGATGATCTTCATGGCCGGCGGCTCCGGCCTGTCCAGCCCGCGCTCGATGATCGTTGACCTGCTGGAGAGTGGCGTCTGCGCGCCGATCACGCTGGTCTACGGCCAGCGCAATGCGAAAGAGCTCTATTACCACGACGAATTTCGCGCGCTTGCCGAACGCTACCCGAACTTCACCTACGTGCCGGCGCTGTCCGAAGGCGCAGGTGAATCGGGCGACAACATCGCGCAAGGGTTCGTGCACGACGTTGCGAAAGCGCATTTCGACGGCAATTTCTCGGGCCACCAGGCGTACCTGTGCGGGCCGCCCGCGATGATCGATGCGTGCATCACCGCATTGATGCAGGGGCGCCTGTTCGAGCCCGACATCTATCACGAGAAGTTCATTTCGGCCGCGGATGCGCAGCAGGCGCGCAGCCCGCTGTTCCGGCGGGTGTGACATGGACGAGCGCTGCGTGAAGGCGACTGTGACGATTGCGCAGACCGACGAGCGCTATGCGTGCGCGGCAGGCGAATCGCTGCTGGCCGGCATGGCCAAGCTCGGCCGTCGCGGCATTCCGGTCGGCTGCCTGAACGGCGGTTGCGGCGTCTGCAAGGTGCGCGTGCTGCACGGCACGGTGCACAAGCTCGGGCCCATCAGCCGCGCGCACATCAGCGCCGACGAGGAAAGCGATGGTTATGCGCTGGCCTGCCGCGTTGCGCCCGACGGCGATGTCGAACTGGAAGTGGCAGGGCATTTGAGAAAACCGTTTTTTTGCTGTGCGGCCGGCAAGGCAACGCCGGTTTCAAAAAACTAATCTGGAGGAGACTCATCATGGGTGTCATGCGTATTGGTCATGTCAATCTGAAGGTGATGGACATCGACGCAGCGCTGCGTCATTACATACGCGTACTCGGCATGCAAGAGACGATGCGCGACGCAGCAGGCAACGTCTACCTGAAGTGCTGGGACGAATGGGACAAGTATTCGCTGATCCTCACGCCGGCGGATCAGGCGGGGCTCAATCATGCCGCGTACAAGGTCGAGCACGATGCCGATCTCGACACGCTGCAGCAGCGCATCGAGGCGTATGGGATCAAGACCGAGATGCTGCCGGAAGGCGCGCTGCCGGACGTTGGCCGCCAGTTGCGTTTCAATCTGCCGAGCGGGCATGAACTGCGGTTGTTCGCGCAGAAGGCGCTGGTTGGCACTGCTGTGGGCTCGCTCAATCCTGATCCGTGGCCCGACGACGTTCCGGGCTCGGCCGTGCACTGGCTCGACCACTGCCTGCTGATGTGCGAGTTGAACCCCGAGGCGGGCATCAACCGCGTCGAAGAGAACACGCGTTTCATGGCCGAGTGCCTGGACTTTCATCTGGCAGAGCAGGTAATGGTTGGCCCCGGCAACACGATCCAGGCCGCCACGTGGATGTTCCGCAGCACCACGCCGCACGATATTGCCTTCGTTGGCGGCCCGCGCAACGGGCTCCACCACATTGCGTTCTTCCTGGACGACTGGGCCGACGTGCTGAAGTCGGCCGACGTGATGGCAAAGAACAAGGTGAAGATCGACGTGGCGCCGACGCGGCATGGCATTACGCGCGGCACGACCATCTACTTCTTCGATCCGAGCGGCAACCGCAACGAGACCTTCGCGGGCCTGGGCTACCTCGCGCAGCCGGATCGCCCCGTCACGACATGGACCGAGGAAGAACTCGGCCGCGGGATTTTCTTCCACTCCGGTGAGCTGAACGAAGCGTTCACCACCGTCTACACCTGATTGAGACGGAGCGAGCGCTATGGCCCGAAATGACACCCCCCTGAGCGTGGATGCGCGGGTGATCGACTGGCCCGCTGCGTTGCGCGCCGCGCAGGCGGCAGCGCAGGCCGCCGAGCAGCTTGGCGTGCGCGTGAACGTTGCGGTGGTCGATGCGGCCGGCCTGCTCGCCGCGTTCGTACGCATGCCCGGTGCACCGCTGCATTCGATCGACATCGCCATCGACAAGGCCTACACGGCGGCGAGCTTCGGCTTGCCGACCGGCGAATGGCACGACGCGCTGGCCGCGCACTCGGCCGCCGTGCAGCAGGGGCTTGTGCTGCGCGCGCGCTTCGTCGCGTTTGGCGGTGGCCTGCCGATCGTCGAGAGCGGCCGCCTGATCGGTGGGATCGGCGTATCGGGTGGCAGCGAGTCACAGGACGAGACCTGCGCGCGTGCCGGCCTGGACGCGGCCGGCCTTGCCGCCATGTAACGGGAACGGGCCCTGGCACGGCAACGCGCACTCCCTTCCTCACAGGACAGCATCACTGAATCACGATTACGGGCACACATCATCATGGACAACACGGAAACCCTCGCCGCGACACGCGGCCCCGCCGGCGGGCAGCCAAACGTGCGGCGCATCCACAACTTTGTCGATGGCGAATACCGCGCAGGCGAGCGCTGGTTCGACAAGCGATCGCCGCTGGACAACGCGCTGATCGCACGCGTTGCCGAAGCGGGGCGCGCCGACGTTGACGCGGCCGTGAAGGCGGCACGCGCCGCACTGTCAGGCCCGTGGGGCAGCCTGACCGTCGCGCAGCGCGTCGAGATCCTGTACGCGGTGGCCGACGGCATCCAGCGCCGCTTCGACGATTTTCTCGAGGCGGAAGTGGCCGATACCGGCAAGCCCGTCAGCCTCGCCAGCCACATCGACATTCCGCGCGGCGCAGCCAACTTCAAGGTGTTTGCAGACGTTGTGAAAAACGTGCCCGGCGAAACCTTTGAAATGGCAACGCCCGACGGCGCAGGCGCGATCAACTACGCGATCCGCCGGCCGGTCGGCGTTGTCGGCGTGATCTGCCCGTGGAACCTGCCGCTGCTGCTGATGACGTGGAAGGTCGGTCCCGCGCTCGCGTGCGGCAACACGGTGGTCGTCAAGCCGTCGGAAGAAACGCCGCAAACCGCCGCGCTGCTGGGTGAGGTGATGAACGCAGCCGGCGTGCCGCGCGGCGTCTACAACGTCGTGCACGGCTTCGGGCCGAACTCGGCTGGCGAATTCCTGACCACCCACCCCGGCGTGAACGCGATCACGTTCACGGGCGAAACGCGTACTGGCGCGGCCATCATGAAGGCTGCAGCGGAAGGCGCGCGCCCGGTCAGCCTGGAAATGGGCGGCAAGAACGCCGCCATCGTCTTTGCCGATTGCGATTTCGATGCCGCCGTTGAGGGCACGCTGCGCTCGTGCTTCGCAAACGCGGGGCAAGTGTGCCTCGGCACCGAGCGTGTGTATGTGGAGCGCCCGCTGTTCGAGCGTTTCGTCGCCGCGCTGAAGGCGGGTGCCGAACGGCTGCAGCCCGGCCGCCCCGAAGCCGAGACGACCGGCATCGGGCCGCTGATCAGCCAGGAGCACCGCGACAAGGTGCTGTCGTACTACCGCAAGGCGGCCGAGCTTGGCGCGACAGTTGTCACCGGCGGCGGCGTGCCCGACATGCCGGGCGAGCTGCGCGACGGCGCCTGGGTGGAACCGACGATCTGGACGGGCCTTGGCGACGATTCGCCGATCGCCCGCGAGGAAATCTTCGGGCCGTGCACGCTGGTGATGCCGTTCGATTCCGAAGCGGAGGTTGTCAACCGCGCAAACGCGAACGTGTACGGGCTATCGACCGCGATCTGGACAACCAATCTTTCGCGCGCGCATCGCGTTGCCGCGTCGATCGACGTCGGGATCGCCTGGGTCAACTCCTGGTTCCTGCGCGACCTGCGCACGGCGTTCGGCGGCGCGAAGCAATCGGGCATCGGCCGCGAAGGCGGCGTGCATTCGCTCGAGTTCTACACCGAACTCCGCAACGTCTGCATCAAGCTCTGATCCACCTCCACCTGTTACTGGCCGGATGGCTCCTATGGATTCCACATTGATTACCACGCTGGGCGACGCGCTGTATGACGCCATGACCTTGCGCACGCCGATTGCACCCCTGACGTCGCAGCACGAAGACCTGTCTGTGGACGACGCTTATCGTATCCAGCAGCGCTTCGTGCAGCGCCGTCTGGACGCCGGCGAAACCGTGATCGGCAAGAAGATCGGCGTCACCTCGAAAGCCGTGATGGACATGCTCGGCGTTTATCAACCCGATTTTGGCTACCTGCTGTCGGGGATGGTGTACGGCGAAGGCGAATGCATTCCGCTCGACACGCTGATCCAGCCGAAGGCCGAAGGCGAGATCGCGTTCGTGCTCAAGCGCGATCTGATCGGCCCCGGCGTGACGAACGCGATGGTGCTGGCCGCGACCGAATGCGTGATGCCTTGCTTTGAGATCGTCGATTCGCGCATTCGCGACTGGAAGATCCGGATCGGCGACACCGTTGCGGATAACGCTTCGTGCGGCGTGTTCGTGCTGGGCGACCAGGCCGTGAGCACGCGCAGCGTCGACTTATCGACCTGCGGGATGGTGCTCGAAAAGAACGGCGAAGTGATCGGCACCGGCGCGGGCGCGGCGGCGCTCGGCTCGCCGGTGAACGCGGTCGCCTGGCTGGCGAACACGCTCGGCCGCCTCGGTATTCCGCTCAAGGCGGGCGAGGTGATTCTGTCTGGCGCGCTGGCCGCGATGGCGCCGGTGCGCACAGGCGACAACTTCCGCGTGTCGATCGGCGGGATCGGCGCGTGCTCGGTGCGGTTCGCCTAGCCGGCTCCGCCTCTGCGTTCATTGATATTCAGGAGAACTCCCCATGACTCAAAAAATCCGTTGCGCGCTGATCGGGCCCGGCAACATCGGCACGGATCTGCTTGCAAAGCTGATGCGCAGCCCCGTGCTCGAGCCGGTCTGGATGGTCGGCATCGACCCGGAATCCGACGGCCTGAAGCGCGCCCGCGAACTCGGCCTGAAGACGACCTCGGACGGCGTCGACGGCCTGCTGCCGCACGTGCTGGCCGACAACGTGCAGATCGCGTTCGACGCGACGAGCGCTTACGTGCACGCGGAAAACAGCCGCAAGCTGAACGCGCTCGGCGTGATGATGATTGACCTGACGCCAGCCGCGATCGGGCCGTACTGTGTGCCGCCCGTGAATCTGAAGGAACACATCGGCCAGCGCGAGATGAACGTGAACATGGTCACGTGCGGCGGGCAGGCGACGATCCCGATGGTCTACGCGATCTCGCGCGTGCAGCCGGTTGCGTATGGCGAGATCGTCGCGACGGTGTCGTCCAAGTCGGTCGGCCCCGGCACGCGCAAGAACATCGACGAATTCACGCGCACGACTGCCGCGGCGGTGTCAAAGGTTGGCGGCGCCAAAGAAGGCAAGGCAATCATCGTGATCAACCCGGCGGAGCCGCCGCTGATCATGCGCGACACCGTGCACTGCCTGACCGAAGGCGAGCCCGATGCGGCGCGAATCATCGAATCGGTGAACGCAATGATTGCCGACGTGCAGCGCTACGTGCCCGGCTACAAGCTCGTGAACGGGCCGGTGTTCGACGGCAAGCGCGTGTCGGTCTATCTGGAGGTCGAAGGGCTCGGCGACTACCTGCCGAAATACGCGGGCAACCTGGACATCATGACGGCCGCCGCCGCGCGCACCGCCGAGATGTTTGCCGAGGAACTGCTGGCGGGCCGCATTGCGTTGGAACCCGCCGCCAGCGCAGCCGCATGACGCGCCCGCTTCATCTCAACGATCGGACGAACGAGGAATCGCAATGAATCTCAAAGGCAAGCACATCACCGTCCACGACATGACGCTGCGTGATGGTATGCACCCGAAGCGTCATCAGATGACGCTGGATCAAATGCGCTCAATCGCGAGCGGGCTCGATGCGGCCGGTGTGCCGCTGATCGAAGTCACGCATGGCGACGGGCTGGGCGGATCATCAGTCAATTACGGCTTTCCCGCCCACACAGACGAGGAATATCTCGGCGCGGTGATCCCGCTGCTCAAACGCGCGAAGGTGTCCGCGCTGCTGCTGCCGGGTATCGGCACGGTCGACCATCTGCGGCGCGCGCACGCGCTTGGCGTGCATACGATTCGCGTGGCGACGCACTGCACCGAGGCCGATGTGTCGGAGCAGCACATCACGCTCGCGCGCAAGCTCGACATGGATACCGTCGGCTTTCTGATGATGAGCCACATGAGCAGTCCGGAAGGGCTCGTTGCACAAGCCAAGCTGATGGAAAGCTACGGCGCGAACTGCGTGTATGTGACCGATTCGGCCGGCTACATGCTGCCCGACGACGTGAAGGCCAGGATCAGTGCGGTGCGCGACGCGCTCAAGCCCGAGACCGAACTCGGTTTTCATGGCCACCACAATCTCGCGATGGGGATCGCGAATTCGCTCGCGGCAGTCGAGGCCGGCGCGAACCGGATCGACGGCGCAGCGGCTGGCCTGGGCGCGGGCGCGGGGAACACGCCGCTCGAAGTTTTCGTTGCGGTGTGCGACCGCATGGGCATCGAAACCGGTGTCGACCTGTGGAAGATCCAGGACGTTGCCGAAGATCTCGTCGTGCCGATGATGGACTTCCCGATCCGCGTCGATCGCGATGCGCTGACGCTCGGCTACGCAGGCGTTTACGGGTCGTTCCTGCTGTTCGCAAAGCGCGCGGGCGAGAAGTATGGGGTACCGTCGCGCGACATTCTTGTCGAGCTGGGGCGGCGCGGGATGGTCGGCGGCCAGGAAGACATGATCGAAGACACCGCGCTCACGCTCGCGAAGGCGCGGGCGGCCAGCGCAAAGCGGGAGGCGGCATGAAGCTCTCGACCGATACCGTTGAATCGCTGGCTGCGCATCTCGATGGCTGCGTGCTGGAAGCGCGTGACACCCTGAAGATCACCGACGCGCATCCAGACATGGAGTGGGACGACGCGTACGCGATCCAGGACGCGATCCGCCGCCGTGCGCTGTCGCGCGGCGCGCGCATCGTCGGCTACAAGGCTGGGCTGACCTCGCACGCAAAGATGCGCCAGATGAACGTCGACGTGCCCGTGTTCGGCTTTCTCGTCGATACATACGAGTTGCCCGACGGCGGCGAGTGCGATGTGTCCAAGCTGATTCACCCGAAAGTCGAGCCGGAGATCGCGTTCGTCACGAAGACCGAACTGAAGGGGCCGGGCTGCCATATCGGCGCGGTGCTGGCGGCCACCGACTTCGTGATCGCCGGCATCGAGGTGATCGACAGCCGCTACCGCGATTTCAAGTTCGACCTGAAGAGCGTGGTGGCCGACAACACCTCGGCCGCGCGCTTCGTCGCTGGCGGGCAGCCGCTCGCGGTGGACGGCGTCGACTTGCGCACGCTCGGCATCGTGCTTGAGAAGAATGGCCGGCCGGTAGCTTTTGGCGCCGGCGCGGCGGTGCTCGGCCATCCCGCCGCCGCGGTTGCAATGCTCGCGAACCATCTTGGCGCGCGCGGCGAATCGATTCCGGCGGGCAGCCTGATCCTGTCCGGCGGCATCACCGAGGCGGTGGCCGTCGAGGCTGGCGACAACGTGACGCTGCGCGTGCAGGGCATCGGCTCGGTCGGCGTGCGCTTTGTTTGACAAGGAGGACACCATGCCAATCGCTCATCTGTACATCCTGGAAGGCCGCGACGATGACCGCAAGGAGCGGTTGATCGCCGAGGTGACCGACGCCATTCACCGTTCGCTCGATGCGCCCATCGAATCGGTGCGCGTGGTTATCACCGAGATGCCGAAAGCGCATTTCGGTATCGGCGGCCAAAGCGCGAAGCAGCGCGGACGCTAATGCTAATGCGCAACACCCAAGACGATTAAACGACTGAGGATTGCCATGCAGACGAATCCGGAAATTGGCCGCCGCATCGTGGCCAACGGGATCGATACGAACTATCACGACATCGGCGAAGGCGAGCCCGTGCTTTTGATTCACGGGTCCGGCCCGGGCGTGACGGCCTATGCGAACTGGCGGCTCACGATGCCGGCGCTTGCACAACACTTCCGTGTGATCGCGCCGGACATGGTCGGCTTCGGGCTGACCGAGCGGCCGAACGGCTATCGCTATTCGATGGACAACTGGGTCGAGCACGCGCTCGGGCTGCTCGACGCGCTGGGCGTGCAGCGTGTGCACGTGGTCGGCAATTCGTTCGGCGGTGCGCTCGCGCTCGCGCTGGCGATCCGCGCGCCGGAGCGCGTTGGCCGGATTGTACTGATGGGGCCGGCCGGCACGCGCTTCACGCTGAGCGAAGGGCTCGATGCGGTGTGGGGCTACACGCCTTCGATCGAGACGATGCGCAGGCTGCTCGATATCTTCGCTTACGATCGCACGCTCGTGAACGACGAACTGGCGAAGCTGCGCTACGAGGCGAGCGTGAAGCCCGGCTATCAGGAATCGTACGCAGCGATGTTTCCGGCGCCGCGCCAACGCTGGGTCGATGCGCTCGCCAGCGACGAAGAACAGATTCGCGCGCTGACGCACGAGACGCTGATCGTCCACGGGCGCGAAGACCAGGTAATCCCGCTGTCGAGTTCGCTGAGGCTGGCCGAACTGCTGCCGCGTGTGCAACTGCACGTGTTCGGCCAATGCGGGCACTGGACGCAGATCGAGCATGCGGCGCGTTTCAACCGGCTCGTGATCGACCACTTCCAGGAGTGATGCTCCGGGAGGGCTAAAGAGCATCAGCAGCACGATTCAACTAAATCAAATAACAGGTGGAGACAAAGAATGAAGCGGAAAGCAACTGCAGGTCTGATTTCGCTCGCGGCGTGCGCGGGGCTTGCATTGAGCTCGGGCGCACTTGCGACCGAAGGCGGAAGCGACACGATCGGTGAGGGCGCCGAGGCGTTCTTCGCTGGCGCGCTGCCGCCGGCCGGCGTTTATGGCCTGCTGTACTACACGCACTATCATGCGTCGCAGTTCAACGACTCGCACGGCAACAGCGCGGTGCCGGGCTTCAAGCTCGATGCGGATGTGGTGATTCCGCGCGTTGTCTGGATGTCGGATTGGTCTCTGCTGGGCGGGCGCTACGGTGCCTATGCGGTACTGCCGATGGAGAGTCTGGCGCTCGACGCGGGTGGTTTTTCGTTCAACCGGACCAATCTCGGTGATCTGATTGTCAGCCCGGGGCTGATTGCGTGGGGTGCGGGCCCGCTGCGGACCGTTGCAGCGATGGAGTTCGTATTTCCGACCGGGCAGTACGACATGCGTGCAGTGCTGAACACCGGCAAGAACTACTACACGGCGCGGCCCATTTTCGCCGTGTCGTGGATGCCGAACGACAAAGTCGAAATGTCAGCGAAGATCACGTACAGCTTCAACTCACCAAACAGGGATACCAACTACCACTCGGGCAACCTGTTCCACATCGACTATTCCGCAAGCTATGCGCTCACACCGGCGGCACGCGCCGGGATTTCCGGCTACTTCGTCAAGCAGACGACGGACGACACCCTCAACGGTCAGTCTGTCGCCGGTGACGGGTTCCGCGGGCAGACCTTCGCGATCGGTCCGGGCTTCCGCTACCAGTTCAGCAAGTTCAGCCTGGAAGCACGCGTCGTGAAGGAGTTCTTCGTGCGTAACCGCCCGGCCGGGGCGGCCTTGTGGGCGAAGGCGGTCATACCTTTCTAACAGCGGAATCAGGGCAAGCATGGCATGGTTTCGTGCCATGCTTCTTGTCGCCCGCGGCGGAGAACATCGCTCGTCGACGTGGGCGGAGTCCGGATTCGTGAGCTGCCGTATGACTTGATTGCAACGCTGGGCTGGTAGAGCAACGACGTTTTAGCTGTCGCTGGTGACGCGAAAGCCAGGCTGCAGAGTTTCAGAGTGAACGCCAGCAGCGCGTGCCGGGTGAGGGTCACCGGCAGCAAGTGCCATAGGCCAAGGCGCGTAGCGCGTTGTCATACAGTCAGCCGAAAGCCCGCAGATCGCCGGGGCAAGGCAACAGGCCGCATTGCCGCGCGCGACAGCCGGTCAACGCCGCCCACTGATCCGGTCGATCTGATGCATGCGGTGCTCGGCATCGCCCTTGCACAGGCGCCGGGCGTCAAGGCCAACTTCGCACCAACTTAGCCCATCGCTTCTGGCTCTGTACGCGCCCCGTAGATGGTTAGTACCAGTTCACTGTCATCATTGAGGGTATATTGGGGACGGCGCCCTGCCAGCTGTTCGCTGGCCTCAAGAATGATCGATACACCTTCGCCCCGTTTGTCCATGATGTGCTGACGGTGGCCGGCGAGCGAGTCATCGCCTACCGCGCAGCGAGCAAGTAGACTCGTAAGAGCCTCATTGCGTGCCGCTTGGCGAAATGGCAGGCTTTCGGTTGTCATGGTGTTGGGCAGCATGCCAGGCGAATAGAGCTCCAGCCGGTCGTCGAATAGGCGCAGCCGCACTTTGGCCCCCGCCATCGAGTAATCGCGATGGGCTACTGCATTGGTAATCGCCTCGAACACAGCCAGCATGTCGAATTGGGGAACGTCCTCGCGCCCTCCCTCGGCACGTTTGTAGGCAGCGACCTTCATGTTCTTGCGCACGAATGCACAGGCATCGAGGATCTGCCGATCCAACGGTCCGGTAATGTCCTGTGCGTCACGCTGATACGGTGCCTCATCCACGGGCAGAGCATCTACCCCTCGATAGGCAACTGCCTGAATGAATGCTCCCGGTAGAAACCGTTGTACATCCTCGCTAGCCATCAGCAGACCCGCTACAGTCGGACGCCACACATCCTGTTCATCGCGCGCCGCCATGGCGAGCTTGCTGAGCAGAACCTCTGCCGAATCGGTACTCCGCGCAGGAGCGAAGCGTCGCCAAAGGGCTTCTTTCAAGTCGGCTAACCCGAGAACTTCCTTCCCCGACCAGCTTCGATGCGCGCGGGAGCGCGCGATGGAATGGAGCCATCCCATCAGCAGCTGTCGCCAAGGTTTGTATTGGCCGCCGCAAGAATTGCGCTTGAAACAAGGCAATTTTAGCAAATTGCACTCGTGAGCGAACCCTCCTTCGATGCACGCCGGCGGTCCCGAAATGTCTAAGTTTTCGCGACTGGCCCACCATCGCGTCTAGCAAATTGCGATGGTCATTTGGCGAGGCAGCTACCGAGTTGTCTCCCCCATCTCTACCCCGTCTCTGGCCAGTGATTTCCGTGGCCGGTCGAGCCCCACCCGTCCGCCCATCACAACCCGGCCTGGAGGGTGTTCATGAAATCGACCCGCCTATGTCTCGCCTGTGGCAACGCGTTCCTCCCGTTGCCGCATGTTCCCCACCAGCGTTACTGCTCGTCGAAGGCTTGCCAGCGCGCGCGCCGGCGCGACTGGCAGAACCACCGGCTCCGCATCGACCAGGACTACCGCGACAACCAAGCCCGGGCACAGGCGAAATGGCGTGCCAGCCACTCACGCTATTGGCGCGAGTATCGAGCTGCACATCCCGCGTACCGAGAGCGCAACCGCAGCATGCAGCGGATGCGCAATGCGCGGCGGAGTTGCAGACCAATTGCAAAGATGGACGTCATCGGGCGCCGTTGGCCACTGGGTTCAGGCTTCTACGTGCTGTCTCATGCGGATGAAGGCGGCGTTGCAAAGATGGACGCGTGGACCGTCCACATCGCCGTGCTGTCTGCGCCGACAGGGCCACCGCCGTGATTGCAAAGAGATGACGTGATTCTCATTGGCGCCGTGCCTGCTACGCTGGCCTCACCAAAGTTCGTTTTCGAACGCCACCGCCTGATGTGAAATCGTGGCGCGTGAGCATGAGGCCCCACGCCCTCGGTGCCTGCCGCGGCCTATGCCTGAGTTGCGGAGTGAAAAATGTCATCCAATACCGCTGCTGCAGCAGTTGGAGCCGGCTCCTCTGGAGGACGGGCGGCGGAGTATGTCCGCATGTCGACTGAGCACCAGCAGTATTCGACCGAGAACCAGCGCGACAAAATTCGCGACTACGCAGCCCGCCGCGGATTTGAAATCGTCCGCACGTATGCGGACGAGGGCAAAAGCGGGCTCCGCATCGATGGGCGCCAGGCGCTTCAGAATCTCATCGCCGATGTGGCCAATGGCAAGGCTGATTTCTCGGTCATCCTGGTCTATGACGTGAGTCGATGGGGGCGTTTCCAGGATGCCGATGAAAGCGCGTATTACGAGTACATTTGCCGCCGCGCTGGCATCCAGGTGGCGTACTGCGCCGAGCAGTTCGAGAACGATGGCTCCCCAGTTTCGACCATCGTGAAAGGGGTAAAGCGGGCGATGGCCGGCGAATACAGCCGAGAGCTGTCCGCGAAGGTATTTGCCGGCCAGTGCCGCTTGATTGAGATGGGCTTCCGGCAAGGAGGACCTGCCGGCTACGGGCTGCGCCGCGTTTTGGTCGACGAGCACGGCCTCATGAAGGCAGAGCTGTGCCGTGGCGAACGCAAAAGCCTTCAAACCGACCGAGTCATCCTGATGCCGGGTCCGGACAGCGAGGTGCGAATCGTCAACCTAATCTATGACTGGTTTATCAATGAGTCGCTCGACGAACATGAAATCGCAGCGCGCCTGAATGGCATGCGTGTGCGGACGGACCTGAACCGGGAGTGGACGCGAGCTACCGTGCGAGAGGTATTAACGAACGAGAAATACATCGGCAACAACGTCTACAACCGGGTGTCGTTCAAACTGAAAAAGCTACGAGTGACCAACACACCTGATATGTGGATTCGAAAGGAAGGCGCATTTCAGGGCATTGTGCCGAGCGAAACGTTCTACACGGCGCAAGGGATTATGCGGGCGAGAGCGCGTCGCTACTCAAATGAGGAGCTCATCGAACGACTGCGTAACCTGTACCGGAGCCGCGGGTTTTTGTCCGGCGTCGTGATTGATGAAACGGATGGCATGCCTTCCACATCCGTCTATGTGTACCGCTTTGGCAGTTTGATTCGCGCCTACCAGACGGTCGGTTTTACCCCTGGTCGAGACTATCGATACATTGAAACCAACCGTTTCCTGCGGCAGCTGCATCCGGAAATCATTGCGCAGACGGAGCGGAAAATCGCGGATTTGGGCGGCGCGGTCATACGCGACCCGGCGACCGACCTGCTGACGGTCAATGATGAGTTCACGGCCTGCATCGTGCTCTCGCGTTGCCAGGCGCATGAAAATGGCCGAAATCATTGGAAAGTCCGCTTCGACACAAGCCTCCTGCCGGACATCACGGTGGCGGTGCGGCTCGACCACACGAATGCGTCGGCATTGGATTACTACCTGCTGCCACGTTTGGATTTTGGACAACCGCGCATTCACCTCGCCGACCAAAATCCAATCGAGTTTGAGAGCTATCGCTTCGATACGCTGGACTACTTGTATGGGATGGCCGCGCGTGCCCGTCTCAGGAGAGTAGCGTGAACGCGCGGCAGCAGGTCGGAGAAATCCGCATGGTCCCCGTCGCTCAGATTGAGGTCATCAATCCGCGTGAACGCAATGGTCGGGTTTTCAAAGAAATCGTCGACAACATCAAGACCATCGGCCTCAAGAAGCCTATCGTGGTCACGCCGCGAGCGACAGCAGGCGGCATCGAGAAATACCTGCTGGTGTGCGGTGAGGGACGGTTGAAGGCGTTCCGCTCCCTGGGGGAAGAAACCATTCCGGCGCTCGTCGTCAGCGTGAGCGATGAGGACGCGTTCGTCATGAGCTTGACGGAAAACATCGCGCGCCGACAGTGCCGCCCGCTCGAACGGCTGGCTGGCATTCGGCAATTGCAGGACCAGGGATACGCGCCGAAGGTCATTGCCGAGAAGACAGGCCTTACACCCACTTACGTCCAAGGCATCCTCACCCTGCTGCGCCAGGGAGAAGAGAGACTCGTGGTGGCGGTGGAGAAGGGCCTCGTCCCCTTGAACGCGGCCCTCACGATTGTCGGGGCCGGCAACGACGACGCTGAAATCCAGGCGGCACTCCAGGAGGCCTATGAGTCGGGAAAATTACGGGGCAAGCAACTGATGAACGCTCGCCGTGTCATCGAGCGCCGAAAAACACTCGGGCGAAGCGCGACCCACAATATGACGCACAAGTCCGCAGCGGTCACGACATCGAGTCTCGTGCGGACGTATGAGCGCGAGGTGGAACGTCAGAAGGCCATGGTGAGAAAAGCCGAGTTCACGCAACAGCGATTGCTATTTGTGGTCGGCGCCTTGCGACAACTGTTTGCCGATGAGAACTTCGTCAATCTGCTGCGTGCCGAGGGCTTGGCTAGCCTGCCGAAGTACCTTGCCGAGCGCGTCTGGCCCATCGGAAGTGGCACATGACTGGCATAACTCTCGGGTTCATCCCCGAGCCGTTGTCCGTGCCCGTTGCCAGCATCCTGCCGTCACGCAGAATTCCGGCGCCTGTACTGGAATCGCGCAAGTTTCAGCAGATAAGAACCTCCATTGCGGAGGTGGGCCTCATCGAACCACTCTCTGTCACGCCTGCAGACCAGTCTTCCGGGCAGCATGTCCTGCTGGATGGGCATCTGCGCTTACTTGCTATTCAGGACCTGGGATATGAGCAGGTGGCCTGCCTTGTGGCGACCGATGACGAGAGCTACACGTATAACAACCGTGTCAATCGGCTCTCGACCATTCAGGAGCACTACATGATACGGCGCGTCATTGACCGAGGCGTCTCGCCCGAGCGATTGGCGAAAGCGCTTTCCGTCGACGTCTCTCAGATTATAAAAAGAATGTCGCTACTGGACGGCATTTGCCCAGAAGCCGCCGAACTGCTCGGAGACCGTCAGTTCTCACCGGAGCTGGTTCGCGCCCTTCGCAAAATGAAGCCCACGCGCCAGGTCGAATGCGTGGAGCTGATGGTGGCCGCGAACAACGTGTCAGTGTCCTATGCCGAGGCGTTGTTGGTGGCCACGCCGGCGGCGCGTCTTGTGGAGGGAAAAAAGCCGCGGAAACTGACCGGAGTCAGCCCGGAGCAGATGGCGAAGATGGAGCAGGAAATGAGCAATCTGCAGGGGCAGTACAAGCTGGTAGAACAGACTTACGGTCAAGACGTATTGAATCTGGTGCTTGCGAAAGGGTATCTCGCCAAGCTCCTTGAGAACGAATCAGCGCGGCTGTATGTTGCCCAGCGCCATCCGGATTTGATGGTGGAGTTCGAATCCATCATCGCAACTATTTCTCTCGACCAGCAGCAATCCAGTGTGGTCCTCTAGCCCTGTGCAGAAGTACCACGTGCATGAAAAACTTCGTCGCCAATATTCACCTGGCCCTCGTCCGAGCGACTTCCTAGCATGACAACTCCTTTCACCACTCGGAAGCTCGACATGAAAAGCCAGGCAAACCAGCAAGCCAACCACCGCGCGGACTCACTTAACAAGAACAAGGGAACGAGCGGTACGAATTCCACAAATGCCAAGGTGCATGGGAACCGAGGAAAACAGTTGAATCCGAACCAGACGGGCAAGTAATCTCCAAGCGCCCCGCTTCCGCGGGGCCCCTGCTTTCTGACACGGGCTCATATCATGAAGGTTGTTGGCTTCCCCACTCAAGGTGAAGTACTGCAGTTCGTCTTCGATGCTTGCGGGGTTCTGCCCAGGAAGTATGAGAAAGACGAGAGCTTTGACGATGCGAGAAAAAAATCGACCCAGACGGCGCTGAGGCGCCTGGCCAAAGAGGTCGGTCAACTCGACCCGAACCTCGGTAAGCTTCTCGTGACGTTTAGCTATCTCGTCGCGGGTGTGTTGCCAGCGCGCGAGTTCTGGGCGTTCGGCGATGTCTTTTTCGACCTGTTCGATACTTATCGGTACGCCCTGAGAACCGAAGGCACCTATCTCACAAAGTCGGAGACTGCCAAATGGTTTCTGCTGGAGACCGCCGCCCCAAGGTTGGCGATTTCGCTCGCCAAGCATCTCCAACGATATAACGTCGCGGCCGACGACCTTCAGGTGCCAGCAGACCCTTTCTGGTACTTACCCAAACAAGACGGTGATGATTGGAAGTGGCCTCTCGAACGCGTAATGCGCTGGGCGTACGAGCTCGCCGGAACCTCAATCCAACGGTTCCATTGCCCGGACGACGCGGACTTGGCGCTTCTCGGTAAGAACCTCGAAAGTGCAAAAAACTGGCTCGCGGGCCGCAACCTTCCCTCCTGGTCCTCACTACTCAGGAACTTCGACGAGTCGTTCGAAGCGCTCGACAGATTTCGAGCCAAGCAAGGATTGCCGGCGCTTCCCGAACAGCAGAAAGTAAGTATCCGGACCGCGCTATTTCTGTCGCGGGCCGCGACTTACGTCTCGACGCTCGTTACGAAGCACTTCGGGACTGAGACGCTGGAGGAGTTCTGCAGCCGCCATCGCTTGGTCGCCGAGTGCGTTGTTAGCGATACTCGACGAGTTCGCGAGTTCGTCCATCAGCTCATCACTTGCGAGCAGCTTCCACCAAGCGAGTGGGATAGGGTCTGGTTCGAGGTTGTCGCCGACTATTGGGAAAAGCTGGTTGCACGGCAGGACCTGATGAGCCAGGCCGTGGCAAGCGGTCGCCTCACTGCCGATGAAGCTATTGAGGAGAGTCGGACCTTTGGCGGACTCGCCGCGCTCCAGTTTGAACGCCCAGATGCCTTTGCTCCTCAACACGCCATCCCTGATGGATTTGCAGAACTCCTGCTGGATGGGTTGGCGGCGAGAAAGTCCAGCGAGCTCAGCATTTCGAGCATTGAGACCTATCGCGCCCGACTCGAAAATCGTGGGCTCACGGAAACCCTTCCGTGGATGGTCCCTTGGCTACGAGTGACCTGCTCCCCGCGATTAGTACGTTGACGATGTAGAGTCCGTTCCCAAGAGAGGAACGGTCATGAAGAAGCGATTCACCGAAGAACAGATTA